>DASSIJ010000125.1:0-3589 GCA_035692045.1 Pseudolabrys sp. | reverse complement strand
ATTTTGTGCTGGAGGCGCGCCATCAGCTTTTGCGTCGCCGGCACCGGACCGATGCCCATGATCCGCGGTGGCACTGCCGCCGACGCCATCCCGAGAATGCGGGCGCTGGGCTTGAGGCCGTGCGCCTTCACCGCAGCTTCCGACGCGACAATGATGGCTGCGGCGCCATCGTTGACACCGGAGGCATTGCCGGCCGTCACGGTGCCGGGATTACGGAATGGCGTCTTGAGTTTGGCCAGCTGTTCGAGCGTCGTGTCCGGGCGAGGGTGCTCGTCCTTGTCAACCTTGACCGGTCCCGCCTTGCCGCCCGGCACCTCGACCGCAACGATCTCGCTGGCAAAATAGCCCGAAGCGATTGCCTTGCCGGCGCGCTGTTGCGAGCGCAGCGCAAAGGCATCCTGGTCGGCGCGCGTGACCTGGAACTCCTCGGCAACGTTTTCGCCGGTTTCCGGCATGGAATCGACGCCATATTGCTGTTTCATCAGCGGATTGACGAAGCGCCAGCCGATGGTCGTATCGTAGATCTCGGCGTTACGCGAAAAGGCTTCCTGCGCCTTGCCCTGCACAAACGGCGCGCGCGTCATCGATTCCACGCCGCCGGCAATCGCAAACTCCATTTCACCCGCGCGGATCGCACGCGCGGCCGTGCCGACCGCTTCCAGACCTGATGCGCAGAGCCGGTTCAGGGTTACGCCCGGCACACTGTCTGGAAGGCCCGCGAGCAGCAGCGCCATGCGTGCAACGTTGCGATTGTCTTCGCCGGCCTGATTGGCGCAGCCGTAATAGACCTCGTCGAGCTTTCCCCAATCGATCTTCGGGTTGCGCGCCATCAGCGCCCTGATCGGCACTGCGGCAAGATCGTCGGCTCTTACTTTCGCGAGCGCACCGCCATAACGCCCGATCGGCGTGCGCACTGCGTCGCAAAGGAACACATCACGCCCGGCCATCACGCGGCCTCCGAATGAGCGCGGTTGGTGCGGGCATGGAGTTCGCGCAGGACCTCGAGCTCGCGCTGCGTCGGCGCCGGCGTTTCCGCAACCTTGGCAGCGAATTTGATCTGCCAGCCGGAATTTTCCTGGATCTGCTCGCGTGTAACGCCCGGGTGAATGGAAACGACCGTCATTTCTTTCGTTTCCGGATCGGGCTCGAACAAGGCCAGATCGGTAATGAGCTTGGTCGGACCCTTGGTTTTGACACCAAGCCTGGCCCGTGAATCGCCGCCCGAAACGTGACCGATCGACGTCACGAAATCGAGCTTGTCGACGAAGCTGCGCTTGCCCTGCGCCATGATGATGAAGATCTCGCCACAGGAGGTGGCAATCTCCGGGGCACCGCCGCCGCCGGGCAGGCGAACTTTCGGTTTGTCGTAGGGACCGACGACCGTTGTATTGAGATTGGCGTATTTGTCGATTTGTGCGCCGCCGAGGAAGCCGACCTTGATACGGCCGCCCTGCAGCCAGTACCGGAACATTTCAGGCACCGACACTGTCGTAATTGCGGTCTCGCACAGCTCGCCGTCGCCGATCGACAGCGGCAATATATTCGGCTTGGTGGCAAGCGTGCCGGATTCGTAGATGAGGGTGATGTTCGGCGCGTGCGTCAGCCGCGCCAGATTGCAGGCGGCCGATGGCTGGCCGATGCCGACGAAGCAGACATCGTCATTCTTCAGCGCGCGGGCTGCGGCAATCGTCATCATCTCGTTGGGCTTGAAGTCGGCCATGCTTCTTACTCCGCCGCCATTCGATGCTTGCGCGCATATCTGGCGAAGGCCTCGGGGCCCTTCGCCAGAACATTTTCTTTCATCCACGCCTGGAAAGAGTCGCGCTCGCGCGAGATTGCATCCCATTCTTTGTAGAAGTTGTTGTTGCGCGGGTAATAGCCCTGCGCATAGGACGGGAATGCACCGCCGGGGACCTCGACGACGTGGCCGACGGTCCAGTGCGGCAATACGACTGCGTTCAGGCTCCGCTCCGGAAGCTCGTCGACAATTTCCTCGACGGTCACCACCGAGCGCTTGGAGGCGAGCACCGCTTCTTTCTGTACGCCGAGCACGCCTTCAATCATGACGTTGCCCGCCTTGTCGGCGCGCTGGGCATGGATCACCGCCACGTCGGGCCGGTGCGCCGGGATGGCGGCAAGCTCTTCGCCGGTGAACGGGCACGTCACGCGCTTGATCCTGGAATTCACCTTCGGCAGGTCGCCGCCGATGTAGCCGCGGAAAATGGCGCAGGGCAGCCCGGCCGCGCCGGCCTCGTAGGCATTGGCCATGGCGGCGTGAGAATGCTCTTCCAGTTCGAGCTTGTGCGGCCAGCCATTTTCGATGGCATCCCTCAGGCGATGCAGCGAGCCTACGCCTGGATTGCCGCCCCATGAAAAAACCAGTTTGCTGACGCAGCCCATGCCTATGAGCTGGTCATAGATGAGATCGGGGGTCATGCGGATCAGCGTGAGCCCTTTGCGGCCCTGGCGGATGATCTCATGGCCTGCGGCATGGGGAATGAGGTGAGTGAAGCCCTCAAGCGCGATGGTGTCACCATCGCGGACGGCTGATTTAACGGCTTCGGCGAGCGAAGAAATACGCGCCATATGGACAGATCCCGTGGACAAATCCCGGTTGCGGCTCCGTATTTACGGCTGGCCATCGGCAGGGTCAAATGGCGAGCGTGCGGACAAGTTGGGAGTCCAACGGATCGCCTTCTATGTTGGGTAACGAGCCGATCTTTTCAATTCGCGCTGAACTCGAGGCTATCACCAGTCTCGGGCGCACGCCCTATGGCGAACGCCGCATGATCGGGATCATCGGCGGAACCGTGAGCGGGCTGAAGCTCAACGGTCGCGTCCTTCCGGGCGGCGCCGATTGGCAGATCATCCGCAGCGACGGCGCTGCCGATATCAAGGCGCGGTATACCATCGAGACCGAGGCCGGAGCGCTGATCATGGTCACCAGCGAGGGCCTGCGCCACGGCCCGCCCGACGTGATGGAAAAACTGACGCGAGGCGACAATGTCGATCCCCGCCACTACTATTTCCGCACCGTGATGCGGTTCGAAACCGCCGCCCCCGCGGTCGATTGGCTCAACCGGATCCTTGCCATCGCGAAGGGTCAAAGGGAGCCGAACGCTGTGCGGCTCGATGTCTACGAGGTGGAATGATGGCAGAACGGCTTGCAATGAGGCTTCCGTCCTCGCTTGTTGCCGAGCGGGAGGAAGCGGTCGCCATTCTGCGCCTCAACCGCCCGCACAAACGCAACGCGCTCGACGATGAAACAATCACCGGCATCGAACAATTCTTCACGTCGCTGCCGGATGACATCGGCGCCGTATTGCTCGCGGGCGAAGGCGAGCATTTTTCCGCCGGCCTCGATTTGTCTGAACTCAAAGAACGCGACGTCACACAGGGCATTGCTCATTCGGGACTTTGGCATCGTGCCTTTGAGAAAATTCAGTTCGGCAAGGTGCCGGCGGTAGCGGTGCTGCACGGCGCGGTGGTCGGCGGCGGCCTTGAGCTTGCGGCCGCGACACATGTGCGCGTGGCCGAGCGTTCGGCGTATTACGCTCTGCCGGAGGGCAGCCGTGGGATCTATGTCGGC
>DASSIJ010000124.1:0-10996 GCA_035692045.1 Pseudolabrys sp. | reverse complement strand
GCTGCGGCCGATTTGACGTCGCGCTCATTGCTTCCCGAGCCGCAACTCGTTGCACATGAAGCTTCTCCGGCGCAGGAGCCGGCTGTTGTTGCGCCGGCAGAGGCAGAGATTGCGCCGCCCGCGGAGCCCGCTCCCGCCGTTGCGGCGGATGCAACTCAAACCGCGACGGCCGAGACAAGGCCTTCCGAAGAGCAGGCCTTCATCGAGGTCTGGCGTCCCGCCGGACGCGCAGAGCGCCGCCCGCATCGGCCACGTCGTCCGCAGCGCGCGCCGCAGCCGCAAGCACCTGCATCTGGCGAAGCCGGCAGCGAAGTGGCCGCTGCGCGAGCGGAAGTTGCGGCCGCCCCCGCATCGGACGCAGCACCGCCGTCGCGCGGCCCGCGCCGTCACGAAGGCGGCGATCGGCCCGATCGCGAGAAACGGCAGGACCGGCATGAGCGGCAACAGCGGATGGAGCGCCAGGGACAGCGCGGCGAGCGTCAGGACCGCAACGCACGCCGCGGGCCGCGCCGCGACCGCGGGGAGGGGATTGGGCGCGCAGAACGGGACCAGTATTTCGCGAAGCCGCACGGGTCCGACCGCCGCGAGAAGCAGCCGGACCCCAATTCGCCATTCGCCAAGCTCGCCGCGCTGAAGCAGCAGCTTGAACAGGGTAGCAAAGAACCGACTTGAGCGCCGTCCGCAAGGATCTGGATCGGCAACGTATCGACAAGTGGCTCTGGCACGCGCGCATGGTTCGCACGCGCAGCGCTGCCACCGCCCTGACCGCGGCCGGGTTTGTCCGGCTTAACGGCAAGCGCATGACCACCGCCAGCCATCCCGTGCGGGTTGGCGATGTGGTGACCCTCGCGCTCGACCGCGCCGTACGGGTGGTCCGGGTGGAGGGGCTCTGTGAAAGACGCGGTGGAGCGCCGGACGCGCGTGCGCTTTACCGCGATTTGACCTGAGATTCCGGGACCATGGCCTTCATTTTGCGCGGGGCTGTCGGCTAGGCCTGGTGGTGGCAAGTCTGCCCGTTGCGGCTTATTTCGGGTTACGTTAGGCAGCGCGTGCTGGATGGTTGTCCGGAGTGGGGAATGACGTACGTCGTCGTCGAAAGTTGCATCAAGTGCAAGTACATGGACTGCGTAGAGGTGTGTCCGGTGGACTGCTTCTACGAGGGTGAAAACATGCTCGTCATTCACCCGGATGAATGCATCGATTGCGGCGTGTGTGAGCCTGAGTGCCCCGCTGAGGCGATCAAACCAGACACCGAATCGGGCCTGGAAAAATGGCTGGAACTCAACGCCCAATATGCCAAGAGCTGGCCGAATATCACGGTCAAACGGGACGCGCCGGCCGACGCCAAGGATTGGGAGGGGGTCCCCGACAAATTCAAGAAGTTCTTTTCGGTGGAACCTGGAACTGGCGATTGAATTTGGGGTCAAAACCCCGCCCCCGCTACCATTTCGTGGGAGGGCGTTAACCGATTCGCCAGATTAGACGTACTGCTACCCCAGAATTGCAGTTTTGCAGGGGTATAAGGCTTTGATTTCGCCTAAAAATGTGCTATATATGTAAAAAATGGACAGGAACGACGTTGTCATCGGTGCGCTCCCCCTTCGGGAGCATTATTTTTCGGTGGCTGAGTTCCACGGTTTCCAAATCAGAGGGCGTGCAATCCACGCGTGAGCAGTGGCAGGAAAAACGCGTCAGAAATCAAAGAAAGGTTCCACCGGCATGAGCCGGGGGCCGAAAAAGTCTGCCGAAGCGCGGCGGACCTCGCATGCCTCTCGCGGCGCTGTTCGCGGTGGGGCTCCCGCAGCCAAAATGGCCGGTTCCCGCAAAGGGCCCGGTGAAGGAGTCGTCCCCGGAATGACCACTAATAAAAAGACTACCCAACGACAAGGCTTCAAGACCAACGAGTTTATCGTCTACCCCGCGCACGGGGTGGGTCAGATCGTTTCGATCGAGGAGCAGGAAGTCGCGGGGGCAAAGCTGGAGCTGTTCGTCATCAATTTCATCAAGGACAAGATGACGTTGCGGGTCCCGACTGCCAAGATCGTTTCGGTGGGCATGCGCAAGCTGGCCGAAGGGCCGCTGGTCAAGCGCGCGCTCGAGACGCTCAAGGGCCGCGCGCGCATCAAGCGCACCATGTGGTCTCGCCGGGCGCAGGAATACGAAGCCAAGATCAATTCCGGCGATATCGTCGCCATTGCCGAGGTGGTTCGTGACCTTTACCGGTCGGAGACCCAGCCGGAGCAATCCTATTCGGAGCGGCAGCTGTACGAAGCCGCGCTCGATCGGCTGTCGCGCGAGATCGCGGCGGTTCAGCGGGTCACCGAGACCGAGGCGGTCAAGGAAATCGAGGCGGCTCTCGCCAAGGGTCCGCGCCGTGGTCCAAAGCCGTCTGACGAGGCCACTCCCGAAGAGGGCGTCGAGGAAGAGGCAGCCTAAGAGCCATCCGGTTCCAACCGACATTTCAGAAGCCCGGCTAAGGCCGGGCTTCTTTGTTTTTGAATAGATGCCATGCACCGACGCACCATTCTCGCGGGAGCCGTCTCCGATTTCGGCGCGCTGGCTCGCGTTCGTGGGCAGCGTGAAACGCGCGCGCGAAATCGGCCCGCGCCGCGCCGGCGGTGCTGAGCGGATCGCCGAACTGCAGTCGATGGGCAACGCGTCCCTGCGCCCATAAGGTGGGCAGCGGCCGCCAGTTGCTCGCGCCGCTTGGGGGGCTATTATGCCGGCCAATCACCCCAATAGACGTTCGATGGAGTCATCAATGACCGCAATTCGCGGCTATGTCGCGCCGACCACTGAAACCAACGCACTCGGCGTCCATTCGCTTGATCAATTCGTGCTGGCGGTTCCCGACGCCTCGGTGGCGCAGGATTTCTATGGCAGTTTCGGGCTCGACGTGCGGCGCGACGGCAACGTGCTGGCGATCAAGACCTTCGGTCACGAGCATCGCTGGGGATCGGTGGTTGAAGGCGCCACGACGAAGGCGCTGCATCATCTTTCATTCGGCTGCTATGCCCACGATCTTCCGCGTCTGAAGGCGCGCATCGAAGAGCAGGGCGTCCAACTGATCGATCCGCCGCCCGGTTTCGAAAGCAACGGGTTCTGGTTCCGCAATCACGAGGGCGTGCTGATCGAGGTGAAGGTCGGGCCGAAAGTGTCGCCCGACAAAAAAGCAGAAAGCCAGTGGATTTCCGTGCCAGGCGGTGTCGCTGGCGCCAGCATCCGGGAAAAAGCGCCGCCGGTTCGTCCGCGCCGGCTGTCGCATGTGCTGATCTTCACGCGCGACGTCATCGAGTCGATCAAATTCTATGAACGTACGCTTGGCCTGCGGCTTTCTGACCGGGCGTCCGACCTCGTCGCCTTCATGCACGGCATCCACGGCAGTGATCACCATCTTTTGGCACTCGTGAAGTCGGTCGCTCCCGGATTCCATCACTGCAGCTGGGACGTTGCCAGCCTGAATGACATCGGGCTGGGCGCCATGCGCATGCACGACAAGGGCTGGACCAAAGGCTGGGGTCTCGGGCGGCATGTGCTCGGCTCCAACTATTTCCACTACGTGCGCGACCCGTGGGGCAGCTTCTCCGAATATTCGTGCGATATCGACTACATTCCAAAGGACGAGCGCTGGCCTGCCGCCGATCACAAGCCGGAGGATTCGTTTTATCTCTGGGGTCCGGAGGTGCCGCGCGAATTTACGATCAACTACGAAGGCGGCGAGAGCTAAGATCGCGAGAGCTGAGATCGTTTGAGCGCCGCGATCACTCCACGACGATCTTGACCTTTTCGCCGGGCTTCAGGCGGTCATGCGGGCCGAGCCCATTGAGCACGCGGAAACGGTCAAGTGAGTGATCGGCCGTCGCCATGCGGTGTGCGAGCTTTTCGACCGTATCGTTTGCACCGACCGTAACGACCTTCAGGCGAAGCGATTTTACCTGCTGGCTCTCCTTCAGGGTCATTCGGCGGAAGGTCATGATGGATTCGCGAAACTCCTGGTCGACCTGTGCGGTTCTGTTCTTGGCAGCGAAAATAAAGCGATAGACGTCACTGCCGAAACGCACCGCAAAAATGCGGAACGACCAGTTTCCGCCGCCGGATGTTGCGGTTACGGTCTGAAAGCCGTTGACGGAAAATTCCTCGACGCTGGTGGGATCGACATTTTCCATCCATCCCGACTTCAGGTAGTCGGGCAGCGACTGTTCGGCCGGCACGCTCACCACGTCCACACGCAAGGCTTGGTCGCCGCCCTCCTTGAGGCCGAGCACGGCCTGGGCGGTGTTGTCGAGCGAGAAGCCGGGTGGGGCCACAAAGCTGAAGCCGAGCTTTGGATGCAGGAAATGCCGGCCGCGCGCAAAGCCTTCACTGGGATCATCGCCGTAGACGAGACCGTCGAGGTTGGCGAGATATTCGGCGCGATCGCGCTCGCCGGCGCCGGGACCGGTGAACTGGCGCGCGTTCGACAGCGCGTTTTTCACGCGGTCAGGGGTCGCCGGATGGCTGGACAGAAAATCAAGCGAACGCGGATCGGCCCCGCCGGCGCTGGCCTTCAGGTCAGCACTCCGCTGCATGTCCGTCAGGAAACGAGATGCGCCATACGGGTCGAATCCGGCGCGCGCCGAAATTCCGACGCCGATGCCGTCGGCTTCGAATTCCTGTGCGCGCGAGAATGCGGCCAGCGTCAGCTTGGATTTGGCGAGCGCCAGCGCTCCCATTTGCGGATCGCTGAGCACATCATTGACGACATGGTCGATGATCGCGACCTGGCGCGCCTGCTCCTCACGAATAGCCGCATGGCGTGCGATCACGTGGCCCATCTCATGCGAGAGCACTGACGCAAGCTCGGCCTTGTCGTTGGCGAGAGCAACCAGGCCGCGCGTGATGTAGAGCCGTCCGTTCGGAAGCGCGAAAGCATTGATGGCCGGTGAGTTGAGAATCGTGACCTGGTATTTCAGGTCCGGCCGTTCGGATGCCGCAACGAGGCGGTCGACGGTCTTCTCGATCATCGCGCGCAGGCGAGGGTTGTCGTATTCGCCGCCATATGAAGCAAGGATGCGCGCGTGCTCACGTTGGGTTGCGGGCTCGCGGTCGGGCTGCGCTGCGGTCTGTGGCACCGGCAATGAAACCAGGTGCGGAGTGGACGTGCTGGTGCACGCCGAGAGCAGCAAGCCCAAAGCGGCGGCAACTCCGAACGCGCGGCCTGCAGTTCCAGTTGTCAGCGTGGCCATGCCGCACTACTCACAATGAATCTCTACTCGACAAGCTCGATCTGTTCAGGGTTCACGACTTCGATCACCGGGCCGCTTTGCTGTCCAATCCAGCCCCGCACCCGGATTGGATTGCCCTCCAACCGTTTCGGATCGAGGCCGGCCGTGGCGAATTCCCGCCGATGACGCTTGGGAATGATGACAGTGAAGTCTTGTGTCCAGCGCCGCCCGAAGTTCAAATATATTGTGGCGCCGCTCTCCCGCGCCGACAAGACCTTGCCTTCAACCAGTGCAAATTGCCCCCGCGCAGCCGCAATCCGGGCCAGATTTTCTGACCGCAAAGGGGCAAAATTGGGGTCGGCCCACAGGCCGCGGCGTGCCGCCCGGGCGGAGCGTTCGTTCCTTAACAGGAGATCGGCGCAGGCCTTGCCGCCTGTCCTCGCCGACACCCGCGCCCGGCCTTGCTCAAGGAGCGTTTGCTGGACCGATTGTTCGCTGTTGCCGACATAGGCGAACGCAACAAGACGCCCGTAACGATCGCGCTCGGGGCTGAGTTGCTTCAGCCGCAGGTCGCGCCCGCCGACGAGCGATTGCAGGGCGCCGCGGCTGTCGTCGGCGACCTCGATTGCCGCCAGCCGCAATTCGCGGCCATCGGCGAGCAGCAGCGTGCGCCCGTCACGGACGCTCGCGACCGTGCCCGTGCCGATGTCGGTGAGCTTGCAGGGGTCCTGCGCCATCACATTGGACAGAAGACCGGGCAGGATTGCCGTAGACAGGAAGGCGGTGAGCAGGCGGGGCAGAAAACGTTTCATGAACCGGGACTGTCTGAACTGGCCCATACGCCGTCAATAGAGATGGCGGCCACGGGGCGAAGGGCTAGAATGCCTCAAACAGTTTCGGAAGTATTTAAGGCCGCCCGGGGAGAGTATCGATGCAAACGCGTCGCGCTTTGCAAAGCCGCCGTAAATTTCTGATGTCAGCGACCGCTGCCGCGATGGTCGCGACCGCGGCGCGGAGCGAGGACAGTCATTGGCCCGATCGTCCGGTGCGGATCGTGGTGCCTTATCCGGCCGGCGGCTCGACCGACGTTCTCACGCGCATTCTGGCCGAGCGGCTGAAGGACATGTTCGGGCAACCCTTCGTGATCGAGAACCGGCCGGGCGCCGGCGGCAATATCGGCATTGCCGCGGTCACCGGCAGTCCGCCGGACGGCTACACGCTCGGTTCGGCGACGATCGGGCACTTCGCGATCAATCAGTATCTCTACAGCAAGATGCCTTACGACGCTGAACGCGACATGATCCCTGCCTCTCTGACCTGGGAACTGCCCAATGTTTTCGTTGTTCCCACGGATTATGTGCCGGCGAAATCCCTGTCGGAATTTCTTTCCTGGGCAAAGCAAAAGGGGCAGGTGAGCTTCGGCAGTCCGGGGGTAGGGACCACGCCGCATCTTTCCGGCGTACTGTTCTCCAAACGCGCCGGCATCGATGCCGTCCATGTCCCGTTCCGCGGGGCCGCGCAGACGATACCGGCCATGCTCGCGGGCGACGTCAACTTTGCGATCGACAATCTCGCCTCCTACGTGCCGGTCATCCAGTCGGGAAAGATGCGTGCGCTCGCAGTGACCTCGGCACAACGCTGGCCGACATTGCAGGATATTCCGACGATGGATGAAGCCGGCATCAAGGATTTTGTCATCACGTCATGGGCGGCTTTCGTGGTGCCCGCGGGCACGCCGCGTCCGCTGATCGACAAGCTCTCTGCGGCCCAGCGGCAGATCGCGGCCGAGAAATCGGTTCAGGATCGCTTTCTCGTGGCCGGCGCGCGCGTTCTCTCCAGCACGCCCGAGGGGGCTCTCGCCTACGCGGCGAAGGAGCGCACGATGTGGAAAGATGTCGTTGCGGCTTCGGGCGCGAAAGTGGATTAAGCCGAAGGCCCGTGCGTCATCGTGGCGCCTGTGCTAGATCGCACCGCGATGGTCCCGTAGCTCAGCAGGATAGAGCAGCGGTTTCCTAAACCGAAGGTCGGAGGTTCGACTCCTCTCGGGACCGCCACACGTACTTTGAATTTTCAAGATTTTTAGCCCGAATTGTCAGACCGGGACTGCAATGTCCGCTTTTGAGAGTAAGCGGCCATTGCGATTGCACTGCGAAATGTCCGCTTATGTCCCGAAGCGGACATCACAGGTCAAAAATGATTTTCGGGTCCAGCTATCGATAGGGAGCTTGTGGGCCGACCCAGGTGCCCGGCGGCAAAGTCGGCAATTTGGTCGATAATCCGTCGAGCATGCCCTGGACGAGGCTGTCGACCAGCGCGCCAGCCTTTTTATTCGGCCCAACAAGTCCATCGACCAGCAGGAGAGTCAGTCCATGCACGAGGGACCAGCACGCCAGAATGGCGCCGGCAATCTTCTGTTCGTTACGCGGGCTGTGCGGGATGGCGCGTCCCAAAGCGCCTGCAGATATAACGCCCGCGAGCAGCCCCTTAGCCTTCTCGGCTTCGGCCAGTTCGATCGCGGGCCGGCTATGATCCGGACTGCCCAGATATCCTCCGAACATGAGGGTGTAGAGCGCCGGATTCCCAACGCCATGGTCGATGTAAGCGCGCAACATCGCGAACAACTGCTCGCGAGGATCGCTGAGTCTCGCCATTTCACTGGCCATGAGCTTCGTCAACATCTCGAACCCCGCGCCTGAGACAGCCGCCAGTAGCTCACGCTTGTCGGCAAAGTGCTTGTAAGGCGCGTTGTGGCTGACGCCGGCGCGTCGGGCAAGCTCGCGTAGCGAAAATTCAAGGCTCCGCGTTTCGCGCAGAAGTTCCAGAGCCGACGCGACGATCGCACGGCGCAGGTCGCCGTGATGGTAGGGGCGCTCGTGGGACTGGGGCCTCGGCATCGCTCGATAAACCTCTGCGTTTCCTCACATTTAGGCCTCCAAGTTGGCGATGTCAACTTTTGCATACCAGCCATCTTCGCGCCAATGTAGACACCGCCAACTTTTAGGACTACGGAAGTTGGCAACGTCAACATTCAGTCTATTTTGGAGTGCGAGACATGCGGCCCTGGATCCTTCTTCTCCCCCTTCTGGTCGTGCTTGCCGGCTGCAAGCCAGAGGACACGCCGGCGGCACTCCGGATGGTCCACACACTCGTCGTCGAAACCAAACGTATCAATGACGACCGCCATGCGATCGGCGAAGTTAAGCCGCGATACGAGAGCGATCTATCGTTCCGCGTCGCCGGCAAGGTGCTCTCCCGGCTCGTGGACGTCGGAGCTTGGGTCAAGCAAGGCGACACGCTGGCCACGCTCGACACCCAGGACTATCAGAACCGTTTGCGCTCAGCGGAAGCCGACGTCAGTTCCGCCGAGGCGACGCTCGTCAATGCGCAAGGAACGGAGGCGCGCCAAGCCAAGCTTTTGAAGGATGGCTGGACGCCGAAGGCCACCTACGACACCGCGCTACAGAACCTGCAGGCCGCCGAGGCGCGGCTCAAAGCTGCCAAGGCCATTCTCGACCTCAACCACGATCAGCTCAACTACACCACGCTCAAGGCCGATTTCGACGGCGTGATTACTGCCGTCGGTGCGGAAGCGGGTCAGAATGTGAATGCCGGGCAGATGGTAGTGAAGCTGGCGCGGCCGGATGACAAGGATGGTGTCTTCAACATCGCCGAGACAGCATTCACTGACATCAGCAAGACGCAGCTCGAGGTCGTCGTTTGGCCCCTGTCCAACCCAGACCTGACGCTTGAGGGAGTGGTGCGGGAGATTTCTCCTGTGGCCGATCCGGCAACGCGCACCTACACGGTCAAAGTCACGCTGAACAACCCGCCGCCGCAACTCCGCTTCGGCATGAGCATTGGCGGCCGATTGAAAGGAAAGACCGCTGTCGCGGTCGCGCTTCCCCTCTCGGCCATTTTTGAAAAGAACGGTTCGCCGGCTGTCTGGGTGCTCGATCAGCAATCGAGCAGCCTCACTCTGAGGCCCATCACGGTCGCGCGCTATGAGGCAAATACCGTAGTCGTCGCCAGCGGCCTGGCCAATGGGGACATCGTCGTCGCCGCAGGCGTGAATACTCTGACAGTCGGCCAAAAGGTCCGGCTTGCCGAAACAAACTTGGTCAGGAGTGACAGCCAATGAAGACGTTCAACCTCTCCCGCTGGGCGCTCGAGCATAAGAGCTTTGTCGTCTACCTGATGTTGCTCGTGGCGTTCGCCGGTATTTTCGAGTATCGCCGGCTCGGGCGTGATGAGGATCCGCCCTTCACCATCAAGACGATGGTGGTGAAGACGCTGTGGCCCGGGGCGACCACGCTCGAGACCATGCAGCAGGTCACGGATCGGATCGAGAAGAAGCTCGAGGAGCTTCCGAACATCGACTATCAGAAGAGTTACACCAAGCCCGGCGAGTCGGTGGTCTTCGTTTATCTGAAGGACTCCACCCCTGCTTCGGAGGTGCCCGATCTTTGGTACCAGGTGCGCAAAAAGGTCGGCGATATCAAGCAAACCTTGCCACAAGGCGTGCAAGGTCCCTTCTTCAACGACGAGTTCGGGGATACTTACGCGCTGATCTTCGCGCTGACTTCGGATGGCTTCTCCCACCGCGAGCTGCGGGATTATGCCGAGCGCGTGCGAGCCGAACTGCTCAGCGTTCCCGACGTTGCGAAAATCGACCTGCTCGGCTCTCAGGACGAGAAGATTTATCTGGAGTTCTCGACCCAGCAACTCGCTGCCATGGGGCTCGACATTTCCGAGCTCATACAGACTTTGCAGGCGCAAAACGCAATCCAGCCAAGCGGGACCGTGGACTCAGATGCAGAGAAGATCGCAATTCGCATCTCGGGCGGGTTCACGACCGAAGAGAGCCTTAAAGCTATCAACTTCCGTTTCAATGGCCGGTTCTTTCGGCTGAGCGACATCGCCAAGGTGCAAAGAGGCTATGCCGATCCGCAGCAGCCGATATTCCGATACAACGGCCGCTCGGCCATTGGCCTCGCCATTTCCATGCGGAAGAACGGCGATGTCCTGGCATTCGGTGAGCACCTCAAAGAGCGCCTCGCCAAGACAACAGCCGACCTGCCGGCCGGCATCGACTCCCATCTGGTGGCCAACCAACCGGAGGTCGTTGAAGAGGCTGTTGGCGAGTTCATCAAGACCTTGATCGAAGCCATCGCCATCGTCTTGGCCGTAAGCTTCCTTTCGCTCGGCTGGCGCCCTGGCATCGTCGTTGCGATTGCGATTCCGCTGGTCCTCGCCATCACCTTCGTTGCCATGAAGCTTGCCGGAGTGAGCCTGCAGCGCATCTCGCTCGGCGCACTCATCATCGGGCTTGGGCTCCTGGTCGACGACGCGATGATCGCAGTGGAGATGATGATCAAGAAGCTTGAAGAAGGCTGCGACAAGGTCACCGCCGCAACATTTGCCTATACCTCGACCGCCTTCCCCATGCTGACCGGCACGCTGGTCACCATCGTAGGTTTCGTCCCCGTGGGCTTCGCGGCGAGCAGCGCCGGCGAGTATTGCTACACGCTGTTCGCGGTTGTTGGCATTGCATTGACCGCATCGTGGTTCGTTGCCGTGCTATTCACGCCGCTGACAGGTGTTTTCATCCTGCCTAACAAGATGCAAAGGCACGGCCATGAGCCGTCGCGCTTTGCCCGCGCATTCCACACTGCGCTCGATCGAGTGCTACATCTGAAGTATTGGGTGATCGGCACCACGGTTGCGCTTTTTATTGCTGCTCTTGTCGGCATGCAATTCGTGCAGCAGCAGTTCTTCCCGAGCTCAGACCGTCC
>DASSIJ010000123.1:0-2950 GCA_035692045.1 Pseudolabrys sp. | reverse complement strand
TGTAGATGTGACCACGCTTGATGAGCTCTTCCATCTGGCGGAAGAAAAACGTCAGCAGCAGCGTGCGGATATGCGATCCGTCCACGTCCGCGTCGGTCATGATGATGATCTTGTGGTAGCGCAGCTTATCCGGATTGAATTCGTCGCGCCCGATACCTGTGCCAAGCGCCGTGATCAATGTCCCGATCTCCTGGCTGCCCAGCATTTTGTCGAAGCGGGCACGCTCCACGTTCAGGATTTTGCCACGTAGCGGCAGCACCGCCTGGAATTCGCGGTTGCGGCCCTGCTTGGCGGAACCGCCGGCGCTATCACCCTCGACGATGAACAATTCGGATTTGGCGGGATCGCGTTCCTGGCAGTCAGCCAGCTTGCCGGGCAACGACGAAACATCAAGCGCGCCCTTGCGGCGGGTCAGATCACGGGCCTTGCGTGCGGCCTCACGCGCCGCGGCGGCTTCCACCACCTTGCCGACGATGACGCGCGCTTCCTGCGGATGGATTTCGAACCAGTCCTGCAAAGCCTGGTTGATGACGTTTTCGACGACCGGGCGCACTTCCGAGGACACCAGCTTGTCCTTGGTCTGCGAGGAGAACTTCGGATCCGGCACCTTTACCGACAGCACCGACGTCAGCCCTTCACGGCAATCGTCGCCGGTGAGCGCGACCTTCTCCTTGCGCGTGGTGCCGACCGTCTCGGCATATTGCGTGATCTGGCGGGTGAGCGCGCCACGGAAACCGGCAAGATGGGTGCCGCCGTCGCGCTGCGGAATGTTGTTGGTGAAGCAGAGCACACTTTCGTGGTAGCCGTCGTTCCACCAGAGCGCGCATTCGACGGTGATGCCTTCACGTTCGGCCTTGATCATCACCGGGACAGGGATGAGTGGCGTCTTGTTACGGTCGAGAAATTTCACGAACGCCTCGACACCGCCCTCGTATTTCATCGCCTCGCGCTTCTCGACGGCGTGGCGCATGTCGGAAAGCACGATGCTGACGCCGGAGTTGAGGAATGCCAGCTCGCGGAGCCGGTGCTCGAGGGTGGCAAAGTCGAACTCCACCATCGTGAAAGTCTTGGGCGACGGAAAAAACGTCACTTCGGTGCCGCGCTTGTCTTTCGCATTGCCGGCGACCTTCAGTGGAGCTACCGCGACTCCGTCACGGAACTCCATGAAGTGCTCTTTGCCGTCGCGCCAGATGGTGAGTTTGAGCCAGCTCGAGAGCGCATTGACGACCGACACGCCGACGCCATGCAGGCCGCCCGAGACCTTGTAGGAATTCTGATCGAATTTCCCGCCGGCGTGCAGCTGGGTCATGATGACCTCGGCCGCCGAGACACCTTCGCCTTTGTGAATGTCGGTCGGTATGCCACGGCCGTTGTCGCGCACCGTTACCGAGCCGTCCGGATTGAGTGTGGTCACCACTTCGGTGGCGTAGCCTGCGAGCGCTTCGTCGATGGCATTGTCCACCACCTCATAGACCATGTGGTGGAGGCCAGAGCCGTCATCCGTATCGCCGATATACATCCCCGGCCGCTTGCGCACGGCATCGAGGCCTTTGAGGACCTTGATCGACTCGGCACCATAGTCGGATGGGTTTTTGCGGGCCGGTTCAGCCATTGGCGGCACCCTCGAATCGATCAGAAAATTGAGTCGGAATGAGCAGTTTGTGTGACATGAAAATGGGGTCCCGTACAGGGCAAAGTAAGTGGCCTTAATATGTTGATTCGGCAGTGTTTTTTAAAGGGGACCGGGCGTAAAAATCCCCACCTTTTCCACCTCATTTTTGGGCCGAATCGCCCCATGGTCACGCCATGCAAAATCGCAGTTCCGGGCGACGATCTCTGACGGTGTTCGGGGCGTTGAATCCGTTGCTTGCACCGGCCGATGCCATGGCATTTAAGCCAGTGGTCATGCGCACCTGACCGAATCACTCTCCATGCGTCTGTTCAGCCGTCAGCTTGAAGTGCCGCACCGGCTCCGCGCCATTGTCCGCGCGCGAGAGTCGAGTGTGATCGTGCTCGCCGTGATCATCGGGGCGATCGCAGGCCTGGCTGTCGTCGCCATGGGTGAGGCGGTCGGGCTCATGCATCAGTTTTTTTTCGGCCTCGACCCCGGTGAACGACTGTCTGGCCAGGCTTCGCTCGATCCACTTCGTGCCTTTTTGCCGCTTTGTCTCGGGGGCCTGCTGTTTGGTCTCGTCTCGGCCTACATTGGTCGCCGCCGCGGCACCGAGGTCGACCCGATCGAGGCCAATGCGCTGCATGGCGGGCGCATGTCGATGCGCGGCAGCCTGATCGTGGCAGCGCAGACTGTATGGTCGAGCGGCATCGGCGCTTCGGTCGGTCTGGAAGCAGGCTACACGCAACTCGCCAGCGGCATCGCATCGGCAATAGGGCGCTCATTTCGCCTGCGGCGCAGCGACACGCGCACGCTGGTTGGCTGCGGGGCCGCCGCGGCGATCGCGGCTGCTTTTGGCGCTCCGTTGGGTGGCGCCTTCTACGGCTTCGAACTGATTATTGGCAGCTACTCGATTGCTTCGCTGGCGCCGGTCGGAATGGCGTCATTGGTCAGCTATCTGACTGCCCGCGCTTTCACACCGGACAGCCTGGGCATCGATGCGGGCGCCGTGGCCAGCCTCGCGGTCCACGACGTCGTGATTGCCGCCTTCGTCGGGGTGCTCGCCGCCGTATTCGGCATCGTCCTGATGCGTGGGGTCGCCGCCTGCGAATTGCTGTTCACGCGGTTGAAGATCAAACCTGCGTTGCGGCCGATGATCGGCGGCGCGGTGGTGGGCCTGATGGCGATGCTTTCCCCGCAAGTGATGTCGTCCGGGCATGGGGCCTTGCACCTGGCGGGGATCTTCAAATTGCCGCTCACGGCGATCGCGCTGATTTTCGTGCTCAAGGCGCTTGCCTCGGTCGTCTCGCTCGGCTCGGGCTTTCGCGGCGGCCTGTT
>DASSIJ010000122.1:0-8465 GCA_035692045.1 Pseudolabrys sp. | reverse complement strand
TCGAACCCTGGCTGCCGGCTGAGCGGCTGCGCCGCGAATACGAGGCGGTCGGGTTTTTCCTGTCCGGACATCCGCTTGATGATTACGCCGCGGTGCTCAAGAAACTGCGTGTCCAGCCCTGGGCAGAGTTCGCGCGCGCGGTTAAGGGTGGCGCAACTGCGGGTCGCGTCGCCGCGACCGTGGTGTCGCGCATCGAGCGCCGCACGCGCACCGGCAGCAAGATGGGAATTATCGGGCTGTCGGATCCCACCGGTCATTTTGAAGCCGTCATCTTCTCGGAAGGCCTGGCCGAACACCGCGACCTTCTGGAACCCGGAACGGCAGTCCTGCTGTTTCTGTCGGCGGAAGTCCAGGGGGACGAGGTGCGCGCCCGCATCCAGTCGGCGGAGCCGCTCGATAGCGCCGCCGCAAATCTGCAAAAGGGCCTGCGCGTTTTCCTGCGCGATGGCACCCCGCTCGAGGCGGTGGCAAAGCGGCTCGAGCCTGCGCCGCGCGCAGCCCACGCGAACGGCGATGGCGAGGTCAGCGTGGTCCTCTTGCTCAAGCGCGGCACGGAAGTCGAGGTGAAGCTGCCCGGCCGTTTCAAGGTCTCGCCGCAGATCGCCGGCGCTATCAAGGCCGTTCCGGGCGTCGTCCAGGTCGAGGCGCTGTAGTTCCTTCCCACAGCAAAACGGTGATAGCCGCGAAGGCGGGGGCGTGGCGAAAGCAGCGGGATGGCCGCTTTCGCGGGCATGAGGGGCGAGGCAGAATACGCCACTATGTTCAAGCACCCCTCACGCCGCGACATTCTAAAAGCCGCCGCCGCGCTGCCGCTTGTCTATGCATCGCCGGTGCGCGCCGCCGCTCCACCGACGCAAGGCATCACGCCGGGCCTGATCGCTGCGGCGATGAAAGAAGGCGAACTCACCTGGTACACGTCGGCCGACCTTCAACTTGCGGAGAAGGTGGGCAAGTCTTTCGAGCAGAAATTTCCCGGGATTCGTGTTCGGGTCGAGCGCGCCGGCGGCGAACGTATTTTCGCTCGCGTCGCGCAGGAGTACGCCTCCGGTCTGCGCATTGCGGACGCGGTCAGCACAGGTGACGCTGCGCAATTCTTGGCCTGGAAACGCCAGGGCCTGCTCGCGCCCTATGTGCCGGAAGATGTTGCGAGACACATTCCCGCAGAGCATCGCGATCCGGATGGGCTTTACGCCACCGTGCGCTCAACGCTCTGCGTGATCGCTTACAACACGGAGCTGTTGAAGCGTGAGCATGCGCCGAAAAGTTTCGCCGATCTGCTCGATCCGAAATGGAAAGGCAAAATCGTCAAGGCGCATCCGAGCTACAGCGGCACGATCATGACTTCGACCTACCAGATGGTGCGCGAGCTTGGCTGGCCCTATCTCGAAAAACTCGCGCAACAGCAATTGCTGCAAATTCAGTCGGCGACGGATACGCCGAAGAAGATCGTCCTGGGGGAGCGTCCTGTCATGGCGGACGGCAATGAATCGAATGTCCTGCTGCTGAAGGAGGACGGCAAACCTATCGAGGTCGTCTATGCCATAGAGGGCTCTCCCTCGATCGTGCAGCCGTCGGCGGTGTTTGTCTTCGCGCCGCATCCGAATGCCGCGCGGCTATTCCAAAACTATCTGTTCAGCGTGGAAGGGCAGGAGCTGTTCGTCAATCTGGGCGGCCTGCGCTCGCTGCATGCGCTGGTGAAAGACAAGCCGGGCCGCACACCCTTGTCGGCGATCAAAGTTTGGAAGGACGACCCGGCCGCGGTGGAAGCGCAAGGCGAAGAGCTCAAACGTCGCTACTCGCAAATCTTTCGCGTGTAAGCACGAGTTGCTGAATTGTGGCATCGCGTCAAGCGCTGAGAGGGCTACTGGAAACACCCTGAAACAATATTCAGCGAATTGTGGCGCCGCCGTTGTCTGTAAAGGTCTTGGCCTTGCCGGCCTTGACCACGATTTGACTCTTCTCGACGCCTGCGGTGGCCCCGCTGTCGAGACGCGCATTGAGTCCAATCGCGACCACAACGATCGAGGCGACAAGGGAAACAGCCACGATCTTGAGGTGAGTGGTGTGTCCTGCGGACCAGAGTGAGCTGTTCATGGCGTGCCTCGGTATTTTCAGTAGATGCCGTGTGCCCGCGCCGTGTTGGCGGCGGTGCTTACGGTCGTGCGCGGAATACCTCGATCCTGGGTCGCGACGGCCTGCGTCGGCCGCATCGGCAGGACGACGACTTTGGTGCCGACGTTCACTCGCGCATAGAGATCGGTGACGTCTTCATTCAGCATGCGGATGCATCCGCTCGACACTTGCTTGCCGATCGTGGTCGGGGCGTTCGTCCCGTGAATGCGATAAACCGTGCCGCCAATGTACATAGCGCGTGCGCCGAGCGGATTCCCGGGCCCGCCCGCCATGAAGCGCGGCAAATACGGCTGACGCTGAAGCATCTCTGCCGGCGGGATCCAGTCCGGCCATTCCGCTTTACGCTCAATCGCCTTTACGCCGGACCAGGTGAAGCCTTCACGGCCAACACCGATTCCGTAACGGATCGCCTTGCCGCCACCAACGACGTAATAGAGGTAGGTGTTCGGCGTATCGATAACGATCGTGCCGGGCGCTTCGCGCGTCGAATAATCGACGATGTGACGATGCAAGCGTGCGGGAATCTCAGCGGGTGTCTGGACTTCGTCGGCAGGCTCCGGCTCGCGCGCGGTTTGGCCGAATAAAAAGGCGGGGTGGCTGGATGCGGCAGCGTAGCCGAGGGGCTCTGCGCGAAGAGTGCCGCTCTGAAGGAATGCGATCACGGTCGCGGCGGCGAGGCTGGCATTCACCAACGTCCTGTTCATCGTGAGCTCCCTGCAACGGCTTCGTTAACTGCAATGAGCCTAGGGCGGTCGCGCCCAATCAAACCATTGTGCGGTGGTTAACGGCGCATACCGAAAAGCGAAGGCTGGCTATACGAAGGTATCGAAGGTGTGCAGCCACCGGCTGTGCGAGATGTACGCGCGCCAAGCGGGGTGGAACAGGATACCGCCTGCTTGAGCATGAAAATCCCGCAACAATTTGCCGGGGATGATGGTCGCGCTATTGTCGCGCTCGTGAATTGTCGATCGATCGTCAAAGCCCATAATGAGAATGGAATTGCCGATGTCATCGACCGCTCACTAGAGTTCGATATTCCGTGTCGTCATCGATTATGCAAAAGATGGCAAAGGCAAAAGCAAAAGGTATGGGCTCGGGTCGGCTTTCGTCATCTGACCGGGCCAGCAAGCCTGCAAAACCGCCTGAGCAAAGCAAGCAATTGTACGAACGGCAGCCCGAGCTTCAGCTGATTTACGACACGGCTCCGGTCGGACTTGCGTACCTGACGCCCGATTGCCGTTACGTACAGATCAACCAACGTTTGACGGAAATCTGCGGGATTTCAATCGCCGATCACATCGGGCGATCGGTCCGCGAGACCGTTCCGCAGGTGGCGGAGCAAGTTGAGAGGCTCATTCAGACGATCGTGGATACCGGTGAACCTATTACCGGCGTCGAAGTCCGCGGTCAGCGTGTCGACAAGCTCAATGCAGACCACATCTGGATTACAAATTGGCATCCTTCGAAGAACGCCGACGGGAAAGTGGTCGGGATCAATGTGGTTGCGGAGGACATCACCGAACGCAAGCGCGCCGAAGGAATAATAGCGGCCGGCCAGAAGGCGTTGAGCGAAAGCGAACTGCGCTTCCGTGAACTTGCCGACAACATCAGCCAGTTCGCCTGGACGGCCGACCACGCTGGCTGGATATATTGGTACAACAAGCGCTGGCACGACTACACCGGCACGACTCTGGAAGAGATGCAGGGGTGGGGTTGGCGCAAAGTTCACCACCCCCAACACGTTGACCGTGTCGTCGAGCGCATTCGACAGTGCTTTGAAACCGGTACGCCATGGGAAGATACATTTCCGTTGCGCAGCAAAGATGGCAGCTATCGTTGGTTTCTTTCGCGCGCCCTGCCGATCCGCGACGAAGCCGGGGAGATTGTGCGCTGGTTCGGAACCAACACCGACATCACGGAACAGATCGAAGCAGAGAAAGCGCTGCGAGAACTCAACGACACTCTTGAGCAGCGTGTGGTGGCGGAGACGCGCGAACGGCTCCAGATCTGGAACGTCTCGCAGGATTTGCTGGTGGTGACCGACCTTGATGGCAAATACCTGAGCGTCAACCCGGCGTGGACCGCAGTGCTTGGCTGGTCGGAAGCGGAGCTGCTCGCCAAGACATCCCAATGGCTCCTGCATCCCGATGATCGCGCAAAGACGCGCGCGGAAACGGAGCACCTTGCCGCCGGCAAGATAACGCAACGCTTTGTGACGCGCATCCGGCACAAGGATGGCTCGTATCGATGGTTGTCATGGAAAGCCGTTCAAGATAATGCCCGCATCTACGCGATGGGACGGGATGTGACGGAGCTCAAGGATGCCGAGGATAAATTGAGGGACGCCCGGGTGGAGCTTGCGCAGGTCGCCCGCCGGTCAACCTTGGCGGCAATGTCGGGTGCGATTGCGCATGAGATCCGGCAGCCACTCGGGGCAATCGTGACGAACGCCAACGCGGCTCTTCGCTGGCTCAACCGGCCGGCACCCGACTTCGATGAGGTACGCGATGCGCTCAAGCACATTGTGACGGACGGCCATCGGGCGAGCGAGGTCATTCAATCGGTCCGCTCGATGTTCTCGAAGGGTGAGCACGAAGAGTCCCCGCTCGACACAAATGAACTCATCCGGGAAACGATTGCGATAGCGAGCGGGGAATTGGATGCGGCGAAAGTGACGATTGAGCTTGAGCTATCCGAGCCGCTTCCGTTGATATCCGCGCATAGAGGCCAGCTGCAGCAGGTCGTCCTCAATATCGTTACGAACGCGGCCGACTCAATGCGCAGCATTGAGGATCGGGAACGATTGCTGCGCGTGCGATCACGGCCCTTCGATTCGAGCGGGGTCGCGTTATCGGTGCAGGATTCCGGGACCGGGATAGCGCCGGAAAATATGGATCGCATTTTTGATGCTTTCTTTAGCACCAAGAGGGACGGCATGGGGATGGGCCTGGCAATATGCCGGTCGATCGTTGAAGCGCATGGTGGTAATTTGTCGGTGTCGGCAGCTGTGCCGCACGGTTCAGTTTTTCATATCGTCTTGCCCGGTATTCAATGACAGAACGCGTCAGAAACGAGCCCTCCATGTCGCCGCCGGTCGTTTTCGTCGTCGATGACGATGAATCCGTGCGCGGAGCGCTCGGCAGTTTAATCCGGTCGGTCGGTCTGCGGGTCGAAGCCTTCGCGTCGGCGCCCGAATTCTTCGCGGCCAAGCGGCCGGACGGCGCGTGCTGCCTGATTCTCGACGTAAGGCTTCCCGGAGTGAGCGGGCTGGATTTTCAGGCGGAGCTTTCCAAAGCTAAAATCCAGATTCCGATCATTTTCATCACCGGTCATGGTGACATACCCATGACCGTGCGAGCGATGAAGGCCGGTGCAGTTGAATTCCTGACCAAGCCATTTCGCGACCAGGACTTGCTGGACGCCGTGCAGGTGGCGCTCGAGCGTGCGAAATCCAGCCACGCAAGCGAAAAGGCGGTCACCGAGCTGAGAGCGAAGTTCGAGACGCTCACGCCCCGCGAAAAGGAAGTCATGTCCTGGGTCACAGGGGGGCTTCTGAACAAACAAGTTGCGGCGGAAATCGGTGTAACCGAGATCACCGTGAAGGTGCATCGCGGCCACGTCACAAGAAAGATGGGGGCAAAGTCCCTCGCCGAATTGGTAAAAATGGCTGATATATTAGGGGTTCGGCGTACAAAGTCGTAGGGACCCTATACCTTGGTGTAATTCCTTCGTCCCTTTCCGATAGTCGAACGTTACCATCAGAATCGTGCATATCGGTGCGGAAGACCTTAACTGTTTGGGACCGAGGATTCTAACTTGTCGAAGATGCCCGTGATAGCAATTGTTGACGACGATGAATCGTTCCGCCGTGCCACAACGAGCTTTGTGCGATCGCTCGGCTACGGGACAGCTTCATTTGACTCTGCTGAGGCATTCCTCAAGTCGGAGCGCGTCAACGACGCTGACTGCCTGATCACTGACGTGCAAATGCCGGGCATGACCGGAATTGAGCTGCAGGGTCGGTTGCTTCAGCAGGGGCATAGCGTGCCCGTTATTTTCATTACGGCATTTCCCGAGATGAAGGCCCGGGCCCAGGCAATCGCTGCCGGCGCGATCGGGTTTTTGGCCAAGCCCTTCGACGACAAGGGTTTGATTGAGTGTCTCGATGAGGCGCTCGCGCGCAGCGCCTGACCGCCTACACCAACGTATAAGTCGTCACTACCATTGCAAGATGGAGAAGCTTCGCGCGCCCGTCATAGTCTTGCTCTATCAACAAAAAATAATTGCAGGACGGGACACGATGACCATCACAATCAAGCCATCGAATTTCGCTGTGTCTCTACGCGCGGGGGATCGTCGTGCGACGACGCTGTTAATTAAGCCATACCTGCCTGACATTGTCGCTACTCCGAAGACCGATCGGGAATTCACCGTATCCATTGTCGACGACGATCCGGGGGTGCTCAAGTCACTCGCGCGTCTCGTGCGTGCTGCGGGTTTCGTTGCGCGCACGTTTTCGTCAGCCCAGCAATTCCTTGCGCAACACGACTCGGATATTCCCGGCTGTGTTGTCGTTGACCTGCTGATGCCCGGTATCGATGGCCGTCAGTTACAGTCGGTGTTGCGAAAGGAAGATGCTGACCGGCCGGTCATATTCATATCAGGCACAACGGACGCGCCGACAATCGTCGATGCGATGAAGGCGGGTGCGATTGATTTTCTGGTCAAACCAGTCAATGGAAACGCGCTGCTGGCCGCACTCGCAACTGCCGTCGAGCGTCAAGCCAAGGCATTTCAGAAACAGGCTGAACTGGCCGACATCCAGGACAAGCTCGCTCAGTTGACTCCGCGCGAAGGCGAGGTGCTCAGGCACGTGATTTCCGGTCGACTGAACAAACAAATTGCATGGGATCTTGGCACCGTCGAAAAGACGATCAAGGTGCACCGAAGCCGTATCATGGAAAAGATGGGCGTCCGCACGATCGCCGATCTGGTGCGATTGACCGAACAGATCGGACTTGCGCCATACGGGAGCCGTGCACAGCGGAGCAGAGACAGCCAGGGTCTGCTTCCTGGTATTGGGCCTCTGTCCGATCGTCTGTTCCGGCTGGCTGGCTCGCGACCGTCGCTGTGACGCTGGGTCGGCGGGCCCGATGCGCCGATCATCCGACGGCGCTCCATTGACGTTCTGTCATCACCGGTCTTGGGCCGGTGGTTCCGCTCAGGAGGGCTGTGCGCGTCCCTTGTCCGCGAGCGCGGCGACCGGCAGGAGCTTCGGGCCAGCTCCTCCAGGCTAACCTTTTGTCCCGCCTTGCATTCCGGAATTTGCACCTATATAAGCCCCGGCATCACTCACGCGGACGCATGGCTTTAGGCCCCGACAATGGGTCAAAAAGGCCGTCCGGTGGCCCAAATGGGCTCACGATCGTCCGCGGCGGATCAACCGGAGAAGATTATGGCACTTCCTGACTTTTCGATGCGTCAGCTGCTGGAAGCTGGCGTGCACTTCGGCCATCAGGCCCACCGCTGGAATCCGAAGATGGGCTCGTACATCTTCGGCACCCGCAACAACATCCATATCGTCGACCTCGCCCAAACCGTGCCGATGCTGCATCGCGCGTTGCAGGCGGTAAGCGACACTGTGGCCAAAGGCGGCCGCATCCTGTTCGTCGGCACCAAACGCCAGGCTCAGGATTCCATCGCTGACGCCGCCAAGCGCAGCGCGCAGTACTATGTGAATTCCCGCTGGCTCGGCGGTACGCTGACCAACTGGAGGACCATCTCGGCTTCGATCTCGCGGCTGCGCAAGCTCGACGAGATGCTCAATTCCGGTGAATCCGGTGGCTATACCAAGAAAGAACGTCTCACCATGCAGCGCGAGCGCGACAAGCTCGATCGTTCGCTCGGTGGGATCAAGGATATGGGCGGAGTCCCCGACCTTCTGTTCGTGATCGACACCAACAAAGAAGACATCGCGATCAAGGAGGCACAACGCCTCAATATTCCGGTGGCCGCCGTGGTCGACACCAACTGCGATCCGGCCGGCATCACTTACGTCGTGCCCGGCAATGACGATGCCAGCCGCGCGGTCTCTCTCTACTGCGATCTCATTGCCAAGGCGGCGATCGACGGAATTTCGCGGGCACAAGGCGAAATGGGCGTCGATGTCGGCGCTGCCGAGAAGCCAATTGTTGTGGAACAGATACCGACGGCTCCTGCGGCCGGCGATCTCGGTTTCGAGCAATTGCCCGGCCCACGTGGCGTCGCAGACGATCTCAAGAAACTACCCGGTGTGTCGCCGGCGATCGAAAAGCAACTCAACGACCTCGGCA
>DASSIJ010000121.1:0-6982 GCA_035692045.1 Pseudolabrys sp. | reverse complement strand
GCGCCGGCCTTGATCTGAAGCAGTTCCACCTTCAGTCCGTGCTTGGCGGCAAACCCGCCTTTGTCGACCATCGCAATGAAGCCCGCATCGCTCTTGGCTTCGAGGATGCCGTGCTTCCAGACTTTTTCTTGCGCGTGGGCGGTGGAAAGGCTGCACAAAAAGGCAACCGCAAGAGCCGCTGACTTCGGTGACGTGAGCATGAATCCTCCATGTATTTCGGCTCGTCATGCCCGGCCTTGGGCCGGGCATCCACGTCTTTCTTTCTTGCAGTCAGTAAAGCAAGACGTGGATGGCCGGGACAAGCCCGGCCATGACAGCTCAAGGCAACCGCAAGAGCCGCCACTTCCGTGATGTGAGCATGACTCCTCCATGTATTTCGACTCGTCATGCCCGGCACATAGGCGTGCAATGCACGCCATCCTTTCGGACGGTTATGGCCTGGCATGACGATTGAGAGGCAGCACCAATTCCGGAGTTGCCCGGCCATGAGAGCTCCGAGTCACGCCGCTCATTCCCGCGCAAGCGGGAATCCAGATGTTGCGGCTCCGAGGCAAGTGTCCTTGGGTCTCCGCTTTCGCGGGGAAGAGCGGAGAACATTGAACGGCCAAGCCATCTAAATCCGAAACTCGCCGCCGCGCTTGCGGCCCTGGTCTACGCTGAGAAAAAGCTGCTCCAGTTCCGGCCGCTTCTTGATCAGACCCTGCTCGTGTGAATAGCCGACCAAAGTTTCGAGATTTTTGCGGTTTTTGCCGGTCAATCCGTATTCCCACGGATCGGGGCCAAGAATGCGCTCCCGCTCCTCCCAGGCGTCGCGATACCAGGCGAGCGGCACGATGCGCGGGTTCGCCATGCGCTTCATGGCGGCAGCCTTTGCCTCGTTGAAAGCTTTGAACAGGTTCACCGCGAGCCACGGATTTTCGTCCACCAATGCCTTCCGCATGGCGAGGACATGCATGATCGGGAAAATCCCGCTGCGCTTGAAGTAGGCCATTTCTTCCGCCTTGTGGTCGGGGAAGAGGCGCGCCACGCGCGGATCGCCGGCAACAAACGGCTTGATCAAATCGGAATGGAACACCGCATCGAGCTCGCCCTCCGCCAGCATGGTCTCGACCGATTTGTCGTTCGGCAGGCAGGAATACCTGATGTCGGGCGGCAAGGTGATCTTGATGTCGTCCTCGATTTCCGCAACCCACTCGATGCTGTTCAGCGGCACGCCGTATTCGCTCTGAAGGATGCCGCGCATCCACAACACGGCCGTGGTCATCATCGTTTTCACGCCGATCCTGCAGCCTTTCAGATCGGCCGGCTTGCTGATGCCCTTCGACGTATTGATGAACATGAAGCCATGCCGGAAACGGCGATGCAGGAACACCGGGATCGCGCGGAATGGCAGGTCGTTGTCACGCGCGGCCAGATAGGACGAACTCGACAGCTCTGCGACGTCAAATTCGCCGCCGTTGAGAAATCGCCAGTGCCGGGTCGCTGAATCCATGTCGGTGAGGATTGTGAGATCGACACCATCGACCTCGACCTTTCCCTTCAGCAGAGGACGCACGATGTCGTAGTCACCGCAGGCAAGCGTCAATGCAAGTTTCTTCAGCATAAGAAATTCTTTCCAATCCGTTCAGAGGCGTTTTCGTCCGCCCGCCTTCACGCGCACCAGATCACGGGTCGACGGCATTCGCATATCGGCCGCCTGCTCGTCCTGCGCCAGATTTTCGATGATGGCGAGTAACACGGTGCGTGCGGCGGCAATGTCGGTCGCTGGCACGCTGCGCACGGCGATGCGATTGACCTCTTCGGCGAGCGGCACCAATTTGTCCCGTAGCCGCCGACCCTTCGGCGTGAGGAAGACGTAGACCTTCTTGCGGTCGCCGTCACGTCTGCGGCGGACGACGTAGCCGAGCCGCTCCATCGCCTTGAGCGCCGAGAATGTCGTCGGCTCCATGACACCGGCCTGCTCGCTCAATTCGCGCTGCGTCAGTCCGTCGGATTCCCACAGGATGCGCAGAAATGTCCAATGTCCGAACGAGACCGCATGCGCCGCGAGGCGCATCTGCAATGCGCGCACGAGCGCACGCGTGGCGTCCTTGACGAGATGTGCGAGGCGGTCATCCGGCACCGCTTCCTGCCAATGGCGCAGAATCGATTGCGTGCTGGGTTGCGGACGCGTCATGGCACAGCGACCTGATGACTGAGCTTCACCTCGGAGCCCTCGCGGGCGGAACGCAGCATCGCCAGCAGGACCTCCACCGTTGCCATCGCCCAGGCGCCGTTATGAAGAGGCGCCTTGTTGTTCACGACCGCCTGATAAAGCTCGTCAATAACTTCGGCGCGCGTGACCGCAGGTGGCGGCAGCGCGTCGAGTCGCGCTGACCCATCCTGATAGATCATGACGCCATTCGGAATCGCGCGCAGATCGGCCCGCTCGCAGCTCACCAGCAACGTGCCGAAATGCTGGTGCGCAGCACTGTGCGCAGGCGGGCGCCGGAATTCGGCGCCTCCGTAGTTGCGCGCATCCTTGAAGGCAACTTCATCCTGCGGCGTGCCGAAGCGATGCCGCTTACGTGCGTAAGGCGTCTTCGTATCGCCCATCTCGCCGACCCAGCCTTCGAATTCATCGGAATCGAAATGACCGTAGCCGCTGTAAGTGAGCGAAGCGAAGGCGCCGCCTTCGAACGTCAGCAGCGCCGCATAGGCCCCTTCGGTCGGACGCGCTGCATCCCACGAACCTGAGGCAGCGCGCACGCTTGCGACCTGGCCGCCGCCGATGAGCCGCACAATATCCACCTGATGCGCTGCCTGGTTGAACACCGCGCCACCGCCTTTCGCTGTATCGAGCTCTTCCGGACGGCGCGGGCGATAAAGATAATCCGTGTAGTTGATGGCGTTGATCATGCGGACACGGCCAAAATCTCCGCCCTCCACGAGAGCACGCAGGCGCAGCACCGGAGCATCAAAGGAATGGCTATGGCCGACGACGACGTGCACACCGGCGCGTTCTGCTTCGTCAATGATTCTGGAACACGCGTCGAGCGTGAGCGCCATCGGCTTTTCGATCAGCAGATGTTTGCCGTGCTGCGCCGCAAGCGTCGCATGCTGCGCGTGGTATTGATGCGGGGTCGCGATATAGATCGCCTCGACGTCCGGATCGGCGCACAACGCCTCGATGGCCGCGTAACTTCTGGCGGAGAAGTCAGCCGAGAACCGCTGCCGCGCGTCAGCCCGGGTATCCGCGGCTGCCACCAGCGTGACGCGCGGATCTGCGGTAAATGCCGGCAACATCACGCCAAATGCGCGGCCAAGACCCGCTACACCAAGGCGGAGCTTACGTTCGCTGACGCTGGCCATCGACAAAATCCGGCACTTTCCGTAATCTTATCTTAGATATCTAAGAAAGAACGCGCGACAGGAATCTGCAAAGCCGCGTGCGATTGAGGGAACGCCCCGATGATGACCACCGAAGAAAACGATCTGCTGTGCCGCGTCGAAGGCGATGCACCGATGGGGCAAATCATGCGCCGCCACTGGATTGCGGCCTGCCTGTCGGAGGAAGTGGCGGAGCCCGACGGAGCGCCGATCAAGGTGCGGCTGCTTGGCGAGGATCTCGTCGTTTTCCGGGACAGCAAAGGCCGCGTCGGCGTCCTCGATGAATTTTGCTCGCACCGGCGCGCCTCGTTGCTGTTTGCACGCAACGAAGAATGCGGCTTGCGTTGCCTCTATCATGGCTGGAAGTTTGACGTCGACGGCAACGTGGTCGAGATGGCCTCCGAGCCTGCCAACAGCCTCATTCCGGAACGCGTCAGGCACAAGGCCTATCCGACCCGCGAGGCCGGCGGCTTTGTCTGGGCGTACATGGGCCCGCCCGATGAGATGCGTGAATTCGAGGCCCCGGCCTTTGCGCCCACGCCGGATGCGCGCGTCAGCGCCACCAAGGTGCGGGTCCGCTGCAACTGGGCGCAGATCCTCGAAGGGCAGATCGACTCGGCACATTCTTCCAGCCTGCACTCGTCCGATATGGTGCCGGCGCAGGTCGACAGTGCAAAGGCGACGGAAGCGAACTGGCTGCGCCCGTCGACGGACAAGGCGCCGCGCTTCCAGATCGAGCGCACAAGTTACGGATTCCGCTACGCGGCGATCCGGCGCCCGATCATGAACGAGGCAACGCACGACTACATCCGCACCACCGTCTATATCGCGCCGTACACGGCACTGATCCCGCCGAACAACGTGCACAATGTCGCGACATTGCTGACCCCGGAAGATGATCACACTACGATCTTTTACTTCATCGCATGGAACGGTGCGGACAAGCCCGGGATCGATGCCGATGCGTGGCGCAAGTTCAATGTGTTGCAATGGGGCGTCGACGTCGATCGCAATTTCGACGGCGTGCGCACGCGCGACAATCTTTACCGTCAGGACCGCGCAGCGATGAAGCAGGGCAACTTCACCGGCATCAGCGGGATTCCCAACCAGGACATCGCCATGTGGGAATCGATGGGCCCGATCAGCGATCGCTCCAAAGAGCGTGTCGGCGCCAGCGACGTGGCGGTGGTCGCGTTCCGGCGCTTGATGGTGGAAGCAGCCCGCACTATGAACAGCAAGGGACCCGCGATCGGGACCACCGAACCGCACATCCGGCACGCGACCATCAGCTCATACGAAGGCGTCGTTCCGAAAACAACGAACTGGCGAAGTCTCGGCGGCGGCAGCGAAGCGCCGCTCGAGCGCGTTGCCAGGCAACCACAAGCCGCCAAATAGCGGCAAAGAAACTCTGGGAGGATTCACGATGAGAAAAAAGGCGTTCGCGTCCGCGCTTGCTGCGTTGACATTGCTCGGGATGTCCGCCGCCGGCGCGCAGGACAAGGTGAAACTGGCGATCGGCCAGCGCGGCAACTGGGACACCTCGATGTCGGAAGTTGGCCAGCTTGCCGGCATCTTCAAGAAACATGGCCTGGAGCTGGAGATCGTCTACACCAATGGCGCGGGCGAGACCCAGCAGGCGGTGATCTCGGGCAGCGTCGATATCGGCATTGCCGCCGGTGTCATGGGCGTGCTCAGCGCCTATTCCAAGGGCGCGCCCGTGCGCGTGATCGGCGCGGAAACGACGGGCGCCAATGACCTCTACTGGTATGTGAAGGCGGATTCCCCGATCAAGTCGCTCAAGGACACCGACGACAAGATTATCGCCTACTCGACCAACGGGTCTTCGACCCACGGCATCGTCACGGCCTTCATGAAGCAGTACCAGCTCAGGGCCAAGCCGACCGCGATGGGAGGCCCGGCCGCGAACCTGACGGCGGTAATGTCGGGGCAAATCGACGTCGGCTGGGCGGCGCCGCCGTTCGGGCTCGATCAGCTCGACGAAAAACAGATCCGCATCATTGCCACCGGCAACGATGCCGAGGCCTTCAAGGGTCAGACCGTGCGGCTCAACATCGTCAACGCCAATTATCTGCAGGCGCACAAGGACGTCGTCGATCGCTACATGAAAGCCTACCGCGAAACGGTCAACTACATGTACACCGATCCGAACGCGCTGAAGGTCTATTCGGATTGGCTCAAGATCACCGAGGCGAAGGCCAAACGGACGCGCGACGATTTCTTCCCGCGCGCGTCTGTTGAGCCGGACAAGATTACCGGGCTCGACACGATCGTGAAGGATGCGGTCGCTTTGAAGTTTACGCCGACGGAATTGACCCAGGCCCAGCTCGACGATCTGATCCGGATCCCGCCGCGGTAGTCGTTGGCGCGGCTTCCTCCGGCGTCATCCGGCCAAACGAGCGGCAGCGAGCGCGAACGCGTTGCAAAAACCGGCAATACGGCCGCCGCTCGCCCGCGCGTTTTCTTTCTGTCGTCCCGGGCGAGCGCGCCAGCGCGAGGCCCGGGACCCATACTCCGCAGTCCCTCGATGGGTCACGGAGTATGGATCCCCGCTTTCGCGGGGATGACGGGAGGGTGTGCGGGGATGACCGGAGTGTGTTCGGGGACGACCAGCCGGCTCAACGCCCCGTCGCCAGTGCGGCCAATCTCGCCGGATCATCCGGCAGCCGGTTGCCGCGCCACACGACATGCAGGTCCGGGCGCAGCAGCAGAAGGTCGCAGCCGTAGACATCGCGCGGCCGGTCCTCATCGATATCGAGAACGGCAAATGGCGCCCCGCAGCCGGCAAAGGCGCGCGCCAGCGCGGTGCTGTCTGTCTGCGCACCGGCCAGACGCAAAAGCGTGTAGCCGTCGCCGATGCGGTCATGCAGCGCAGCGCCGTCGGACAGCCAGACATGCGGCAGCCGCGCGCCTGGCCAGCTGGTCGGCTCGTATTTCATGAAATTGGGCGCGGGCCCCTCGCCCGCTTCGGGCCAGATGATCGGTGAGCCTTCATAGCGATAGCCAAGCTCGGCTCCGATCATCTCGTTGCTCTTGCGCTGCTCGACATCGGCAATGCGCGCGAGATTGGCCCGCGTTGCGGCACCTTCCGGCGTCCTGTCGCGAATATTGGGTTGATAGGCGGCGCGCCAGGCCCGCCGGCCGCGCGAGGCATGACGCGAGGCTTCTAGATTGCGCGCGCCGATCTGCCGGCGCTCGATCTCGTAGGATGCAAGCAGTCCCGGCCCGCCCCATCCCTGCAGTGTCGCAGCGAGTTTCCACGACAGGTCGACAGCGTCACCGACGCCACTGTTCATGCCGAGCCCACCGGTCGGGATGACGAGATGCACGGCATCGCCCGCAAGGAACACGCGCCCCTGTCCGTAACTGTCGGCCAGCAGCAGGTTCTGCCGCCATGGTGCGCAGGACAGCATCTCATACTTCACCGGCATCGCGACCGCCTGCTCGAACATGATCTTCATCTCGTCGTCGCTGTCGACCACCGAATGCAGCGTGAAGTGGCGCGTGGAATCCTGCACGATCAGGAACGAGTTGTGCGCATCGGCAACGTGATAGTGCCGCCCTTTGCCGATCGGGATGCGGTCGAACAGGCCGT
>DASSIJ010000120.1:0-21138 GCA_035692045.1 Pseudolabrys sp. | reverse complement strand
GCCGCCTCAGGGTGACGGGCTCGGTCGCAAAATCCGCGTTGGCTGAAGGCAATCGCGCTCTGGCGTATGAGAGTCCGCGCGGGTAAAGAGGCCCCATGAGCGACTGGATTGAATTTTACGATTTCAAGCACTCGGTGATCTACGTCAATGCGCGTCATCGCGACGTGCATTACCGCACGATCGCGGAGGACATTCGCAAGCTTGTATCCTCGCCCACGGCGCACGTCCTCGACTATGGCTGTGGCGAGGCAACCTCTGCCGACCTGATCGCCGCGTCCTGCACACAACTGGTTCTGGTGGAAGCCGCACCCAATGTGCGCGCCTCGCTCACCATGCGCTATGCCGGCCATCCGAAGATTGCGGTGATCAGCGCCGAGCAGGCGGCAGCGCTGCCCAAGGCCTCGTTCGATCTCGTCGTGATGCATTCAGTCGCGCAATATCTCGGCACAGCCGAACTCGAGCGTCTGCTTGCGATATTTCGGACGTTGCTCAAGCCGGACGGGCGCCTCGTGCTCGGCGATATTGTGCCGCCGCATCTCGCAGCGCCGGCGGCCGCGCTCGCCCTGCTGCGGTTCGGTGCAACCAACGGGTTTTTCTGGGCGGCGGCATCTGGCCTGATGCGAATTTTCGTATCCGACTATCTGCGCCTGAAGAAGACTGTCGGCCTGTCGCATTACACCGAAGCCGCGATGATGGAAAAGCTCACGCGGGCGGGTTTTACGGCCGAGCGGTCGCCCCACAATATCGGCCACAATCAGCGCCGCATGACCTTCCTCGCACAGGCCTCCGGTTCCGCCGGATGACGGTGGACGTCCGTACAAAAGCGGACGTCCATAGAATTTTATGCCGCCGCAGATTTACATCCCTGCAGCTTTTTTGCGCTTGTCGCAGTCGCTCCAATAGGACGGCCAAGTTGTACCAGCCGCTACCTTTCCTGCCGCCTTCGCAGCCTTCCAGTCGGCGGCGCAGGCCCGCTCTCGAGCGTGTTCGGCCTCCTGGGGATCAGCAGGCTTCTTTGCCGTCGTGGCCGCTGTCTTCGGTGCTGCTGCTGGTGCAGTCGTTGTCGTCGTTGCCGCTGGTTTTGCGGCTTCAGCTCTGCACTTCGCAACAAAGTCTTTTTCGGTGACGTTGGCCGCCTGGTTTGCAGCTTTGTTCGCTCTCCACTCGTCCTGGCAGGCCCTTACCGTTTTTTGTGCGAAAGAAGGTGTCGCGGAAAGTGCAAGACCAAAGGCAGTGAGGCCTAAGCACATGAGAAGTATTGATCGCTTTTTCATGTCGAAGCTCCGAGTTTCCCAATTGGGTTTGACGTCGCTTCCTCCACCGGGAGTATTTTTCTTGCTTATGCTGGCTAACGGTCGCGTGCGCCCGGTTTAAAGCGAAAGTACGCGCATAAGTGGCGCGCCTCGATTGGACCGAGGTCCAATAAGTCCGCGTAGCTCCCAGCTATCGCTGAGGTAGCCAGAAGCCCTTCCCTGCCCTGCGAATCTGGTCTAAAGACCCCCCGCGCGCGAGGCCTTGGCCCTCGGCGCGGTCCGAGGGACGCCCTCTTAACAAGCAGCGCTTTCCGTGCCGCTGGCCGGTACCCACTCAGCCTGAAAGCGCGCGGAAGTGCGCCCTTTTTTTGTGCGCAGTAATCGGAGCAGATGCCCAAACGAACAGACATCAAATCGATCCTGATCATCGGTGCTGGCCCCATTGTCATCGGCCAGGCCTGTGAGTTCGATTATTCCGGCACACAGGCCTGCAAGGCGCTCAAGGACGAGGGCTACCGCATCGTTCTGGTGAATTCCAATCCGGCGACGATCATGACCGATCCCGATCTCGCCGATGCCACTTACATCGAGCCGATCACGCCGGAGATTGTCGCCAAGATCATCGAGCGCGAACGGCCGGACGCCCTGCTCCCGACGATGGGCGGGCAGACTGCGCTGAATTGCGCGCTGTCTTTGCGCAAAATGGGCGTGCTGGAGAAATTCAACGTCAGGATGATCGGCGCCACGGCAGACGCCATCGACAAGGCGGAAGACCGCGAGCTTTTCCGCGAGGCCATGACGCGAATTGGGCTGCCAACGCCGCGCTCGCATCAGATCAAGACGCTGCCTCAGGCACTCGAAGCGCTCGAGGACATCGGACTGCCGGCGATCATTCGCCCGTCCTTTACGCTCGGCGGCACCGGGGGCGGCATCGCCTATAACAAGGCTGAGTTCATCGAAATCGTTGAGCGCGGCATCGATGCCTCTCCGACCAACGAAGTGCTGGTCGAGGAGTCGGTTCTCGGCTGGAAAGAGTTCGAGATGGAGGTGGTGCGCGACAAGAAGGACAATTGCATCATCATCTGCTCGATCGAGAACGTCGATCCGATGGGTGTGCACACCGGCGATTCGATCACCATTGCGCCCGCACTGACACTCACCGACAAGGAATACCAGATCCTGCGCGATGCCTCGATCGCGGTGCTCCGCGAAATTGGTGTAGAGACCGGCGGGTCCAACGTGCAGTTCGCCATCAACCCGGCAGACGGGCGGCTGGTGGTGATCGAGATGAATCCACGCGTGTCGCGCTCCTCCGCGCTGGCCTCGAAAGCGACCGGTTTCCCGATCGCCAAGGTCGCTGCCAAGCTGGCGGTCGGTTACACGCTCGACGAGATCGCGAACGATATCACCGGCGGTGCGACGCCGGCCTCGTTCGAGCCGACGATTGACTATGTCGTCACCAAGATCCCGCGCTTTGCTTTCGAGAAATTTCCAGGGGCTTCACCGGTGCTCACCACATCGATGAAATCCGTGGGCGAGGCGATGGCGATCGGGCGCACGTTCCAGGAAAGCCTGCAGAAGGCGCTTCGTTCGCTTGAGACGGGGCTGACCGGCCTCGACGAGGTGCCGATCGAAGGCTACGACGCCGCCAAGGGCATCGAGGACACCGACAACAAGGCCGCAATCCGCGCGGCACTTGGCACCCCGACGCCGGATCGGCTGCTCAAGGTTGCGCAAGCCATGCGGCTCGGCGCAACCGACGAACTCATTCACAACGCCTGTCGCATCGACCCCTGGTTTCTCGCGGAAATCCGCGGCCTGGTGGAGATGGAGGCCGAGATTACGGCGAAGGGCCTGCCGACAACCGCGGGCCCGTTGCGCCGCCTGAAGGCCATGGGCTTCTCCGACAAGCGGCTCGGCAAGCTGACGGGCATTGATGTAGATACCGTGACGGCGAAGCGCCGCAAGCTCGGCGTACGCCCCGTGTTCAAACGCATCGACACCTGCGCGGCCGAATTCGCTTCTCCCACGGCCTACATGTATTCGACCTATGAGACGCCCTTCGCCGGAACGGTCGCCGATGAAGCCGCGCCGTCAGACAAAAAGAAAGTGATTATTCTTGGCGGCGGACCAAACCGGATCGGCCAGGGCATCGAATTCGACTACTGCTGTTGCCACGCCGCCTTCGCGCTGAAGGAGGTCGGCTACGAGACCATCATGGTCAACTGCAATCCGGAGACGGTGTCGACCGACTACGACACCTCCGACAGACTTTATTTCGAACCGCTCACGCCCGAAGATGTGCTTGAAATCATCGACACCGAGCAGTCCAACGGCACGTTGCATGGCGTGATTGTGCAGTTCGGCGGCCAGACGCCGTTGAAGCTCGCCGAGGCCCTGGAAAAAGCGAAGGTGCCGATTCTCGGGACGTCACCCGACGCCATCGATCTCGCGGAGGATCGCGACCGTTTCAAAAAGTTGCTGGACAAGCTCAAGCTGCGTCAGCCGCAGAACGGCATTGCCACGTCGCCGAACGCCGCGCGCGCCATCGCCGACGAAATCGGCTATCCGGTCGTCATCCGTCCGTCTTACGTCCTCGGCGGCCGCGCCATGGAAATCGTGCGTGACGGCGCGCAGCTCGATCGTTACGTCGCGCGGCTCGCCGGCGATCTTGACCGGCCGGGCGAGCTGGTGGTCTCCAGGAAAAGTCCGTTGCTGATCGACCGCTACCTGTCGGATGCCACCGAAGTCGACGTCGACTGTCTTTGCGACGGTAAGGACACCTTTATCGCCGGCATCATGGAACACATCGAGGAAGCAGGGATCCATTCGGGCGATTCAGCGTGCGCGCTGCCGCCGCACTCATTGACCGAAAAAACCATCGCCGAACTGGAACGGCAAACCCGTGCACTGGCGCTCGCGCTCAATGTCGGCGGCTTGATGAACGTGCAGTACGCCATCAAGGATGGCGATATTTATGTGCTTGAGGTCAATCCGCGCGCCTCGCGCACGGTGCCCTTCGTTGCCAAGGTCATCGGCCTTCCGATCGCCAAGATCGCCGCCCGGATCATGGCGGGTGAAAAGCTCAAGAATTTCGGCCTCAAGGCCACCCGTCCCAAGCATCGCGCGGTCAAGGAGGCGGTTTTCCCGTTCGCCCGCTTCCCCGGCGTCGACACCGTGCTCGGCCCGGAGATGAAATCGACCGGCGAGGTCATGGGGATCGACGGCTCGTTCGAGATTGCCTTCGCCAAAAGCCAGATTGGCGGCGGCACCAACCTGCCCCGGAACGGAACCGTCTTCGTCTCGGTCAAGGATGCCGACAAGCCGCGCATTCTACCCGCCGTCAAGCTCCTGGCTTCCCTTGGTTTCAAGACCATCGCCACCTCTGGAACCCAGCGCTTTCTGGCGGAACAGGGTGTAGAAGCGGCCAAGATCAACAAGGTGCTGGAAGGCCGCCCCCATATCGTCGATGCCATCAAAAATGGCGGTGTTCAGCTGGTTTTTAATACCACCGAAGGTGCCGCGGCCCTGGCGGACAGCCGGTCCCTGCGCCACGCCGCCCTCTTGCATAAAGTACCGTACTACACCACTCTTTCAGGGGCCGTCGCCGCGGCGCAGGGCATCAAGGCCTATCTCGAGGGCGACCTTGAGGTGCACGCACTGCAAAGCTACTTCGGCGGACGGGGCTGAAGGTCTTCCGGCCTACAAGACCCGGGTGGCGGCACGAGTAAGGCCGGCAATGCATGGTCGCGGCATCAGGTGAGGCTGGCCGCGACAGGGCTTTTTTGCCCGGCACTCGTTTCCATGACTCCGGTTTCGCGGGTGACCGTGGCCGGAGTCGTATTACGAGTCGTTTGACGGGAATTCGAGACTGAAAGGGGCTTGGCGGCGCCGAATGTCGTTCAGGTTGGTTCGGGTGCCTGCCAGGAGGAGATGAGACAATGGAAAAAATACCAATGACTGCCGCCGGCTATGCCGCGCTCGAGGCCGAGCTCAAGCATTGCCAGCAGGTCGAGCGGCCCCGCATCATTCAGCAGATCACCGACGCGCGTACGCACGGCGATCTTTCGGAGAACGCTGAATACCACGCCGCCAAGGAATCTCAGTCTCTCAACGAGGGCCGCATTGCGGAGCTCGAGGACAAGCTCGCGCGTGCCGACGTGATCGACGTTTCCAAATTGTCGGGCGACTCCATCAAGTTCGGCGCCACGGTGACGCTGGTCGACGAGGACACCGACAAAAAGATGGTGTGGCAGATCGTTGGCGAACCGGAGGCCGATGCCAAGAAAGGCCGAATCTCCGTCACGTCGCCGCTCGCCAAGGCGCTGATCGGCAAGACCAAGGGTGCGTCGGTTGAAGTGAACACACCGGGCGGCGCCAAGGCTTACGAGATCAAGAAAGTCGAGTGGCGGTAATTCGCGCCCTACCCGCGCGGACATCGCCGGCGCTATTTAAGCCAGATGTGCAGAGGAACCGGGCTTCGGTCCGGGCAGTTCATCTCGCCGGTATAAGAATCCGACAGGCGGCCGGCGTACGTGCACGTTACACCATCGAGCACCAACGTCGCCGACATGCGCGACGATGGTTGCGACACCTGCAAGTTGATTTTGCCTGTTCTTTCTTCCGGCCCATCCTGAGTGCAAATGCCAACGTGCCGCATCGTCAGCGGGCCGGAATAATCCTTCGTATTATCATTTCCCGTAACGCTGGCAGTCAGCTCCCATTCGCCCAGCACGCCGGCATATCCGAAGATTTCAAGTGATTGCGCGCCGGCCGGAGTCGCAAGAGCCACCAGCACCATCAGCTGAAAGATCGTTCTCACGACATTCACCCGGCCATCACCAATATTCCGTCAGCACTACTTCAGACCCGCCCGTGCATCTGCGACGTCGGTACGCGTCTTGTTGGCGTCGGCAGCGATCGCCACCACCTTCTCATAGTATGTCCGCGCCTTGCTTGAGTCGCCTGCCTTCTCGGCGGCATCGCGGCCGCCTAGTCCATCGGCACCATGGCCGCGTCCTTGGAATTGCGCAGCGTCAGCGACGTTTTCACGTTGCGCACGTTCGGAGCGGCCGTGAGTTTCTCGACAAAGGCCTGAAAGGTTTTCAGATCGGGCGCTACGCACTTGAGAACGAAGTCGATTTCACCCGAGAGCATCCAGCACTCGCGCACCAGCGGCTGCGAACGCACAAATTCCTCGAAGGCGACGAGATCGGTCTCCGCCTGGCTCGCCAGATGCACCATCGCAAATACCGTGACTTCGTAACCAAGCTTTTTCTCGTCGAGCAGCGCGCGATACCCCTTGATGTAGCCGGCCTCCTCCAGCCCGCGGACACGCCGAAGGCACGGTGGCGCCGAAATCCCGACGCGGCTTGCCAACTCGACGTTGGTGATACGCCCGTCGGCCTGCAGCTCTTTGAGGATCTTGCGGTCGATGGCGTCGAGACGGGCGGGCACAGGGCTTACCTTGGGACGGGGCAACAAGAACATTCATAGCGCGAAATATTATTTCGCGAAACAATATTGCGCAGTCGCCGGCCGGCAGCCATGGCATTTGGCCAAGTCTGTGGGCTGAGGGGGTTGCGTATCTTGCATAGCTCGTCCGGAAGCCATACATCGGGCATGGCAAAAAGAGCCGGCCAGTATCCGGCCGCCCCGGGCGACACGCGCCCGATCGACGCCCATCCAGGGGGGCGCAGAAAACATGGCAAAGACTATCCACGCCAAAGTCGTCATCGTCGGCTCAGGTCCGGCGGGCTACACCGCTGCCATCTACGCGGCGCGCGCCATGCTGGAACCGATCCTGATTCAGGGCATCCAGCCCGGCGGCCAGCTCACGATCACCACCGACGTCGAGAACTACCCGGGCTTCGCCGATGTGATCCAGGGGCCCTGGCTCATGGAGCAGATGCAGGCACAGGCCGAGCATGTCGGCACGCGCATCATCACCGACCACGTGAACACGGTGGAGCTCGCCCAGCGACCTTTCCGGCTGATCTGCGATTCGGGCGACATCTATCTCGCCGATGCCTTGATCATTGCCACCGGCGCGCAGGCACGTTGGCTCGATCTGCCATCCGAACAGAAATTCAAGGGCTACGGTGTGTCAGCCTGCGCGACCTGCGACGGCTTCTTCTACCGCAACAAGGAAGTGGTCGTTGTCGGTGGCGGCAACACCGCCGTCGAAGAGGCACTGTTCCTGACGAATTTTGCTTCGAAGGTTACGGTGGTCCACCGTCGCGACGGATTCCGCGCCGAAAAGATTTTACAGGACAGATTGTTCAAAAATCCCAAGATCGAAGTAATCTGGGACAGCGTGCTCGACGATGTCATTGGCGGTGACAATCCGCTAAAGGTGAGCGGCGTGCGGCTCAAGAATGTGAAGACGGGCGCACTCACTGAACACCGCGTCGATGGTGTGTTCATCGCAATTGGCCACCAACCGGCGTCCGAACTGTTTGTCGGCCAAATCCAGATGAAGGCGTCGGGATATATCGTCACGACCGGCCAGTCGACCGCCACCTCGGTGGCCGGCGTGTTCGCCGCCGGCGATGTCACCGACGACATCTACCGGCAAGCGGTGACCGCGGCCGGACAGGGCTGTATGGCCGCGCTTGAAGCAGAGAAATTCCTGGCCGCACACGAACATCAACGTGCGGCAGCGGAATAAACAATGGCAACCAACAACTCGATGGATTGGGACAAGCTGAAGGTGTTTCACGCCGCAGCCGAGGCCGGTTCGTTCACCCACGCCGGCGAGCGACTCGGGCTGTCGCAATCGGCAGTGTCACGGCAGGTCTCGGCATTGGAGAGCGAGCTTTCCGTGTCACTGTTCCACCGCCATGCGCGCGGCCTGATTCTCACCGAGCAGGGCGAATTGCTGTATCGTACGGCGCATGAAGTCTTCATGAAGCTGGAAGCGGCGCGCACCAAGCTGACCGATAGCCGCGAGCGGCCGAACGGCGAACTGAAGGTCCAGACCACACCCGGCATCGGCGTGCACTGGCTCACGCCGCGGCTCGGCGAATTTCTGGACCTTTATCCGGACATCCACATCACGCTCATTACCAGTGATGAGGAGCTGGATCTGGCGATGCGGGAGGCTGATGTCGCCATCCGCCTGCGGCAGCCGACCCAGCCAGACCTGATCCAGCGCAAGCTGTTTTCCGTGCATTTCCACGCCTACGCCTCACCCGATTATCTCAAGCGATTCGGCACTCCTCGGGCCCACGAAGAACTCGACAAGCATCGCATTGTTCTTCTTGGTGGCGGCGCGGTGCCGGCGCACCTGCAGAATCGGCGCTGGCTTCTGGAAATCGGCCGGGACGGCAAAGATCCGCGCACACCGCATCTGACGGTGAACAACGTGCTCGGCGTTCTGCGCGCGTGCCAACGCGGGCTCGGTATCGCAGTATTGCCGGACTATCTCGTGGAAGAAAACGGCGGCCTGGTGCAGCTATTCGGTGAGGCGGACACGCTCGCCCTCGATGCGTTTTTTGTCTATCCCGAGGAGCTCAAATCGGTCGCGCGCATCCAGGTGTTTCGTGACTTCCTCGTAGCCAACGCGCAGCGCTGGCATTTCTGATTCGGCGCGAACTGCGATTGCGCATGGCAGTCATGCGGTGCGCGGCGTTGCCGCTCTCGGACCGTCTCCGCATACTCCAGTTTCGCTGTCGCGCCGGATGGATATCCTCCCAGAATCGCCGGTGGGCAGCATGTTCCCCTCTGGAAGATGTTGCCGACCCCCACGTCGGCAATTACTGAAACCGGGCCCCTACGGGGCCCGGTTTTTTTGACATGGACTGCCTTGAGTCGCCGGTCAGCGGAAACGCGAAATGTAATAGGCGAGATCGAGGATCTGCTGGTCGTTCACGGGCGCGAGGACTTCAGCCATCGCCCCATCGTAACCGCGCCGGTCGTTGCTCTTGTATTCGCGCATCGTCCTCGCGAGATAATCCTCACGCTGATTTGCAATGTGCGGAATGTTCTCGCGACCGGCCAAATCCAGATTGTGGCAGCTGTTGCACCGATTCTGCGTGATGAGCGCCGCGGCACGCTGCATGCGATCGGCGTCTCCCGCGTCAGCCGGTGGCTTTGGCGCCGGCAATTTTGCGAGAAAGTCGGAAAAATTTCGCAGGTCATCGTCGGTGAAACCCGTTGTCATCTCGGTCATGACCTGGATCATCGGATCGTCCTTCTTGGCCGCAGAGGCCCGCTGCTTTTCGCGGAACATATATAGCTGTATCAGCAGATAGGGCGCGGGTTGCCCGCCGAGCGAGGGCACTTCCGGATTTTCCGACTGGCCTGTCTCACCATGGCAGGCAAGACAGGGAGCGGCGCGCTCGGCGACCGTCTCTCCGAGCAGGCTCTGATTGGCCGAACAGAGGAGAAGGGCAGCCACTGTAATGCGGCGTCCGATATCGATGGTATGCATAACTGTCAGCTTGAATAAAAAACGGCCGGGGGCACAGCCCCCGGCCGCATATTTTGCATTACCGGCCGGCGACCTGCGCCTTGCCGTAGGTGATGCGGTAGATCGCACCATTCCAGTCATCGGATAACAGCATGGAGCCATCCGCCATGAACTCTACGTCCACCGGGCGACCGATATAGTTGTTGTTGTCGAGGAAACCGGTGATGAAGGGTTCAGACGATTTCACCGTGCCGTCCTTGTTCAGGAAAATGGCAATGACGTCGCCGCCGAACTTCGCCGATCGATTCCACGAGCCATGCCGGGCAAGAAAGATGGCGTTCTTATATTTTGCCGGGAACATCTTGCCCGTATAGAAGCGCATCCCGAGGCCAGCGGAGTGCGGGCCGGTCAACATGACCGGCGGCTCGAATTCGCGGCACGAATGCCCCCAGCCGAATTCCGGATCGAGGAAATTGCCCTGGTAGCAATAGGGCGCGCCGAAATGCTGGCCCACCTTCGTGATGCGGTTGAGCTCATCCTGCGGCACGTCTTCCGACAGCCAGTCGCGAGCGTTGTCGGAGAAGTAAAGCTGCTTGTTCACCGGGTTCCAGTCGAAGCCGACGGTATTGCGCACACCGACCGCCACGTTTTCACGTCCGCTGCCGTCAAGATTGATGCGGCGGATCTGGCCGTGATCCTTGTCATGCAGCACGTTATTGCCCGGCTGTCCGACCGGAATGTACAGCTTCTCGTCGGGACCAATCGCGATGAACTTCCAGCCATGGGCCTCGTCCTTCGGCAGATCGGTATAGATCACGGTCGGCTTCGGCGGTTTGTCGAGATTGGCCTCGACATCGTCGATCTTGGAGATCTGCGACAGCTCGGCGATGTAAAGCGTGCCCTTGTGATATGCGAGACCGTTCGGCCGATAGAGACCCTCGGCAATCGTCTTGGTTTCGGTCTTGCCATCCTTCTTGACGATGGCTGTGACCTTGTTCCCCAACCGCGTGCCGACAAAAACCGTGCCTTTGTCGCCCACGCGCAGCGAGCGCGTGTTCGCTATGCCGCTCGCATAGACCTCAATGTTGAAACCCGGTGGAAGCTTGAGCTTGGCAGTCGGCAACTTATCCGCCGATGCCGGCAGAGGCGGAGGCGCCACCGGCGCGAGCTTGGCAGCAGCCGCATTTCCGTCGGGACGGCCGATCAGCGGCGATCCAGGCGGCAGCGCTGGCACTGCTGCCGGCGCGGCCGCGGGTGGCGCTGATGCAGGGGGCTGCTGGGAAAATGCAGGTGCAGCGAACAGAACGCCGGCGATTGTGCCGGCAAGCAAAATGGAACGCTGAGCCGTAACACGCGGAATCATCGAATTCCTCCCTAATGAGGAGGCGCTTAACTCACGCGGTCCAAGCGAGAACGGCCCCGGAGCGCGCCCCCTTCGGGCCAAGTCTCCACCTTTAGCCGCTCGGTTGCAATCGGAAACCGGTAAGTCCGCGTGATCAGGAACTGCGGTAGCTGTAGGCGACATCTTCGCCCGCCGCGGCGAGGTGCTCGACCAGCGCATGCTGCGGCGACAGATGACACACCGGATCGGCGGCGCGGGCATCACCCGTAAGGAGGAAAGCCTGGCAGCGGCATCCGCCGAAATCCAGATCGCGCCGCGCGCACGATTTGCAAGGCTCCTGCATCCAGTCAGTGCCGCGAAAACTCAAAAAAGCCGGCGAGCGAAGCCAGATGTCGACCAGCGAATGCTCGCGCACATTCCAGAACTCAAGACCCGGGATGACTTCGGCAGCGTGACACGGAAGCACACGCCCGGCCGGAGTAACATTGAGTGAGCGGCGGCCCCAGCCGCCGACACAGGGTTTGGGGAAACGTGCGAAATAATCCGGCACCACCGCATCGATGACGATCTGGCCATGGTGCCTGGTCCGCAGCATCTCGACTTGACGAACGGCCTGCTCGACCTGCTCGCGTGAAGGCATCAGAGCAGCGCGGTTCTTGAGTGCCCAGCCGTAGTATTGCACGTGAGCGATTTCCACTCGACTGGCGCCGAGCGATAACGCCAGCTCCACCATCGATTCAATGCGCGCAATATTGGCGCGATGCACAACCATATTGATGGTCAGCAGCAGACCGAGACTGACGACTTCTTTGGCGATCGCGCGCTTTCGTGCGGAAGCGTTTTTGTAGCCGGCGATGTGATCGGCAGAGGCCTCATCACTGTCCTGGATGGAAATTTGCACGTGATCGAGTCCTGCATCGGCAAGCACGGCAAGATTTTGCGGAGTCAGTCCAACTGCAGATGTTATGAGATTGCTGTAGAGACCGGCTTCACGCGCGGCCCGGACGATCTCGGGTAAATCACGCCGGGCCGCCGGCTCACCTCCGGACAGATGAACCTGAAGGACACCGAGTGCAGCCGCCTCGTTAAATACCCTGCCCCATGTCGCGCTATCGAGCTCGTCGTCGCGCCTGTCGAGCGCCAGAGGATTGGAACAATAGGGGCAGCCGAGCGGGCAACGGTGTGTCAATTCGGCAAGCAGACCGAGGGGCGCAGGCAGGCTGGAACCATTCGTCGTCACGACGAGTATCTCCTCCGCTCATTCCCGCGCCCGCGCAAGCGAAATTCCAAACGGTTCCCCGTGGGGATGAACGGTTGAAAAGTGCTGCACGTCACTTATCACCCAACTCCAGCAATTTCTTGTCCGCAAGCGAGCCGAGCAGATTCACGACATCCGCATGGACACGCTCGCGCGGTGCCGCAAAGGCCCTGGCTAGATCATCCACGATTGCATCAAGCGTCGCCTCGCCGGTGCATCGCTTCAATATCTCGACCGTGATCGCGTCGGCCTTGAACACTCGTTCCGGCGCGAGCAGGACCCAGCCACCCTGCGCTTCGTTGTGCGTCAACCGCACACCCCGCGGCAGCCTCGGACAGACACTGCCAGAAAGCTGCCGTGCCGGCGGGTCCATCATTTGCCCCTGCGCACGAGCTTTTCCAAAAACCGCTTTCCGTCCCCGATCGAGATCGAAGCCCTGCTTTTCGCGATCATGCGCTAATCCTCCGCAACAAAAGCGCCTGGCGGAACATGTTTGGGCGCCACATAGGCGTGGTACAACGCGTCCAGCATGGTCCACAGCACGCCGCATTTGAATTCGAGCGCGGCAAGAACCGCCTGCTGTTGCTCGGGCGTTCTGGCGTTGCGCTTGACGTAGTTGAGGGCGAAATCGGCGTCGCGCTCGGCCTGTGGCGGGCGCTTGTCGAAATAGCTCAGCGTTTCGCGTGTGATGAAATCGTAATTCGCCAACATGCCGGTCATCCGCTCGCTGATGATGACTGGCGAAAACATCTCCGTCAGCGACGACGCGATCGCCTCCAGCAATGTTTTTTCACTCACAAAGCGCACATAAGCCTCGACCGCAAAACGGGTGCCCGGCAGAATTCCACGCAGCGAAGTGACATAACCGCGCTCAAGTCCCAGGCCGTCGGTCAGCTTGAGCCAACGCGCGATGCCGCCGTCCCCTTCGCGCTCACCATCGTGATCAACCAGACGGGACCGCCATTCGCGACGTACGGCCGAATCATCGCAACGCGCAATCAGAGTCGCGTCCTTGATCGGGATCATCGCCTGATAATAGTAGCGGTTCAGCGCCCACGCCTGCACCTGGCCCTTGCTGCACTCGCCACCATGCAGCAAGGCATGGAATGGATGGAGGCGGTGATAGCGCTTCGCTCCGATGTCGCGCAGCGCACCCTCGAGCTCCTCCGCAGAAAGCAGCTTCACAGCACAATCTCCATACCATCTTCGGCAACTTGCCAACCTGCACTCTCGACCTTGCGCCGCTCGGCGGAGCCATCGATCAAAATAGGATTGGTGTTGTTGATATGAACAAAAATACGCCGCGCCGGCAGTCCGTCCAAGGCGTGCAGGGACCCCCCTTCTCCTTCGATCGGCATATGACCCATTCGCCGTCCTGTTTTTTGCCCGGTCTGCGTGCGGATCATTTCGTCATCGGTAAACAGCGTGCCGTCGAACAGGACGACATCCGCGCGGGCGAAGCGTTCGCGCATTCCGGCGGTTACTACCGCGGCTCCCGGCACGAATACCAGTCGCGCTCCCGCGCGTTGCACTTCGATGCCGACATTGGCGGCGCTTTCGGTATCGAGGTCGGGCGCCTCGCCTTCGAGATAGAGTGGCAGTTTGCCCGGCACCATGAACAGGGTCGCCTCAATATCGCCCGCCAACAAAAAGCGCTCGCCCGGATTGATCGCATGGCGCGACATTGAGGCCATCGCGCCGAACATGGCGTTGGAGGCTACCGCCGCGTGGCTCGCCGGTGTGGCGTAGAGTCGGAAATCGGTGCTCTCGCGCAACGACAATAGCCCGGCGATCTGGTCAATTTCCGCGCCGGTCAGGACTACGGCGTCAATTGGACTCCCGCGCAACCCACTATGCGGATGGAGCGCGGGGGTTGCGCGAATTTGGGCGGACAAATCAGGCGAGGCGTTAATCAGTGTCCAGCGGCCGTCACCCGCCGAAAGCGCTATACCGGCTTGGCTGCGTGGTTTGACGCGAGGATCGCGCGCCCAGGCCAGTGCGCAGACCGGGCACCGGCAATTCCACTGCGGAAAAGCGCCTCCGGCCGCCGAACCAAGCACAATGGCGGTGAGACGCCCCATTTAGCGGCGTCGGATAAGGAGAATCAGGGAATCAAAACTCGGCCGGCAGATAGCCGTTGATCTCGAGTCCGATGCAAATCTCGACAAGAATCGGGGTTGTCCAAGCCATGGCGTTTCCTTTCGGCCGCGTTTTATCGTCAACGGGTCTGGGTAGAGATTAGCGCAAGCAGCAAACCCCGCAAGGGCGGATTCGGTTACCGGAGAGGTGAAACCATCACGTATTTGTCATGCCAGTGGTCATAAAAGCGTCTGACCTATCTGGCGTAAATGTCAGGGTATAACCCTCAGGAACCGCCCGACCGTTATCTTACGCTTCGCCTGCTGGATGCGCTAGAATCACCTTGAATCGCAGCTTTGTGTACCCCATGCAAAATAGCCACAGTTGCCGCTTGTTCTGGCGGGGCTATTGGGAAATACGTAACTCGCTGTGCGCTATCAGTTAAACTGGACTCGATATAAGGGGGCGTATGCCCCATGGAAAGTTTGGGAGATCCCGCGGTGAAAAGTCTTCGATTTGACCGTCTATTAGCTTCGACGGCGCTCGCGCTGGTGCTGGCCCTGTCCAGCCATGCTGCGGTCGCGCAACAAACCGAAACGTCGGTACGCACGGCAGTGCCAGTGCCGGATACGTCGTTGCCGCCGCCACTAACCGCCAAAGACATCGAAGCGCCCGCCAAACAGGCTGCTCCGGTCACCAAGGACGAGCCCAAGCAGACTGCAACAATTCCTGCCGTGGAGCCGGCCAAAGCCGCCGCACCCGTTGCGACCGCAGACGGCGGCGTCTCCGACAAGCTGCGCGAGCTCATCAGCAGCAAGCAATTCGAGCGCTTTGTCAGCCACAAGGCCGATCGCGCTGGCATCGAGGCGTTCTACGGTTCGCACAATTACGCGCCGCTCTGGGTGAGCAATAATGCCGGCAATGATCGCGCCAAGGCTGCGATCGCCTATCTGGCGCAGGCCGATGCCGTTGGCCTCGATCCGAGCGACTATCCGACTCCTGATTTAAAATCGGGAGCGACGACCGACGCGCTGGCCGAGGCCGAGCTCAAATTGACTGCCTCCGCACTGACGTTTGCGCGCCACGCGCAGATCGGCCGCATTCATTTCACGCGCGTCGGCTCGGACATTCAGTATGACCTGACCGCGCCCGACCCGGGCGAAGTATTGGCCAAGCTCGCCGATGGAGCCGATGCCGGCAGTATCCTCGATGGATTCAATCCGCCGCAGCAGGAGTTCAAGGCGCTCAAGGCAAAGCTCGCCGAGTTGCGCAAGGGTCCCGTCGTATCGGAGGCCAAGCCCGATGCAAAGCCTGAGCAACCGCGAGTCAATATCCCTGAAGGCAAGCTTCTCAAGCCGGGGATGAAAGACTCACGCGTTGTGGCACTGCGCAAGCGCCTTGACGTCGCTGGCGACAAAGACAATCCGCTTTACGACGACGCGGTCCGCGATGCGGTGAAGACGTTCCAGACCGAAAGCGACATCGGCGTCGATGGCAATCTCGGCCCCAACACCTTGAGCGCTCTCAACGGCGAGCAAAAGGAAGTGCGTCGTGCTCCCGGAAATCCGGTCGACACGATTATTGTGAACATGGAACGTTGGCGCTGGCTGCCGCGCAATCTCGGCAACCCGCACGTGGTCGTCAATGTGCCGGACTTCACCTTGAGCCTCTACAACGACGGCAAGGTCTACTGGAAAACGAAGATCGTGGCCGGCAAGCCAAACCTGGCAACGCCGATGGTCAGCGCGGAGATGAAATTCATCACCGTCAACCCGACCTGGAACGTGCCGCCATCGATCATCGAAAAGGAGTATCTGCCGGCGCTGGAGGCAGACCCTCAGGCGCTCGATCGTATCGGCCTTAAACTGACGCAGGACGCTGACGGGACGATTCACATCTCACAGCCGCCCGGCGCCGGCAACGCGCTCGGCCGCATCCGCTTCAATTTCCCGAACAAGTTCCTGGTCTATCAGCACGATACGCCGGACAAACACCTGTTCGCCAAGGACAAGCGCGCCTTTAGCCACGGCTGCATGCGCGTGCAGAATCCGCTGACCTACGGCGAGAAGCTGCTGTCTCTTGTGATGCCGAAAGAGCACTACACCGAGGCGCGGCTGGAATCGATGTTCGGCGGCAGCGAGATCAACATCAACTTCCCGAAGTTCATTCCGGTGCATCTGACCTATCAGACTGCCTTCGTGGACGAAGCCGGCAAGCTGCAGCTGCGCGACGATGTTTACGGCCGTGACGCCAAGATGTTTGCGATCCTCAAGAGCAATGAACGCAAAGTCGCCGATATTGCGGTTGAACGCGCGAAAGACTCTTCGTCCAAACCGGTTCGTATGCCGGTCGGTATGTATGGGGGAGGAGGCGGCGGCTACAGTTATGGCGGCGGCAATAATTTCTTCGATTGGATATTTGGTGGACCGCAGGGCGGCCCCCGCCCCTATCCACCGCGGAACATCCCGCCGCCGCCGCCACGTAACAATGGCCGTTACAGCTGGCGCTAGCACTCAGGACGCCAAGCCACACGAAACGCCGGCGAGACACTCGCCGGCGTTTTCGTTTCGGCAATTTGCGGACGGAAGATGGTACAGGCGGGTGGACTTGAACCACCGACCTCTGGTTCCACAGACCAGCGCTCTAACCAACTGAGCTACGCCTGCACGCGCGATCGGCTTCTCGGTGCTCGATCCAAGCGGCGGAACCTAGGTGCCGCTTGGCCGTTTGGCAAGCGGCCCATTCGACGTCTTTTCGCCTAGAAAACGAAAGCCCGGACATCTCTGTCCGGGCTTGGCAACCAATATATCTCGATGCGAGGTAGAAGGCTCAGGCAGCCTTGCTGAGGTTGCTGATGCTTTCCTTGATCGGCTCGGCCGTTTCGGTCGCCACTTTCTGCGCGTGCTCGGAGAGCTCCTTGGTCTGTGCGACCAGGGCATCGAACTGCTTGCGCAAATATGCGCTGGAGAGTTCGACCACCTCCGAATACGACTTGGCGGTCATCAGCTCGGTCATCAGATCGAAGGTAGCGTCGCTGTTGGCGCGGGTCGCTTCGATAACCTTGAGGCCGTAGCTCGCGCAGCCTTTTGAAGCGGTGGAATAGGTGTCCTCGAGAACATCCGTCGCCTGCTCAGCAGCACTCTTGACCTTCTCGTAATTCTCTTTGGCCTGGGCGACGCCCTTTTCGGCGAATTCGCGGAAGGCGGGCGGTACTTCGAATTTCGGCATCTCAAACTTCGGCATCTCGAACTTGGGCATTTCGAAAGCGGGCGCGCCGAGGGCAACCGCCTTTGGCTTGGATTTCGCTGCCGCTGAAGTGCTGGTTTCGGCCATGGCTGGCATCCTTGATAGGAGGGCAATTTCAGGACGATCCGGTGCTGTCCCCTCTCAAGATCAGCCCGGTCAATTTCGGATAGCCGCCACGCACCCTCATTCAACACGTGCTGGCGGTCTGTGTATTAACGCTTATAGCCTGGTTTTTGATGCAATGCAACAAAAATATTGCATTGCACAAATCTGTCATAAATGAGCGTTCCGCGCCAACCGGCCGGGCTCAAAACTCGGATGGAACCGCCGTATTTAGTGCTGGGTTCCTTGCCCAGTCATTTTGGCAGCACGTCTGCTCAGTTCCCGAGCCTGCTCGGTGAGCGCCCGATTTGGGATTTCACATATTCCGAGTGCAGCGCCATCACATCCTTCGGCTCTTTGGCCTGCAGCAACTTCTGCACAAACTCGAACGAAGACGCGACGTTCCGCTCGGCAAATCCCATTGCCAGCTCACCGACTTCCTTGGCGCCAGCTTGGGCGCTAGCCGCCTGATTTTCAGCGGTGCTGACAGCGTGTTGCGCGGCCGAAATAAAAATATCGAATGCCTGCTTGGCCTGTTCCACGCTCTTTTCAGCCAATGTGCGCATATCTGCCGGAGCGTCGAAATGTGGACTTGTGCCTTCCTTTGCCATGACATCCCTCCTGCATGTCCCACCGGCGTGCGCCGGCGGCCTGAACCCCATTTAGGTCGGCGGGCTGCGTGTGCCAGTGACGGAACGTCTCCGCATTAAGGTTATTGCGGCTTGCTGTTGAATGACCCTTGTCCTGTCGTGGACGCGGCCCGCCCCCAGCCGTATTAAGGCTTTATTAGCCGTAAAACCTGCGACACCGCGATGACGGACTCCGAGCCTCAATGGATTTTTCTGCGTGACCCGCGCCTGGCCACGGACGCGCTCAATTCCGCACCTGTGTGGCTTTGGAGCGCCGACGGTAAGCGCATTCTTTGGGCTAACTCGACCGGTGCGTCGATCTTTGACGCCGCCTCGCCGGTGGCAGCCGCGGCAACGCGCTTTGGGCCGCGCCATGCGGCTACTGCGCAGATCTCGCGACTCGCTGCGACACTGCCGCAAGGAAATCCGCCGCGGCTGGAGCGATTACGTGGGTTCGGAGCCCGTTTCGGAGGCATGTTGGTATGCCTGTGTTCGCGCATCACGCTCGCTGACAACACCGCGGCGATTTTGGTGGTATCCACTGAGCGCGCGGGCGACGACATGGCACTACCCGAACGCGCGCGCAGGCTGCTCGCAGATGTGCAGCAACCCGCAGCCATCTTTACCGCTGACGGAGAGCTGATGGCGGCGCAGCCCGCGACCACCGCGCTTATCGGCAACCGGCGCGACCTGATCGCCCTTGGCGCAGAAAAACTCGCCCGCGAAGCCAGCCTCAACGGGATTGCCGAAGGAGAGACTCTGGCCGGCCATGCCAGCGTGTTCAAACTCGGCGCGGGTCCGACCTTCGGGCTGCTTGTCGTCTTCTCTGGATCTGCAACGACGTCGGACACCGAGCATGCAGGCCCGAAGGCAGCCACAGCGCCAGTGGTCCCGAGCGATCCGAAATTGGAAGTGCACCCGCAGTATGCGCCTGTTCGCTTTGTCTGGCAGACCGACTCCGACGCGCGTTTCACCCTCGCAAGCCTGGAGTTCGCCGACCTGCTCGGACCAAAAACGGCCACGCTGCTCGGCCACGCCTGGAATGATATTGCCCGGACTCTGAACCTCGATCCGCAGGACCAAATCGCCAGCGCACTTACGGCACGCGAAACCTTCAGCGGTATCGTCCTGTTTTGGCCGCTTGATGATTTCGATGAGCGTCTGGCCGTCGAGATGTCGGGTTTGCCGGTGTTCGACCGCGACCGACAATTCAAGGGTTTTCGCGGCTTCGGTATTTGCCGCGACCTCACCCTTTTGGAGCAGATTCGGCAGCGCCGCGGCGGAAAAGCCGTTCGACCGCCCGTATCAAGGAAGGCCGAAACTAAAAAAATAGTCCAGTTTCCGGCGACACCAGAGCCGCAAGCGCAAGAACAGAAATTCAACGTCCGGGATCGCAGCGCATTCCAGGAACTCGCGCGTGAACTTAGCGAACGCCTGAAGAAATCATCAGGCAAAGCCAGCAAGCCTCCTTCAGACGATCTTGTTGCCAGGCCTCCAGTCCAGCTCAGTCAGCCAGTGCGCGAGCCGGCAAAAGTTGTCCAGAATGTGCAGGATAGCCGAGCGATCTTCGATCGTTTGCCGATCGGCATTCTGGTGTATCGCCTCAACAATTTGATTTACGCAAACCGGGTGTTCCTCGAGTGGACCGGCTACGCCACCTTGGACGCGCTGAACGAAGCCGGCGGTCTCGACAGCCTGTTTATCGACGGCAAGGACAAATCCACACCCAAGGACGGCGGAAACGGCGCGAAAACTCTCACAATCGCGACCATCAACGGCACGCAGAAACCTGTTGAAGGCCGTTTGTTCAGCGCGATGTGGAATGGCGAGAATGCGCTGGTGCTGATGATCGATCCGCGCGTTGGAACCCACGAAAAGCCCATCGACATCTCGCCCGAGTCCGTGACGAGAGAAAATCGCGAGCTCAAAGCGATTCTGGACACCGCCACCGACGGCGTCCTCATGCTCGACCGTACCGGCCGCATAATTTTCGCCAATCGCAGCGCCGAGGCTCTATTCGGCTACGAGTCGTCCGACTTGACCGAGCATTCCTTTGGCGACTTATTGGCGCCGGAAAGCCGACGCTTAGCGCTCGAGCACCTCGACCGGCTCGCACGCGGCAGTGGCGCGGGTGTCCTCGACGCCGGTTACGAAGCGATCGGACGTGTGCGCCACGGAGGGCTGGTTCCGCTTCATATCACTATGGGTCGCATTGAGGGCGGAGAGAAGCTGTGCGTGGTACTGCGCGACGTTACCGCGTGGAAGCACACCGCCGAAGAGCTCACGGACGCCAAGCAGGCAGCCGAGAAAGCCTCGATCGCGAAATCCGAATTTCTCGCGAAGATCAGCCATGAAATTCGTACACCGCTCAATGCCATCATCGGCTTTTCCGAAGTCATGATGGACGAGCGTTTCGGCCCAATCGGCAATGAGCGTTACCGGCAATACTTGAAGGACATCCACGGCTCCGGCGGTCATCTGATTTCACTACTCAACGATCTGGTCGACCTGTCGAAGATCGAGGCAGGAAAACTTGACCTGACTTTCGTAAGCGTCAGCCTGAACGATCTGACCCAGCAATGCGTCGCCATCATGCAACAGCAAGCCAGCCGCGAGCACGTGATTGTCCGCACATCGCTGTCGGCAAATCTGCCGCAAATCGTCGCCGATGCGCGATCAGTTCGTCAGATCGCGCTGAATCTGCTGTCCAATTCCATCAAATTCACGGGTGCAGGTGGCCAGGTCATCGTATCGACGGCGCTGACCGACGATCAGGAGGTGGTGCTGCGCGTACGCGACACCGGCAGCGGGATGAG
>DASSIJ010000119.1:0-4077 GCA_035692045.1 Pseudolabrys sp. | reverse complement strand
GCCTTCGGAATCCGCAACGTGCCGCGCATCGAGCGGGCGATTGCGCAAGCCCATCGCGTGCTCAAGCTCGGCGGCCGATTCCTGTGTCTGGAATTTTCGTCGGTCGACGTGCCGGGTCTGGACGCGCTTTACGAGCTTTATTCGTTTCAGGTGATTCCGCGCATTGGAGACGCCATAGCCGGCGACCGCGACGCATACCAATATCTGGTTGAATCCATCCGGAAGTTTCCCAAACCGAAACTCTTCGCGACGATGATCGAAGCCTCCGGGTTCCGCCGGGTGTCATTCACGCCCATGACGGGCGGCGTGGTTGCGCTTCACTCGGGCTGGCGATTGTGATCGCTGCCATCTCGCATTTGCTCCGTCTTGCGCGCGCCGGCTTCGTGTTCGCGCGCGAGGGCGTGTTTGCGTTGGTCGATACGCGGCAGTTGCCGTTGCCTGCCAGGACTGCAATCGCGTTCGCGCGCCTCTTTGAACGGCCCAGCACAAAAGGCGGTGAAAGCAGACTGTCCGCGGCATTGACCAGGCTTGGACCCACCTACGTCAAGCTCGGCCAGTTTCTCGCGACACGGCAGGACGTGGTCGGACCAAAGATCGCGCGCGATCTGGAAAGCCTGCAGGACAAGATGGCGCCATTTCCGCAAAGCGAAGCGGAGGCGATGGTTGCGGCCGCGTTTGGTAAACCACTTTCCGCAGTCTACACAAATTTCGGACCAGCGGTGGCCGCAGCGTCCATCGCGCAGGTACATCGCGCGGAAATCGAAGTAAACGGCGCGCGCAAACCGGTGGCCGTAAAAGTTCTCCGGCCCGGAATTGAACGCCGGTTCAAATCCGATCTTGATGCCTTCTTTTTTGCCGCACGCAAGGCGGAGGCCTTCTCAACTGAAGCCCAGCGGCTCCGGCTCATCGAAGTCGTTTCGACGCTCGCTCGGTCGGTTTCGATCGAAATGGATTTCCGTCTGGAAGCAGCGGCGGCTTCCGAGATGGCTGAGAATACGCGCGAGGACGTCGACTTCCGCGTGCCTACGGTCGATTGGGATCGCACCGCGCGCGAGGTGCTGACGCTGGAGTGGATCGACGGCGTTCGACTCAGCGACCACGGCGCGCTGGAGGCGAAGGGCTTCGATCTGGCGGGACTTGGCCGCAATGTAATCCAGAGCTTTCTTCGACACGCTCTACGCGACGGCTTTTTTCACGCCGACATGCATCCCGGTAACCTTTTCGTCGATGACGACAGCAGGCTGGTGGCCGTGGACTTCGGCATCATGGGGCGGCTCGGCTCCAAGGAGCGGCAATTTCTGGCTGAAATTCTGCTGGGCTTTATCACCCGCGACTATCAGCGAACCGCGCAGGTGCATTTCGACGCCGGCTACGTGCCGCGGCATCATTCGGTGGAGAGCTTCGCGCAAGCCATCCGCGCCATCGGCGAGCCGATTCACAATCGTGCTGCCGAAGACATCTCGATGGCGAAACTGTTGATGCTGCTGTTCGAAGTGACCGGTCTCTTCGACATGCGCACGCGTCCCGAGCTGCTTCTTTTGCAAAAGACCATGGTCGTCGTGGAGGGCGTTGCCCGTTCGCTCGACCCCAAACTCGACATGTGGACCACGGCCGATCCGGTGGTGCGTGAGTGGATTGCGCGCAACCTCGGTCCGGTCGGCCGCCTTGAGGACGCAGTCGAGGGTGCCGGTCAAATTGGCCGTTTCGTCGGCCAGGTACCGGGTCTGCTCATGCGCGCCGGAACACTGCTCGACCAGTTCGACGACATCACGCGTGACGGTCTGGTGCTTTCGCCAGAGACGGTTGCCGCTATCGGCGCGGCAGAAGCACGGCACAATCGCTGGACCGCGATCGCACTATGGGTGATCGCAGCGCTGCTTCTATGGATTGCCTGGATGCTGGTGTGACCGCAGGTGATCAAGAACTGACCCTGCAATTGCATCCCGCGATACGACTTTATGCGGCCGCATTGCGCGTCTCCAGCACCTGCGCTTTCAGCGCTCCACCAGCTCTTCCAGTTTATCGATGCTCTGGGTCCAGCCTGCCTCCATGCCCGCGAGCATTTGCGGCGCAATGGGCACAAGACCAACGGCATGGGTTTCCAAAATGAGCGTGGTCCTGCCGCCTTTCTCCGAAAACGTGACTGTGGTCTCGCCTTCGAGCAGATGATTGCCCGCTTTGTCGATCGCGATGTTGGTGAAGACCAGCCGCTCGGGTGCCGACACTTCGCGGAACACGCCTTTCATCGGATAGTCGTTGCGGTCCGGCCCGCGCATCACGATGTACAAGCTGCCGCCGACACGCACATCGAGCTCGCAAACCGGGCTGGTGAATCCGCGCGGCCCAAACCACTGCGCCATCATCTTTGAATCAGTCCAGGCCTTCCACACCAGAGCGCGCGGTGCGTCAAACACGCGAGTGAGGGTAACGCTCGCTTCGCCATACGGCGCTGTTTTTGCGGTGGCAGTCATTGCGGGCGTCCTTCATAGGCGCGCTCGATTGCGGCGATGTCGAGCTTCTTCATTTTCAGGAAAGCGTTCATGACACGCTCGGATTTCGTTGGATCCGGATCCGTCATCATTTGAGGTATCGCCGCGGGCACGATCTGCCACGACAGTCCGTACTTGTCCTTCAGCCAGCCGCAGGGACCCTCCTCGCCGCCTTGCGAGAGCTTGCCCCAGAAATAATCGACCTCGGTCTGGGTCTCGCACCGCACCTGCAATGAAATCGCCTCGTTGAATTTGAAGTTCGGGCCGCCGTTCAAGGCCGTGAATGTCTGCCCCTCGATTTCGAATTCGACGACCATCACCGAACCGGGCGGCTTGTGGTGAACCTCCTGTCCTGCCTTGGTGTAGCGGCTGACCTTGCCAATCCTGGAGTCCTTGAAGATCGAGCAATAGAACTTGGCCGCTTCTTCGGCCTGGGTATCGAACCACAGGCACGGCGTGATCTTGTGCTTGGCGAGCGCCATGATGTCCTCCATTCGCGTGGTTACTTCGCTTTGGCGAGATACGCTTCGAGCTGCTCCATTGTGCCATTCCAGCCTTGCGTCATGCTGTCGCGCGCGCTGTCGAATGTTTTTTCTTCTTCGCCGCTTGCGTTGTGCGTGGTCCAGCTGACGGTGAATTTGGTTTTCCCGCCGGCAAGTTCCTCGAAGCTGAATGTCGACAGCATTTCCAATGGCCAGGTCGGGCCGCCAGGATGGCGGGTGATGCCACCTTTCTCATCCGAGAATGAATTGATGAAAACCAGCCGTTCAGGCGGCACGATCTCGCGATAGACGAACCTGCCCCACATGGCGGCGCCATTCGGCGCCTTCATGCCGTAGTGATAGGTCCCGCCCACCCGCAGATCCATTTTAGAAGCGATCACGACGAAGCCCTTCGGCCCCCACCATTGCTTCATGCGCTCCGGATCGGTGAAGCACTTCCACACCAGCTCGCGCGGCGCATCGAGCACACGCGAGATGACAAAGTCCGGGCTCTTCGTCGTGACCATAGGCACTCCTACTCAATTGGCGTTGCAGGTTTGGTTTGGATTAACGGCTAGTCCACGCGCAGCGGAATAAGGGCGCGCAGCCGGGCGTCGCGCAGATAAAGGCCGCCCCAGGCCAGCAGGCCGAGATAGAGCCCGAACAATGTGTGTGTGAAGATCGGATCGCCGAGCCGCAGATGGCTTGCGATCGCTCCGCCCAGATAGCCGGTCAGCAAAATGGCGCCGAGCACGGACGTGCGCGGCACCGCGTACAGCAAGGTGCAGATGAGGCCGATGACCCCGAGCGTTCGCGCGAGGCTGCCGGGAATGCCCATCTGCTCCGACGTCGTAACGACGACATCGAACGGCACCAGTTTCATGGCGCCGTCGAGCAGCATAAAAGCGATAACGAGGCCGCTCATGATGCGGCCTGTCCACAGCATCGCGTTTGAAGTCTCACTCGTCTGAACCATCGTCTGCATTCTTCTCTCCCCGCGCTCAGTTTGGTTCGACGATCACCATCCAGTTGACGCCAAATTTGTCCTGCGTCATCCCGAAGCGAGGCGAAAAGAACGTCTTGCCGAGCGGCATGACGACTTTCCC
>DASSIJ010000118.1:0-16309 GCA_035692045.1 Pseudolabrys sp. | reverse complement strand
CAATCGCCATCGTGATCGTGATCGTGATCGCAAACCCGCGCACCGAGGAAAAAAGGAGGTCCCCGCTCACACGGCACCTCCGCCTCCTCCTCCTCCGCAGATCGAAGAGCGCGAGACCGGGCACCTGCCGGCCTTTTTGTTGCGACCGGTTTCCGTCAAAGCCTGACGGCGGCACGCCCGCGGCGGCCGCAACCAGCGGTTGCCGGGTTTGTTCCAAATTTACCCGCCATTCACTTCCCTCGAATACCGTTTACCGGTGGCACCATTTGTGCCCGTCCTCCACAGGTACAAGCTTCCGGGGATATTGCTGATGACGGGGCGTACCGAAGATTACGAACGCACGATGGCGTTCGCGGACATTGCCCTTGGACAGATGAAGGCACTGCGCCAGGTTGCGACCCCGCGCAACTACGAGATCTGGTACGCCTATGCGAGCGGCTATCATCCGGCCCTCAACCAGCAAGTCAACGCGACCATCAAGGCCAAGGGCACGATTTCAGAAGCTGACCTTGCGCAGATCTACGAAAACCACCTATCGCCAACCCGGCTGACGGAACGGATCGATCTGGTCGGAAGCCAGGTCAAAGGCGAGATCGATCAGGTCATGGCCATGATCGACGCCGCCGTTGGTTCGGCGACCAGCTACACTGAAAGTCTCGCTGGTGCATCCCAGCAACTCGACGGCTCGAAAGATCGCGAAGGTCTGCGCGCGATCGTCGAAAGTCTGGTGCAAACCACAAAGGCCATGGCGGCTTCCAACCGGCAACTGGAAGAACGTCTCACCGCTTCCAAGCAGGAGATCAATGAACTTCAGGAAGACCTCGAGGCAGTCCGCACTGAAAGTCTGACTGATCCTCTGACCCAGCTTGCCAATCGGAAATTTTTCGACGTCACCCTGGAAAAGACCATAGCGGAAGCTTTTTCAAGGAACGAAGCGCTGTCGCTGATGCTCACCGACATCGACCATTTCAAGGCTTTCAACGATAACTTCGGCCATCTGACCGGCGACCAGGTTTTGCGCCTGGTGGCGATGGCCGTGAAGCACAACGTCAAGGGTAAGGACACAGCAGCGCGCTACGGCGGTGAGGAATTTGCGGTCCTCCTGCCAAACACCGCCCTTCGTGCGGCAATAACGGTTGCCGAGCACATTCGCGGCGCGGTCATGGCTAAGGAATTAATGAAGCGCTCGACCGGCGAGCAGCTCGGCAGGATCACGATTTCGATCGGAGTCGCCGCACTGCGCAAGGGCGATAGCGGCCAGTCATTGATCGAGCGTGCCGATATATGTCTCTATGCGGCCAAGCGGCATGGCCGCAATCGCGTGATGTGCGAGGCTGATCCGGAAGTTACCGCCGAGAGCGCTGCCGCCGAGGTCGCCTGACAGCCCCTACTCCGCGCCTTTCGCAGGCGTGAGCTGCACAGACTCGCCGCAACCGCAGGCACTGGTCTGGTTTGGATTGTTGAAGATGAATTGCGCCGACAGTTTGCCGGTCTTGTAGTCCATCTCCGTGCCGAGCAGAAACAATACCGCCTTCGGATCGATCAGGATCTTGACGCCCTTGTCCTCGACGACTTCGTCGGTCGGCTTCACCGCCTGCGCGTATTCCATTGTGTATTCCATGCCGGCACAGCCACCATTCTTGACACCGACGCGTACGCCAGCGACCGGCTGCTCCGCGCGCGCCATCACGTCCTTGATGCGCAGCGCGGCGGCCTCGGTCAGCCGCATCACCTGTGGTCGGGGTCGGGCAGTCGCCATAGCGGTCCTCATCGATCCTTATCTAGTGTCTCACGCAAATATTACCACATATTGAGGACGAGACGGGCCTCGTCCGACATGCGGCTCGGGTCCCAAGGCGGATCCCAAACCACTTCGACTTTGGCTTCTTTGACGCCGGCGACGCTCGCTACCGCGTTTTCCACCTGAATCGGAAGATCCTGAGCGGCCGGGCAATTGGGCGAGGTGAGCGACATGTCGACCTTCACGCCACGGTCGTCGCCAATATCGATCTTGTAGATCAGACCAAGTTCGTAGATGTCCGCCGGGATTTCCGGGTCATAGACGGTTTTGAGCGCAGCCACGATGTCGTCGGTGAGCTTGTTGAGCTCGTCCTCCGGCAGCGCCGCGGAGCGGACCACGGCAGCGTTCTCCGGCGGCTTTTCCGCGACAGGTGTCGGCGTTTGCGTATCGTCGGTCATGCGAACATATCCTGCGCCTTGGCGAGCGACGCAGCGAGCGCGTCGATCTCGTCTTTGGTGTTATAGAGAGCGAATGAAGCCCGACAAGTCGCGGTCAGGCCGTAACGCGCGAGCAGCGGCATTACGCAGTGGGTGCCCGCGCGCACTGCCACACCCTGCCGGTCGATCACGGTCGCGACGTCGTGTGGATGCGCGCCCTTGAGTTCGAATGATACTACGGGGCCTTTGTCTTTCGCATTGCCAATGATGCGCAACGAGTTGATCGCGCCCAGACGGTCGTGGGCATATTTGACCAGCGTGCTTTCATGCGCGCGGATGCGCGCCTTGCCAATAGAATTGACGTAGTCGATGGCCGCGCCCAGACCGATCGCCTGAACAATCGCGGGCGTACCGGCCTCGAATCGATAAGGCGGCTCGCCATAAGTGACGCGGTCCTGCGACACTTCGTGGATCATCTCGCCGCCGCCATTGAACGGCGGCATCGACGCAAGGAGACCGTATTTGCCGTAGAGCACGCCGATCCCGGTCGGGCCATAAAGCTTGTGGCCGGTGAAAACGTAAAAATCGCAATCTATATCGCGCACATCCACATCAAGATGCACCGCGCCTTGCGCGCCGTCGATGAGCACCGGAATGCCGCGCGCATGTGCGAGCTTCACGACCTCTTTCACCGGGACCACAGTGCCCAGCGCGTTCGACATCTGCGTAATCGCGACGAGCTTGGTGCGCGGACCGAGCAATTTCTCGAACTCGTCGATGAGGAAATTGCCCTCCTCGTCGACAGGCGCCCACTTGATCACCGCACCCTGACGCTCGCGCAAGAAATGCCAGGGCACGATATTGGAGTGATGCTCCATAATCGAGAGGACGATCTCATCGCCAGCCTTGATCCGCTCGCGCCCGAAGGTATAGGCAACCAGATTGATCGCCTCGGTGGCGTTGCGCGTGAAAATAATTTCTTCCTTGCGTTCGGCATTTATGAACGCGCGCACAGTTTCTCGGGCAGCTTCGTAAGCCTCAGTCGCCTCGTTGGCGAGATAGTGCAATCCGCGATGCACGTTGGCATATTGCTCGGTATACGCACGCTGCAACCGATCGAGGACCTGATTTGGTTTCTGAGCCGAGGCCGCGTTATCGAGATAGACCAGCGGCTTGCCATACACCTGCATTGCGAGAGCGGGAAAATCCGCCCGGATTTTGGCGACGTCGTAGGAGCCGTTGCTGACCGCCGGATGCATGAACTACTCCCGTGCGCCCAACCACCGAAGTGCCGCGAACATCAGGGCGTCGCGGATGCCCTCATGCGCGATCTCTTCGATCGTCTCGTCGATGAAGGCCTGGATCAGCAACGCCTCGGCTTCCTTCCCGGGAATGCCGCGCGACATCAGATAGAACTTGAGCGCCTCGCTGGGCGCGGACGTCGTCGCGCCATGGCCGCAGACCACGTCGTCGGCGAAGATCTCCAGCTCCGGCTTGTTGTCGGCCTCCGCCTCGTCGGACAGAAGAAGCGAACGTGTCATCATCTTGGCGTCGGTCTTTTGTGCGTGCGGCTTGACGACAATCTTGCCCTGGAACACGCCGTGCGCCTGGTCGTCGAGCACTGACTTGAACTGCTCCCGGCTCTTGCAGTGGCCGGCGGCGTGCTCGATGAGCAAAGTCGTGTCAGCGTGTTGCTTGCCGCGCAAGAGGGTTACGCCGCGAATGCCGGCCTTGGTGCCTTCGCCGGCAAAGCGAATGAAATTCTGGTTGCGCACGACATTGACGTCACTGGTGAAGGCGAACGTATTGAAGGCAGCGCGCGCGCCGACCGAAGTGAGCAGGCTTGCCACATGCAGGGCGCGGGCGCGCGTGAACTTGAAATAATCGACTTGCGTTTCATCGCCGGCGATGAGCTCAAGCGCGGCATTCACCTGGGCAGCCCCGCTGTCGTGATCCTCGATGATCGTCGCCTTGGCGCCTTTCTCCACCACGATAAGCGACCGGACAAAGATCGAGCTCGGTTTGTCGCTACCACTGGCAAAAATAAGGTGTATGGGCCGCTTGATTTCGGCGCCCGCGGCGATCCGGATCACGGCTCCGTCGCCCATCAGCGCGGTGTTGAGAGCAACGGCCGCATCATCCGTCGCGAAGGTCCTGCCGACGTGCTGCGCGACCAAAGGATTGCCCTTCGTCAAAGCCTCGGCCATCGATCCAATGGTCAGACCCGGCTCCGGCTTGAGGTCGGACAGGTCAGGCGCGAACGCGCCATCGACAAACACCAGCCGCCGACAATCGAATCCGGACAGAATATCGCCCGCCGCTTTGGCGTGCGCCTTGGCCGAAGCGTCGGGCGGCGCGGCCAGCGGATAAGCCTCGCGCATCAGCGCGCGCAGGTCGGTGTATTTCCACTCCTCGACGCGGCGGTGCGGCAGTCCGACGCGCTCGAACTGCTTGAACGCATCCGCACGCAACGCCGCAACCGCACCCATGCCGGGCAAATTGCCGCGCGCGGCCTGATAGGCAGCGCTCAGCGCCTGCTCTGCGGGTGTCTTCATAGCGCGGACGTCGGCGTTCATGGCGTCACGCCGCCTCGCCGGCATATTGCGCATAACCTTTGGCCTCGAGTTCGAGCGCGAGTTCCTTGCCGCCCGACTTCACGACTTTGCCTTTTGCCAACACATGCACAACATCGGGTATGATGAATTCAAGCAATCGCTGATAGTGCGTAATCACGATCATCGAGCGTTCGGGTGAGCGCAGACGATTGACGCCCTCGGCCACGATCTTGAGCGCGTCGATGTCGAGGCCGGAATCGGTCTCATCGAGCACTGCCAGGCGCGGCTGCAACACAGCCATCTGCAGAATCTCGTTGCGCTTCTTCTCACCGCCTGAGAACCCGACATTGACGGCGCGGCGCAGCATCTCCTGGCTGATGCCGAGATGAGTGGCAGTATCGCGCACCAGTTTCATGAATTCCGGCGTCGAAAACTCTGCCTCACCGCGCGTCTTGCGCTGCGCATTAAGGGCGGTCCGCAGAAAGGTCATCGTGGCTACGCCGGGTACTTCCACCGGGTACTGGAACGCGAGGAATACACCTTTTGCGGCGCGCTCGTCAGGCGCCATTTCGAGAATGCTTTCGCCATTGAGCAGCACATCGCCCTCAGTGACTTTGTAGTCGTCCTTGCCGGCCAGGACATAGGCGAGCGTGGACTTGCCGGAGCCGTTCGGGCCCATGATGGCAACGACTTTGCCCTTCTCGACCGACAGATTCAGACCGTTGAGGATCTTCTTGCCCTCGATCTCGACATGCAGATTTTTGACTTCAAGAAACACCATTCGATTAACCCACGCTTCCTTCCAGACTGATCGAGATCAGTTTCTGCGCTTCCACCGCGAATTCCATGGGAAGCTGCTGCAGTACATCCTTGACGAAGCCGTTGACGACGAGCGCGGTCGCCTCTTCCGCCGACATGCCGCGTTGCCGGCAATAAAAGAGCATGTCTTCGGAAATCTTCGAGGTGGTAGCCTCGTGTTCGAACATCGCGGAGGAATTCTTCGCCTCGATATACGGCACGGTGTGCGCGCCGCAGTCGTGGCCGATCAACAGCGAGTCGCAATTGGTGAAGTTGCGGGCGTTGGTCGCCTTGCGATGCGCGGTAACGAGGCCGCGATAGGTGTTGTTGGATTTTCCGGCCGCGATGCCCTTGGAAATAATGCGGCTGGTCGTGTTCTTGCCTAGGTGCAGCATCTTGGTTCCGCTGTCGACCTGCTGGTGGCCGTTCGAAATCGCAATCGAATAAAACTCGCCGCGTGAATTGTCACCACGCAGAATGCAGCTCGGGTACTTCCAGGTAATGGCCGAGCCGGTCTCGACCTGCGTCCAGGATATCTTCGAGCGTGCGCCGCGGCAGTCACCGCGCTTGGTGACGAAGTTGAAGATGCCGCCTTTGCCATCGGCGTCGCCTGGATACCAATTCTGTACCGTCGAATATTTGATCTCTGCATCGTCGTGCGCAACCAATTCGACCACCGCCGCGTGCAGCTGATTCTCGTCGCGCATCGGCGCAGTGCAGCCTTCGAGATAACTCACGTAAGCGCCCTTGTCGGCGATGATCAGCGTGCGCTCGAACTGGCCGGTATTGGCCTCGTTGATGCGGAAATAGGTGGACAGTTCCATCGGGCAGCGCACGCCGGGGGGCACATAGACGAATGACCCGTCGGAGAACACGGCGGAATTCAGCGTCGCGAAGAAGTTGTCCGAAGTCGGCACCACGGTGCCGAGATATTTCTTTACCAGCTCCGGGTGCTCGCGGATCGCCTCCGACATTGGCATGAAGATCACGCCGGCGCGTTTGAGTTCTTCCTTGAAGGTCGTGGCGACCGACACGGAGTCGAACACGGCATCCACCGCAACGCGCCGTTCGCCTTCCGGCCGCACGACGCCTGCAAGAATCTCCTGCTCGCGCAGCGGAATGCCAAGCTTCTCATAGGTCTTGAGAATTTCGGGATCGACCTCGTCGAGCGAGGCCAGCGCCTTCTTCTTCGGCGCCGAATAATAATAGGCGTTCTGGTAATCTATCTTTGGATAGTCCACGCGCGCCCAGGTCGGTTCGCGCATGGTGAGCCAGCGGCGATAGGCCTCAAGCCGCCAGGCGAGCATCCAGTCCGGTTCGTTCTTCTTCGCCGAAATGAATCGAACGGTATCTTCCGAAAGGCCCTTGGGCGCCTTCTCGGATTCGATATCGGTGACGAACCCGTATTTGTATTGGTCAACGTCGATACGGCGGACCTGTTCGACGGTCTCTTGTACTGCCGGCATTCTTCCCTCCGCTCACGGTTGCAAGGACCGCGGGTTGGATTTGTCGGTTATGGTCGGTTCGCTTATCGCGTTGCGATCATTCCTGGTTGCACCGCCTCAGGCGGCATTCGCATGCTTGTTAAGTAGTGACGAAACCACCTTATTCCAAGCAGCTAACAGCGCTTCGAGATCGGCTTCGGTGGTGGTCCAGCCTAGGCTGACGCGGACTGCACCACGCGAAAGCGAAGGATCCACCCCCATCGCCGCCAGCACATGCGACGCCTGCACCTTGCCGGACGAGCATGCGGAACCGGAAGAAACCGCTATCCCATTGAGATCGAAAGCGATTATCGCTGTTTCTGCCTTCAGGCCGGGAACCGCGAACAATGTCGTATTGGGGAGACGCGGGACGCCGGTGCCGAAAACCACAGCCGCGGGCGTTGCCGCCTTGAGACCCGATTCCAGCCGGTCGCGCAGAGCCGCCATTCGCGTCACGTCCATCCGTGTTGCGGCGATGGCAGCAGCTCCGAAGCCAGCGATGGCGACGACGTTTTCTGTTCCCGCCCGCTGCCCGCGCTCCTGCCCGCCCCCTTTGATCAACGGCTCGGCGATATGGATATCGCCGCGGCGAACGAGTGCGCCCGCGCCCTGAGGACCGCCAAGCTTGTGCGAGGAGATTGACAGCAGATCCGCGCCGAGCGCGTCCACATCGCAATCGATGCGGCCCGGGCCCTGCACTGCGTCCACATGCAACACACCGTTCGCAGAGTGCACGGTGTCTGCAATCTGGGCGATGGGCTGGATCACGCCTGTTTCGTTGTTGGCGAGCATGATCGACACCAACGGCCGCTCGGCCCTGGTGACAGCGGCTTTGAGCGCAACGAGATCGACGACGCCGTCGCCAGTGACTGGCAAGGCCTCGACTTGTTCGGGAGCGAAGCGGCCGCCGCTGCGCACCGATGGATGCTCGATTGCCGACACGAACAGCCGGTCGCGCGGTTCCTTGCGCCCGCCAATCTCGATCGCCGGCGTCAGCGCGTACATGTTGGCTTCAGTAGCGCCGCTGGTGAACGTGACGTTCTTCGCGTCGGCTCCGACCAGGTTGGCGACCTGTTCACGCGCGCGCTCGACCAAACTGCGGGCAGCACGGCCTTCGGCGTGCACCGAGGAGGCATTCCCGGCCACGTCCAGCGCGGCGATTGTGGCAATGCGCGCCTCCTCCCGCAGAGGAGCGGTCGCATTCCAGTCAAAATAGGCGCGCTCAGCCATGACTTTCGCCAATATCTAAATACCGTTTTGCCGCAAAAAGCTTGCTTTTTGCCCCAGGGATCGTGTTAGAAGCCCGAAATCGCCTGGCCCTTATAACGTGTGTTGAGGCTGGGAAAAGCGGAATCCATATAATTAGAATAATTCTAAACTAAGTGCCAGGTCCGGTCAGTCCGCCAGGCCACAACCACACCCCGATGCCGCCGTCGGCTGCGGCAAGCCGGTTCGAGGTCGATAGCGATGCCTGAAATTATCTTCACCGGTCCCGCCGGACGCATTGAGGGGCGATATCACCCTGCCCGGCAGAAAAACGCACCAATCGCCATCATCCTGCACCCGCATCCCCAGTTCGGCGGGACGATGAATCACCCGATCATCTATCAGCTCTACTACGCGTTCGTGCATCGGGGATTTTCGGCGCTGCGTTTTAATTTCCGCGGCGTCGGCCGCAGTCAGGGTTCCTTCGACCATGGGCAGGGCGAATTGTCCGACTCCGCGGCGGCACTCGACTGGGCGCAAACCATCAATCCCGAGGCAAAGAGTTGCTGGATCGCCGGCTTCTCGTTCGGTGCCTGGATCGGAATGCAGTTGTTGATGCGTCGGCCCGAGATCGAAGGGTTCATTTCGATCTGCCCACCCGCCAACCTTTATGACTTCTCATTCCTGGCTCCCTGCCCTTCTTCGGGCCTGATCATTCATGGCGACAAGGATGCCGTGGTGCCGCACAAGGACGTCACCACGCTTGTGGACAAGCTCAAGACCCAAAAGGGCATCGTGATCGAGCAAAAGGTTGTGCAAGGCGCCAACCATTTCTTTGACGGCAAGGTGGAAGCGCTGCTTACTTCGATCAGTGCCTACCTCGACAAGCGGCTCAAGACCGAACGCAAACCGGCAGCGTAGAATTTGCCGGCCCGCCGGTCCGCAACGCTTGAAGTGCGTCTGGCGTTAGAATTGGCGACATGCGGATTGCCGTCCGCCCTATGACCCATGCTTCTTGTCAAAACTTACCTTGATAAAAGCGCGATTCACGGCCTTGGCGTGTTTGCGTCCCAGGTTATTCGCAAAGGCACCAAGGTTTGGCGTTTCGTCGATGGCTTCGACAGGGTGTACTCCCCGACGCAATTTGCCAAATTGCCCAAGCCGGCGCGTGACTACATCTGGAACTACGGGTACCGGGTCGACGGCGAGATTCTGTTGACCAGCGACCACGACCACCACATGAACCACTCTGATAACGCCAACACCCATTGGCGAAACGGCCACATCGTCGCCCGTCGCACAATCCGCAAAGGCGAAGAGATCACAAACAACTACCGGGAATTCGACGCCGGATTTTGTGCGGCATTTTTGGGGAAACGACGCCCCCTGGATCGCGTGTCTTAAAGGTCGCCCCACGACACCGCGAGGGGCTTCGGTGCGTCGGTTGAATCCGACGCGGGACCTGTTACACACACCCGCCGACGGAAGCGACAAGGCCGCGGCCCGAGATCGCAACAATGAGCGCCTATAAATCCGATTTCCTCAATATTCTGGCCGAGCGCGGGTTCATCCACCAGATCTCGGAACCGGACGCACTTGATGCGCAGGCCAAGGCCGGCGCGATTACCGCCTATATCGGTTTCGATTGCACCGCCGCCTCGCTGCATGTGGGCTCGCTGTTGCCGATCATGATGCTCTACTGGTTGCAGCAGACCGGACATCGCCCCATCGCACTCATGGGTGGCGGCACAACCCGCGTCGGTGACCCGTCCGGCAAGGATGAAAGCCGCCGGGTTCTCACCGACGAGGCCATCAATGAAAATCTTAAAGGCATCCGCGCGATTTTTTCGAAGTTCCTGAAATTCGAGAGCGCGGGCGGCAATGCCGTGATGAGCAATAACGCCGACTGGCTCAACAATCTCAACTACATCGATTTTCTTCGCGACGTTGGCCGCCATTTCTCGGTCAACCGAATGCTGTCTTTTGATTCGGTGAAGCTGAGACTCGACCGCCAGCAGGAACTGTCGTTTCTCGAATTCAACTACATGGTCCTCCAGGCCTATGATTTCGTAGAGCTCAGCAAACGATACAACTGCATCCTGCAAATGGGTGGCTCCGATCAGTGGGGCAATATCGTCAACGGCATCGATCTTGGGCGCCGCATGGCAAACGCACGACTGTTTGCGCTCACGGCACCGCTGATCACGACCTCTTCGGGCGCCAAAATGGGCAAAACGGCCGCGGGCGCAGTTTGGCTGAACGCCGATCTGGTGAGCGCCTATGACTACTGGCAATACTGGCGCAATACAGAGGACGGCGATGTCGGGCGCTTCCTCAAATTGTTTACAGTCCTGCCTCTCGGCGAGATCGCACGGCTGGCCGGACTCAAGGGCAACGAGATCAATGAGGCGAAGAAAGTGCTCGCCACGGAAGCGACCGCACTCGTTCATGGCCGTAGCGCAGCCGACCAGGCCGCTGAGACCGCGCGCAAGACCTTCGAGGAAGGCGCGCCAGCCGAGACCCTGCCAACGGTCGAAATTGAAAACGGTGTCGGTATCCTCAACGCTGCCGTGGCAACTGGCGCCGTGTCATCGACAAGCGAAGCCCGCCGGCAGATCAAAAGTGGTGGCATTAAACTGAACGGCGTGGTTGTGGTCGATGAGAAAATGACGCTTACGAGCGGCAATGCAACGCCTGAAGGCTTGCACGTACTGTCGTTTGGCAAAAAACGTCATTTTCAGCTCAAGCGGAAATAGTTGCTCACCGCGTCGGCGGGAGGAAATTGGGATCAAATGTCCCGGGCGACGGGATGAATTTGCGCAACAGGCCCGGCGCTATGGCGCTGACCGGATTGACCGTGATGCGCGGAGCGCCCGGTGGTCCGACCGCTTCATAGTTGATCCCGACCAGCCCCTCTTTGTTGCCTCCGCCAAGGAACAATCCCACGATTGGAATTTGCCCGAACATGTTGTTGAGGCCGTAGAACGGCACAAAGGTCCCGCGCAAATGAACGTCATCGCGCGTATAATCAATGTTCCCCTCTACGGTCGCGCCCACCAGCGGCCCGCGCACGACGCCATCGCGCACTGCCATCTTGCCGGGAAAACGCGTGAAATCGGCGCGCATCTCGCTGAAATCCACCCCGGCGATCCCGGCCGCACCCGGCGCCCCTGACACTACCCTCTCGAGCGCGGGTTCTCCGCGCACTGCAAAACTGCGGATAAAAAGCGTCCCGACCTGGGGTGATTGCTCCTGTGTCGGCGGATCCATCGCGACCCACATCTGGCCGCCGAACATGCGCGGATACATGTCCGTGAAGCGGAAAAGCGCCCCGGCATCATCCGTCTCGAAATAAATTACCTGGTGACTATCCCGCGCGCGCACGCGCAAGTCTCCGTTGAGCGGCGTATCGCGGCCGATTTTGCTCGACATATTGAAAGTGCGGATGCGGCCACCACGTCGCGACAGTTTCAAATCGAGTCCGCGCAGGGTTTCGCCGTTATGGCCGGCGACAGTGCCGACCTTGAGGTCGAGATCAAGGTCCTCCTGCTTTTGCTTGGCCTTGTCAGTCGAGGCCAACGTCGACTTCACAAAATTCCGGCCGTCGTAAATGTCGCCGCGCATGGCTACGCGGAGCGCGCCGTCAGTGCCTCGATCAGCCTTCAACGAGAGCTTGTCACCGTCGGAAAGAGCGAAAACAGGAAAATTTGCCGAAACAAGTTCGTTCGCACTGTCAAATTCAACCGAACCGCGGACGGTCGCCCCCGAACCGTCGACGCTCAAATCATCGAAGCGAATTGCCTTGCCGGTTCTCAGCATTGTGTAAGTTGCGCGCGCAGATCTGCCCGCTGGCTTCACCCATCCCGGCAAAAGGTTGTCGATTTTCACTGGCGTGAGATCGGCCTCCACGCTCATGCCCTCGTCACTCACGTTATCGCCGACACGGCCAACCACCTTGATAGGAATGGCACCTGTGACGGTGGAACCAAGGTCCATACCGAATCGCCGACGAGCCGCTTCGTCAATTGTCGCTTGCATGTGTAGTTCAGCGTCGGCATCGCCTTTCTGTTTGCGCACGTCGATCGTCGCCGGTGTCCCGTTGATTTTGACGTCGCCCTTGATTTGAAAACCGTCGCTTGATGCCACCGCTTTGAGCGTCGACGCTTCGACCTTTTGGCCGAGCAACATTTTATCGGCGGAAAAATTCGTGAGGTCTGCGCTGATGACGTAGCTCGAGGCATCTTCCGGCATCGGCCTCGCGATCGCCAGTTTGACTGCGACCTGGGCTGCAACCGTGCCACGCGTCGACGCCGGATCAAGCGTAATCCCTACGGTGTCCCGCAGGCCATCGCTTGCAAGCAGCGCGGCGGCCGCCGGGACTCCCCCATCGATCCGGAAGTTGGCACGCGCCAAAGCCGGTTTGGGATGAGTGTCAGGAACCTCGAACACGCCTCCGGCAATACTTAGCTTGCGCCCCGGCGCTGCCTCGACAGTACCCCGACCAAGATTGACGATAGCGTTGCGGCCAGTGATACGGACCGTAAGGTCGGCATCCCGGATTGCGGGCAAGGACGCGATCGGCCGCAAAGTTGTTCCGCTGGTCTCAATATCGACGGACAACCCGTCTTCCGGAGTCGGCGGACCATTGTGCTTGAAATCTTCAAGTGGCGCATTGCCCGCGACCACCACGCGCTCGACCATGCCTCCGGAAATATGTTCCTCGACCCACGACCGGACATCGACCGCGGCAAATATCGGCCAGAGCCGCTTCAATGCCGACACCGGCATGCGAGTGCCCGCGACGCCAAAGGCGGCGTGTGGTTCGGCGCCTGCAAAGTCCAGGCTTCCGGTAACCGCGATGCCGATATTGTGCGAGGGGCGCGTATCGACGCGGCTGAAGTCTCCTTGTTCAAGCTCAAAGCGTTTGCGGTTCGTATCGATACGTGCACGTACAGCGAGGCGGTTGATGGCTATTCCCTCGTCATCTGATGATGCGCCCGGCGCAATGATGATGGGATCAATCACGGAGTCCCCTCGCGCCACGCCGAGCAGCCAGACACCATCCTGTTCGGGTGGCGCCTCCAGGGTGGCGCGCATCGTGAACTGATTGCCGCCTGATTGAACCTGAAATGGCACGATCAGGCTGTGCCGCTGCGCATCCCAATTGAACCGGAAGTCGGCGTGATCGATATTCAGACTGACCTTTTCGTATTCGCGATCGACAATTGTCCCGGCCTCTGCAACAAGCTGTCCTTGCACCAGTTGCGGGATCCCCTCCGGAGATATTTCGGCGCGAACACTTGCCGAAAGTGGCAGATCAACATCGAAGTTGCCGAGGTTGAGGCGCGCGGCGAGCAGAATGTCGCGTGTAGAGACCTGCCGCGCCTCGATGCCTAAAGCGCGCACTCCGTCAGCAAGCGGGCGCATCGCCGCACTCAGCACCCAAGGACGTTCAGGGTTGTCGGACTCCAGCCGAAAAACGACGCCGCCCTGCCTCGGCCGCGTCAGGCTCACGTTGATACCGTCAAACTTCCATTGCTTGCCGTTGCGCCGATCATCAACAACCAGATTTCCATTTTTAAGACCAAGTTCGCGCAGGTCGTGGCCGTCAAGACCTGTTTCGCCAACGGCATCGATCCGCGCCATGAGTGCTGCGAGATTTGCGTACTGTCCACGCAGAATGCTTTGGGATGCCGAAGCTGAATCGGGCCCAGTGACCGCCGGAGGTCCTATGGTCGGTGCAGCCGTTGCAATTGGCCGATTGTCGGCCCCGGCGAAAACCGTCAGACGACCGTCGGTCTCAATTCGCACCGACATCTCAGCGCCGACGAGATTGAGGCTTTGAGCGCGCAACCGGCCCAACAGGAGACTTCTGCCCGAAAGACCGACTTCGGCTTTCGGCGCACTCGCAACGATCGTGCCATCGGTGTCCCGCACAACAATGTCACGCAAGCGCAACGACGTGCGCCCGCGCTCATCGCGCTCGAGCTGTGTACCCCCGACGACCACGGTATGATTGCCGCCGAAGTTCTCCTCGATAGCGGCCTTCAACCACGGCGTTGCCACGTCCAGTTCGATCGGCCCGCTGGAAAGCCGCCACCACAGTCCGAGCGCGGCAAGGGTCGCGCCCATGACGCAAATCACAGTGCCGAAGAAGAGCCGCCGCACAAGGCGAGAGCGAAGCAGATTGTCGGTCGTGCGGCGTAGCCCGCTCCACCGCCATTGACCGAACCTGCGGAGGGCGCGCCGCCGATGCGGTGCATGCCCCATAGCGACTGCGTGGGCGCGGTGTCCGTGCTCGTGCTCGGTACCTGTCATGCGCTATGTCGCGCCCCTCGTCTGACACAGGATGTGTTTCGCGCCTGCGGCCAGACCCCCAGGTGGCGCGGCTCACGGCACATATCTGTAGAACCCGTTGCACCGCCCCGACGCAAATGGCATGTCGGACATGAGCGCTCGAAAACGACGAAAGGAAGGCATATGGCGCGGGAGCTTGTTGCGGGTGCGAAGGCTCCAGCCTTCACGCTCCAGCGGGATGGTGGCGGTAAAGTTTCGCTAAGGGATTTCAAAGGCCGCAACCTCGTCCTTTACTTCTACCCCAGGGCCGACACGCCGGGTTGTACCAAAGAGGCCGTCGCGTTCTCCCGCCTGCGTTCCGAATTCGCCAAAACGGACACGGCGATTCTCGGGGTTTCGGCCGACCCCGTGAGCGCACAGGACAAATTCAAATCCAAACATAAACTCGCCATACCCCTTGGATCCGACGAAACCAAAAAGATGCTCGCGGCCTATGGGGCCTGGGGCGAGAAATCGCTGTACGGTCGCAAATTTATGGGCGTCATGCGCAAGACCTTCCTCATTGACGCGACCGGCCGCATCATCCGGATCTGGCCGAAAGTGCGGGTGCCGGGACATGCCGACGAGGTCCTCACCGCCGCCCGCGACCTCTAATGCCCGGCAAATGCTGGTGAATCATAGCCATACCCTACCCGGATTACGGGTTTCTTAACCATATCCGATTGATATCGGCGTTGCCGGACCGCGGCTCGACCCAAGGCCGAACCGGCGCGGAGCGTTGATGTCGCATTCGTCCCCTTCGTACTACCCGGCCGCCGATCACATCGGCCGGCAAGCCCAACCCAGGGCACAGTCCGCCGGCTCGATCTCTCGACATCTTCACCGGAGTCACGACGGCTACACGCTTACGCACGCCGGACACCAGGTCCGGATTGGACCCGTCGCATTCTGGATCGTGGTCGGCGCACTGGTCATCATGGCGGTGTGGTCGATCGCGACGGGGACCTACTTCGCATTTCGGGACAATGTCCTTACTCGGCTGATCGGCCGGCAAGCCGAAATGCAGTTTGCTTACGAGGATCGCATCGCCGAGTTGCGTGCTCAAGTCGACCGCACGACGAGTCGCCAGCTGCTCGACCAGGAACAGTTCGAGAAAAAACTCAACACCCTTCTCCAACGCCAGGCCGCGTTGGAACAACGCACTTCCGCGCTCATCGGCGATCCATCCTCGACCGGCGGGGTCAAGCCAGCGCGCATCGCTCCACCGGCGACAATGCCTATCGAAAAGCCGATCCGGCCGTCGCAAATCAATGACACGGTGATTTTCGTTGCGCCGCCAGACCGCGAAGCCCGTCTGCAGTCGCGCGAATTGCCGGCGGCTGCGACACGTATTGCCGAGCGCACGACCGCCGGCGGCCTCGGCGGAATGCTCGCGCGCGTTTCATTGTCGCTGGACAAGGTTGAGCAAAAACAGGCAGCAACGCTCACCGATCTCGAAGAACGTATCGACACGAGAGTTCGCCGGATGCAGGGCGTGCTTGCCGACCTCGGAATCGATCTTGGCCGCGCATCGTCCGAAGGATCCATCGGCGGACCGTTTGTCCCACTGAGGCAACCGCAATCCGGGGCCAGCGCCTTCGAGCGTCAGCTCTACCGCATCAATGTCGCCCGCGTGCAAATCGATCGTTACTCCCGCGCGCTCGTCGCCGTGCCGGTCCGCAAACCCGTCATTGGCGAAGTGGATATGAGTTCGCCCTTCGGCATGCGCATGGATCCATTTTTAGGCCGGCC
>DASSIJ010000117.1:0-5849 GCA_035692045.1 Pseudolabrys sp. | reverse complement strand
TGCCATCAGCGGGACCCGGCGACGGGCATTGGCCGGCCTGCCTCATATTTGTCACGCCGAAACGCGATGATCCCCCACTGAAACTGGCAGGGCTCATGTATTTCTCGGGCGAACTCATCTTTTTCATCAGTCTGCTGGTCGGCGGCATGTTCGGCTGGCTGCTTGGCACAATGGCGCGGCGAACGGGATTGAGCCTCGCCAGCGACATTTTCGCTGGGATCGTCGTGGCCTTTATCGGTTGCTGGCTGACGCTCGCATCACGCGATGCGGTTCCGGTGACAGGCGACAGGGCGCCGGGCAGGCAGACGTCCAATAACGAAGGAGATCTGGCGCCAGGCTATGAAGCTGTCGTACTGCCATTGAAGCCACTTCATCCGCTTCTCAAGCCAGTCGTTTACCGCTCGCGCGAGGAAATCTGCGACGCGCTCGCTGAGGCCGCGCGCAGCAACGATCTGCCTGCGCATTTTCTCATTCGTCTGTTGTATCAGGAAAGCAGTTTCAGACCTTACGTGATCAGCTCGGCCGGCGCGCTCGGCATCGCCCAATTCATGCCGGAGACGGCCAGCGACAGAGGCCTCGATAATCCGTTCGATCCGCTACAAGCAATACCGGCATCGGGGCGTTTGCTGCGTGATCTGTTCCAGAAGTTCGGCAATCTCGGCCTTGCTGCCGCTGCATACAATGCGGGGCCAAAGCGTATTCAGGATTGGCTCGCCAACAAGGGTCCGCTTCCGCAGGAGACGCAAGATTACGTCAGGACGATCACCAGCTGGCCGGCAGAGACCTGGACTTCCGCGCAGACCGGTAGCCCGGCGGTGAAGGTGCCACAGTATGCGCCCTGCCAGGAGCTTGCTGGCCTGCTGGCCTGGGATGGACCGGGTGAGATTCCATTGCCACCACGGAATCCGCGCGCGCACGATCCGTCGCACCGTGTGAAGGTCGCGCAGCAACCCGCTGGCCCTCGCACCAAGCAACTTCGTGCAGACACAGTGAAGCGCGGTCAGGACGCCAAGGCGGCTGTCGTTGACGGAAACTAAATTCGAACTTTCAAAATCAGTCGCATGCAAACGCCGCCAGACCCTGCGCGCCGCAGCGTGAAGTTCTTTAACTGTGGATAGACCCCAACGCGGAAAACAGTACCAGCGGTTTCGTCATCGTCACGCCTATACTTGAACTCGGCGATGGCGCGAGAGGATGGCAGCAACGACGAGCCGTTTCCAGCGGACTCAACGCTCGCGCCATTGCCACCAATCCGCTCATGCATTTGCGGGTGAACGACCGGCGCAAACAGCGTCGATTCAGCAATTCCAGGCGTGCGGCAGGAGCAGCGCGGCCGGCGCGACTACGCCGGGCGCAATGCCGCCCGCTTTTTCCTGCCTCCGCCTGACTGTGCCCGGACGGTATTTGGAACTTCGATCTCGACCTCGAGGATCGAAACTTTGTCGCCGCGGTCCATCTGCACAGTGACACGGTCTGGATTGATTTCGACGTGCCGGCCCACAACAGCGAGGATTTCCTCGCGCAAGGTGAAGAGAAGTTCGGAAGGACCCTGGCCCTTGCGTTCATAGGCAAGCAGGATCTGCAGGCGATCGCGCGCCACCGGAGCAGAAGAGCCTCCACGCCTGAAGAAGTTGAACAAGTTCATGCTGCTCTCCGCCCAAACAGCTTTCCAAACAGAGTCTGTTTGTCCGTCGGAATAGTCATTTCAATATCTTCGCCCAAAAGGCGCCGGGCGGCATCGAAGTAGGCGCGCGCTGGCCCGCTACCTGGATTGTTGAACGTCACCGGGGCGCCGAGATTGGAGGCGCGCAGCACCTCCTCACTTTCCGGAACGATCCCCAGGAGCGGTGTGGACAGAATTTCAAGCACATCGTCGATCGTCAGCATCTCGCCACGCGCGGCGCGCGCCTGGTCATAGCGAGTGATCAGCAGATGTTTTGCAACGCGGTCGCCGCGCTCGGCTCTGACCGTCTTGGCGTCGAGGATCCCGATAATGCGGTCGGAATCGCGCACCGACGAGACTTCGGGATTTGTAACGATGATCGCCTCGTCGGCAAACCGCATGGCGAGCGTGGCGCCGCGCTCAATGCCGGCAGGGCTATCGCAAATGACCCAGTCAAACATCTTGCGGAGCGAGGTAATCACGCCCAGGACGCCCTCCTCCGTGAGAGCATCCTTGTCGCGCGTCTGCGAAGCGGGAAGCAGTGCGAGCCTGTCGAGGCGCTTGTCGCGGATAAGGGCCTGCGAAAGCTTGGCAACGCCCTGCGTCACGTTGATAAAATCGTAGACCACGCGCCGTTCGGCACCCATCACCAAGTCCAGATTTCGCAGGCCGACGTCAAAATCAATAATGACGACGTTCTGGCCCAGTTTCGCCAGCGCAACTCCCAGGGCCGCGGTCGATGTCGTCTTTCCGACGCCACCCTTTCCCGAAGTAACTACTACCACCTTGGCCATTGTGTGCATCTCCTGGGATGATTGATTCAATCCAACGCGGTGATCTTCAGCTCATTGCCTTCAAGCCATGCCTGGACCGGCCGGTGGCGCAGGCCTTTATCCATCGATTCGGCAGTCATGTAGTAGCCATCGATTGCCAAAAGCTCGGCTTCGATCTTGCTGCAGAAGATGCGCGCCCGCGTATTGCCATTCGATCCCGCCATGGCGCGGCCCCGCAACGCGCCGTAAACGTGGATGGAGCCGCCCGCGACGAGCTCAGCGCCGGAGCCCACCGAACCGAGCACGGTCACATCGCCGTCCGGAAAGAAGATCGACTGCCCTGAGCGTACCGGCTCTTCCAAGAGAAGCGTGGTGGGTTTCGGCTTCGGTTCCGCCTTAGGCTGCGCTTTCGGTGTATCGACTGCATCGATCGTTGTCGCCGCACCACGGCTGGCTCGCACCAATGGCGGCAAACCGGCGCCGGCCGTGGCTGGATCGGTATTCTCGAGCCCCATGACGCGGACGCCGCGGTGGTCCAATTCAGCCACCAGGTGCGCAATCGCAGACTGGCTGAGCTTCACGGCGGACAGGTCGAGGACAACTGGCGAGCCGACAAGGAAGGCCCCCGCGCCCTTGATCCTCTGTTCGATGTCTGCGACCCAATCGACAAGCGGTGGCTCGGGCACAAGGACCACGGCCATATAGGATCGACAGACGAAGCGCGTCGATTGCCCGGGTTGAATGACGGACATCACGGCCCCTCCCAGTTTTCCACGATTGCCAGAGCAGCACGCGCTTCATCGCGCCGTTTTTCTTGTGGCAACGTCATTCATCTCCCTCGAGGAGGCCAGTGGCGGGCCACGCCATCGCCAATTCGCATTAAAGCGTGAGTCGCGATCATTCTTGAAGTGTGATGCTACCGTACATGACAGTTCCGCACTGCAAATGCGGGTCACGTCATGTTTGCGCCCCTTGACAATCAAGTGGAGGGTGCCGGAGCGCGTGATTCGCGCCCGCCCTTCGCAATGACTCGCAGTCGTCAGGTCATGGACCCGGTTGGCAATTTATCATTCGCTCTGAAAGCCATGCCTGCATTCTGGAGGTCGCCGTACGCTTGACGTGACCGGCCACTCCAGGCCCATGTGCGTCCATAGTTCGTCAACGGCTTTTCGATGACACCGGTGAGAAGCCATGACACCGCGACGCAAACCGGCACAGCTGCAAATGTCACTGCCCACTGCGCCGGAGTGCCGATGTCAGGACGGCTCCCCAGCAGAAGTCCGTGCATCAGCCCGAGCACGGGGAGATGGGTGAGGTAGACTGCATATGAGGTGGTGTTGAAGAACCCGAGAAACTTCGAGTGAAAGCGCTTGGCTTCCGGAGCACCACGGACCAGGCTTACGAGGAACATGGCGCAGGCGACCGATACGAGCATCGGACCAAAAATTGCAAAGCGGTGCCCAACGCCTCCATCGGCCAGCCGCAATATCGCTGCCACCGCCAGCAATACGATGGGCGCCACGCGCAGCGAATAGTCGATGCGCTGCCAGGGCACCCTGTCGGTCTTGATTGCAAGCGCGGCAAGCAGACCAGCCGTCAGAACGTCAGCGCGCGTCGGCAGGAGGACCAAGCCGATAAGGCCCGGGTGCTCAAGAAACTCATAGACCCCGGCACGAATAGCCAGCGCCCCAACAGCGATGGCGACGAGAGTCAGGCCAAGCCGGCGGCGCGGAATGATGAAGAAAAGGAACGGAACAATCAGGTAAAAGTGTTCCTCAACCGCAAGGGTCCAGGTTGGCGAAAGCCAGTGCGCGCCAATGCCGCTCATGCCCGCCATGAAGAAGTTTTGCGTAAACGTGAAGTAGCTCCAGATCGGAAATGCGTGGTCGGCATCGACCCATGGCGCCGAAAAAACGCCCATCAGAACAACATTGATGGCCAGACAGACGAAATAGATCGGCAGCGTCCGGCAGACGCGGCGCACATAGAACACCTGGAAGAAATTGTCGTGATGCTGCTTTTCCAGGATCAGCTTGCCAACCAGGTAACCGCTGAGGACGAAGAACATGTCCACCGCGACCCATGCGAACATGAGGGCGCGGAACCCATGAGGGACTTCACCGAAATAATGCGAGACGAGGACCAGGATGGTCATCAACCCGCGCACGCCATCAAGACAAACGACCCGCGCTTCGACGGCGGGCGTGTCTGCGGCTGTCGTCGGCGCGAACGAAGCGGCGATGGGCATTCAAGGCTGCTCACGGGTGGCGGCTCCTCAACTGATACGTGAAAAGCGCTTTATTCCGCGTAAACGCTTGATTAAAATTGCACCGAAAAAATTGTCCTCACTCATCGATTGTCGGAGAACACAGAAAAATCAGCTCCATTCGCCTCTTCGGCCAGGCGCACGGGCGCATTGTTTCCGGACTTCCGGGCGGTTCAGGAAGCGCCTATCATTCGGAGCAAGCACAACAACAGATCGCGCCGCCGCCGGCGGCAAGGTTAAAAATGATCTTTCGTCAGCTCTTCGATCACGTCTCCAGTACGTATTCCTACCTGCTCGCAAGCCGTTCGGGCGGCGAGGCTTTGATCATCGATCCGGTGCTGGAGAAGGTCGATCGCTACCTTCATCTCATCAAGGAGCTGGATCTCAAACTCGTGAAGGCTGTGGACACACACTTGCACGCCGATCACATCACGGGCCTGGGCGCGCTGCGTGATCACACTCATTGCATTACAGTGATGGGCGAACAGACCAAGGCCGACGTCGTATCGATGCGGCTCGCCGATGGTGACAAGCTCACGATAGAAGGGCTTGCGCTCGAAGCCATATACACGCCCGGACATACGGACGATTCATACAGCTTCATCCTGCCGGATCGCGTATTCACCGGCGACACCCTGTTGATCCGCGGCACAGGCCGCACCGATTTTCAAAATGGCGACCCGCGCCAGCAATACGACTCGATTTTCAACCGGCTCCTGAAGCTTCCGGATGCGACGCTGGTCTACCCTGCGCACGACTACAAGGGCGATACGGTTTCCACGATTGGCGAGGAGAAGGCCTACAATCCGCGCCTGCAGGTCAAATCGGTTCAGGAATATGTTGAGCTGATGAACAATCTCAATCTCGCTAACCCGAAGATGATGGACGTCGTCGTGCCCGCCAACATGAAGGTCGGACTTGCGCAGGAGAACATCGCTCTGCGCGGTTGGTCGGTTTCGGCAACGGAGGCGCTTGCCCTTTTGGGTAAGGCCAACGTCGCACTCATTGACCTGCGCGAGCGCTCGGAGCGCGAGCGCCATGGCATTATCCCTGGCTCATTGCATGTGCCATATCTGGCATTGCAGGAAAGCATCAGCGCCGGCGGCATGCTCAGCGAACTTGCCAAATCGACCAGCAAGCGTCTCGT
>DASSIJ010000116.1:0-14404 GCA_035692045.1 Pseudolabrys sp. | reverse complement strand
GAATTTTTCCAGCGCCGGCTGGAAAATCGGAATCTGACGCGCGAGCTCGATCATCGTGCGGTCGATCAGCTCGACCGCGATCGGCTTGAGCCGCACAATCTGTTGCGCGGAATTCATCGCTTCGTAGAAGCTTCCGAAATGGCAGGCGCCGACCGCGCGGCGGCCAAGCAGCGGCGAGAGCTTCAACTCGATGCGCGTGGAAAATGCGAGCGTGCCTTCGCCGCCGACCAGCACATGCGCGAGGTTGATATCGTTCTTGCCGGGCACCAGCGCGTCGAGATTGTAGCCGCCGACCCGCCGCTGGACTTTTGGAAACCGTGTGGCGATCTCATCGGCCTCGCGCGCGCCGATCGCGAGCAGATCCTTGGCGAGCGGACGCAACGGCCCCGGCACATCCTTCAGGTTGCCGCCGATGCGGCCAAAATGGCCGAGCGTGCCATTCGCAAGCAGCGCCTCGATCGAGATCACATTGTCGCGCATGGTGCCGTAACGCATCGAGCGGCCGCCGCAGGAATTGTTGCCGGCCATGCCGCCGATCGTCGCGCGCGAGGAGGTCGAGATATCGACCGGAAACCAGAGGCCGTGCGGCTTGAGCTGACGGTTGAGATCGTCCAGCACGATGCCTGGCTCGACCGTGCAGCGGGCACGCTTGACGTCGAGGTCGAGAATGCGCGTGAGATATTTCGAGCAATCCACGATCAGCGATTTGCCGACCGCCTGCCCGGCCTGTGATGTTCCGCCACCGCGCGCCAGCACGGTCGCGCCCTCACTGCGCGCAATCGCTATCGCCCGATCGGCTTCTTCAATGGTTCGCGGTGCAACCACACCAATCGGCGTGATCTGGTAGTGGGACGCGTCGGTGGCGTAGCGGCCGCGCGAAAATCGGTCGAATTGGACCTCTCCGGTCAATTCGGCCTTCAGCCGTCGCTCCAGACCGGGCATGACTACCGCCACGTTTCTTATCCTTTTTGGGCTGCGCCAAGCCTATGCATAAGGTCTAGTTCGCCTTTACGGAAAACCGCTTGACCGCAATGTTACATTCATAGTTCAACGCCACAAGCGTTGCTCCCTGGCCGGGAACGCGCCCGTGGCAAGGCCACGAAATCCCGTAAAAGCTGCCGTTCAGGAGCGGATTTTCTATGGCTAAGAATTCCTCGCGTACAGTTGGGCGCCATTTTCTGCACATCCCGGGGCCCTCGCCGCTGCCGGATCGCATTTTGCGCGCAATGGACACGCCCATCATCGACCACCGCGGGCCGGAATTTTCCAGACTGGCCAAAAAGTGCCTCGACGGCATCAAGACCATCTTCAAGACCACCAACCCGGTGATCATCTACACCGCGACCGGAACCGGCGCCTGGGAAGCCGCGCTGGTCAATACGCTGTCGCCCGGCGACAAAGTGCTGATGGTGGAAACCGGCCAGTTCGCCGCGCTGTGGAAGAAGATGGCCGAGAAGCTCGGCCTCGTCCCCGAATTCATCACGACCGACTGGCGCATCGGCGCTGACCCGGCCGCAATCGAGGCGCGGCTGCGCGAAGACAAGAAGAAAGAGATCAAGGCGGTCTGCTTTCTTCATAACGAAACGTCGACTGGTTGCCTGTCGCCCGTAGCGGAAATTCGTAAGGCAATCGACAAGGCCGGTCATCCCGCACTGCTGATGGTGGACACCATCTCCTCGCTTGCGTCGGCCGATTATCGGCACGACGAATGGGGCGTCGACGTGTCGGTCGGCGGCGCGCAGAAAGGTCTGATGCTACCGCCCGGAATGTCGTTCAACGCGGTGAGCGACAAGGCCCTGGCCGCGAACAAGACGTCCACGCTCACGAAATCATTCTGGGCCTGGGACGAGATGATCGCCATGAACAAAGTCGGCTTCTTCCCCTACACGCCGGCAACTCAGATGCTGCAGGGTCTCGCGGTCGGCATCGAGATGCTGCACGAGGAAGGCCTCGACAACGTGTTCGCCCGCCACGACCATCTTGCGGAAGCTACGCGCCGGGCGATCAAGGCGTGGGGGCTTGAGATCATCTGCCGCGATCCGAAATATTATTCGCCGACGATCACCGCCGTGCTGCTGCCGGAAGGGCACGACGCCGATGCGTTCCGCGCACTGGCGCTCGAGCAGTTCAATATTTCCTACGGCGCAAGCTTCGGCCGTTTCACCGGCAAGATGTTCCGCATCGGCCACCTCGGTGACATCAACGACGCGATGCTGCTGGGCGGGCTGGCTGCGACCGAAATGGCGCTCGCGCTTGCCAATATTCCGCACAAGAAGGGCGGCGTGCAGGCGGCGATGGACTATCTCGTCTCCGCGCACGGCGCCTCCGCCAAGCAGGCCGCGGAGTAGGTCGGTCTCACTTTCCGCTCGTCCCCGCGAAAGCGGGGACCCAGAGTGACCCCGTTATATGCTTGGATTCCCGCTTGCGCGGGAATGAGCGGATGTGGCTCACAGCACGCTCTGGCTCGCCAGCAACACCCGCCCCACAAAGTCCGAAATCGCCTTGAGCGTCATCTCCGGCGTTTCGCGCTGGGGCGAATGACGCGCGCCCGGCAATAGCGCGACCTCGACCGGGCAGTAACATTCCTCCTGTGCCACCTCGATCTGCTTGACCGTGCCGTATTGATCGTCCTCGCCCTGCACAATCAGAACCGGCACGCGGATATAGGCGAGGAATTCGGTGATGTCCCATTTGCGAAAATCCGGATCGAGCCAGGCACCGTTCCAGCCCTTGAAGGCGTTGTCGACGTCGGCGTGCCAGCGCGACAAACGTGCGCGCAGATCGCCGGTTTCATAGGCTTTTTTCGCCTCGACGATGGAAGCGATACCGGGATCTTCGGTAAAGAAATGCGGTGCGATCAGCACAAGCCCGCCGACGCGATGATCCTGATGGCTGCCCGCATAGACCGTCGCGATTGAGGCGCCATCGCTGTGGCCGATCAGCAAGCCCCGCTGAAAACCGATTGCATCGAGCAAGCGCGGTACGATGTCTCGCGCCTCGTCATGCATATAGGAGAGCGGACGCGGCAATATCACCGGTGATGATTTGCCGTAGCCGGCCCGCGAATAGACGAACACGCCGGCGCCGGTCGCGGCAGAAAGCTTTTCGGGAAAATCGTTCCAAAGGCCGACGCAGCCGAGGCCTTCGTGCAACAGTACCAGGGTCGGCGCCTTGTCGGGCTGTGCACCAACAAAACGGTACTCCAACCGTTGCCCGCCGATATCGAGGAAGCCAGAGTCGGGGAGAAACCTCACTGGCTGTCGTCCCCGGCGAGCAAAGCCAGGCCGGGGACCCATAACCACAGAGCTCCCGATAGGCTGCGGAGTATGGGTCCCCGCTTTCGCGAGGACGACCTGATGGGAGGCATTACTGCTTCTCTTCCGCCCGCAACTTGAACCGCTGGATCTTCCCCGTTGCTGTCTTCGGCAAATCTTTGCGGAATTCGATCCAGCGCGGATATTTGTAAGGCGCGAGCTTCTGCTTGACGTGTTCCTGCAGCGCGCGCATCAGCGCGTCGTTGGCTTTTTCCGGTGACTTGAGCACCACAAAGGCTTTCGGCTTGATCAGTTTCTGCTCGTCGTTCCAGCCGACCACCGCAGCTTCCAGCACGTCCGGATGGGACGACAGCGCGGCCTCGACCTCGAATGGCGAAACATACATGCCCGAGACTTTCAGCATGTCGTCCTGCCGTCCGCAGCAGATGTAGTAGCCGTCAGCGTCCTCGATATATTTGTCGCCGGAACGGGTCCAATCACCCTGGAAGGTCGAACGCGACTTTTCCCGGTTGTTCCAGTACATGATCGCGCTGGTCGGGCCGCGCACATAGAGTTCGCCCATATCGCCTTTTTTTACCGGCTGGCCGTCTTCACCAATCAGCTTGATCTCGTAGCCGGGAACCGCTTTTCCCGTCGTGCCGTATTTGGTCGCCCCCGGCGCATTGGTGAGATAGATGTGCAGCATCTCGGTCGTGCCCAGCCCGTCGGAAATCTCGACGCCGAAGCGATCTTTCCAGCGTCTCGCGATTTCTTCCGGCAATGCCTCGCCGGCTGAAATGCAGCGGCGGATCTTCACTTCCGATTTCTGCGGCGCGTTCGGACTTGCGAGGAAAGCGGCATAAAAAGTCGGCACTGCAAAGAAAACTGTGATCGGGTGCTTTTTTAAAAGCGCCGCTATTCCATCGGGCGTTGGGCGATCAGCGTTAAGCACCGTGGTGGCGCCGACCGTCAGCGGAAACGTCATGGCGTTGCCGAGGCCGTAGGCAAAAAACAATTTCGCCACTGAATAGCACACATCGCTTTCCTTCAATCCAACGACGGGCGTGCCATAAAGATCAGCGGTCAGCTTCAGGCTTGCGTGGACATGCACTGCGCCCTTCGGCTTTCCGGTCGACCCTGACGTATAGAGCCAGAAAGCAATATCGTCGCACGTCGTTGGCGCCGTATATGGTTCAGGCTCGTCAGCACCGATGAGGTCTTCGAACAAGCGATAGCCGTGCGGACTGTCCCCGGAGACGATGATGTGTTCGAGGTCGGGACTTTGCTTGATGAGCTTTTCAAATCTTGAAAAAAGGGCCTCCGACACGACCAGACATTTCGCGCGGCTGTCTGCCAGCATGAAGCGGTAATCGTCCTCGGTCAGAAGCGTGTTGACCGGCACCGCAACGATTCCGGCCTTCAGGCAACCAAGAAACGCAGTCGGCCAATCGATGGTGTCGAGCAACGCGATCAGCACGCGTTCTTCGCGCTTGATGCCAAGACCACGCAGCGCGGTGCCGAAGCGTGCCACACGGTCGGCAAGCTGGCCGTAAGTATGCGTGCCGCGGGCGTCGATATAGGCCGGCTTGTTGGCTCGGCCCGCATCGAGATTGCTTTGCAGAACGTCGGCGGCAAAGTTGTAGTCACGTGGGACTGCGCCCACCGGCTCAGCCGCGCCTGTGCCCGCCACGCGTTCGGCGACTGTCATTGTTGTTCCTCCCGAGACCTACGTATTATGCAGGGACGAACGAAACGCCGCAATCGCAGGCGAAAAAGGAGCCGCGTTCATGATCATCAGCCGGGACCGAATTCTCACCACCCATGTCGGCAGTCTGCCGCGCAACGAAAAGCTCTCCGACCTGCTGATGGCGCAGGAGGAGGGGAAGGACTACGACCCGAAAGTTCTGGCTTCGGAGATGGACAAGGCGGTGCGCCATGTCGTTACAAAGCAGATGGAGGCCGGCATCGACATCGGCAATGACGGCGAGCAGCGCCGCATCAGCTTCCAGACATATGTGCCGCAGCGCATGACCGGTTTTGGTGGCGTATCGAAACGCCGCCGTGGGCGCGAATTCGAGGAATTCCCCGAGTTGCTGTCGTACCTGATGCGCCGTTTTCCCAACCCGGCCAAGAGTCAACAGGGCGCCCCGGAAGCGCAGGCCGATATCAAATACAAGGACCTCAAGCCGATTACCGACGAAACGGCAGGCTTCAACAAGATTGCCGACGATCTCGGAGCATTTTCCGAACGGTTCATGACGGCGCCCTCACCCGGCATCATTTCAACCACCATGCTCAATGCGTACTACAAATCGCATGACGACTACCTCGACGCGATCGCGCGCGAGATGAAAAACGAATATCAGACGATCCATAAAGCCGGATTGATTCTGCAGATCGATGCGCCTGACCTCGCCATGGACCGCACCATGATGTACCGCGATCTCGATGATGCCGGTTTCGTCAAGCGTGTCGAGCGGCACGTGCAGGCGATCAATGACGGCATTGCCGGTATTCCGCGCGACCGCGTCCGGCTGCACGTCTGCTACGGCAACTGGGAAGGCCCGCATATTCACGACGTGCCACTCGCAAAGATTCTGCCGGCGCTTTACCAGGCGAAGGTTGGCGCGCTGTCGATTGAGTTCTCCAATCCGCGCCACGCCCACGAATACGAAGCGTTCAAGAAACATCCGCTGCCGAAAGACATGCTGCTGATTCCGGGTGTGGTCGAAACCACCAGCAATTTTGTCGAGCATCCGGAAGTCGTGGCACGGCGCATTGAGGAAGCCGTGCGCGCGGTCGGCGAACGCGAGCGCGTGGTCGCGTCGACCGATTGCGGCTTCGGCACCTTCACCAAGCGCGAGTGGGTCATCGAGCCAGTGGTTTGGCTCAAGCTCGCCGCTGTCCGCCAGGGCGCCGATATCGCGTCGGCCAGGCTGTGGGGCAAGAAGGTGGCTTGAGGATCAGTGTGCGTCTGAGCGGCGCGGCACAATGAGGTTGCCGACGAAAATCTGCACCGGTTCGTCGTTCTGATTGAGGGTGGTTGTTTTTAATTTAACCAGGCCCTGCCGGGGCCGCGAGCGCGACGGCCGAACCTCCACCACTTCGCACTCGATGCGAAGCCGATCGCCCGGCCGCACCGGTTTCGGCCAGCGCATGTCGTCAGTGCCGGCGCCGATGATGCCGCCGGCGATCGGCGGCCCGTCGTCAACCAGAAGCCTCATGGTGAGCGCCATGGTATGCCAGCCGCTGGCGGCGAGGCCCCCGAACAAAGTCGTTCGTGCCGCTTCATCGTCGAGATGAAACGGTTGCGGATCATATTGTTGGGCAAAAGCCTTGATCGCAGCTTCGTCGACCAGAGTCTCGGTCTCGCCGCGGAATTTCTGTCCAGGTTGGAGATCGTCAAGATAAAGATGGCTCAAGGTGTATTCCTTTTGGAGGATGTAGGCTGCGCAGCCAATACTGCGGCCGCTTTAATCACATCATGCCGGCAACGGCCACGACATTTGCCTGACCAATCCTCACAAGTACGACAGAGGTATCAAACAACGGCTGTGAACAAACCGGGGCAGCGGTCGCCGAGTTGGTTCACGCGCGTTTATTGGCCGATCCAAATCTCAAACAGCCAAATTAGCTAACGCTCCGCCACCCGAATTCTGTGCGGAGCCGGGTCCGCCGTCGTCTGGGGATCCGCCGCTTCTCAAAGAAAACCGAGGGCGCGCGGGGACGCCTGAGGGCCTGCAGGACCCACGGGCCTCAATGTCGCGCGGCGTCGAGGCGCGTCGCCTTCAACCATTGCGAGTCCTGCCAAAAACGCGCCGGACGCCGTTTGGGTAAACCATCGGCCCCTGGAGCCCCTGGGTTGCTCCGCGTCGACATCCCCCAAATTCGCGTCATTTCCAAAAGATAGTATCTTTACTATTTTAAGCCGGCCATCCATACTGACGGCCTCCATAAGGGCGCGGACATGCCACGGACGGCGTTGCGGCAGCCGGTGTTGATGAGCGGTGATCTCACCGCCCGCATCATGTTTGGCGGCCGGTCATCCTCGATGTCGGCGCAAATGGTCGCCTGGGTGCGCGACGCGCTCTTCGCCAAGAAGCTCAAATCCGGAGATTTCCTCGGCACCGAGAAGGACCTGGCCGCCCGCTTCGGCACGAGCCGCATCGTCGCGCGCGACGCGATGCGCACGCTGGAGGCGCTTGGCATCGTCGAGATCCGCATGGGCAAGGGCGGCGGCGCCCGGATCGCGCAGGGCAATCCGCGCCTCTTCGCCGAAGCGCTCGCCGTGCAGCTCGACCTCACCGGCGTCAGCGCTGCCGAGATCATGGACGCCCAGCGGGCGATCGAGACGCTTGGCGCCGAACTCGCCGCCGAGAACGCTACCGCCGCCGACATCGCCAAACTGCGCAGCCTGCTGCGCGAAGCCAAAGACGCGATGGACGATCTTGATGTCTTTACCCGGCTGTCGCGCGACTTTCACCTCGCGGTCGCCGAGGCGGCCCACAATCGCGTGCTGGTGGTGCAACTGATCTCGCTCGAGCACGTATCCTGGCCGCGCCGCAATGCCACCGCCACGCCCAAGCTGGCTGAGCACATCCTGGAAATTCACACCAAACTTACCGACCTGATTGAGCTGCGCGACGCTGCCGCCGCGCGAGCCCTCATGGACGACCACGTCAAGATGATCCGCGCCCGCCGCGTTGCCGAGCGCGGCAAGACCCACGAAGACGGCGAAACCTGCTGTTAGTGAACGAGAGGGAGAGCGACCATGGCAAAATTCCTCATTGAGCCTCATTTCCGCCTGCAGGAATGGGTGGCCGAGGAAAAGGACTACTTCCGCAAGGAAGGCCTCGAATATGAATTCCGCGAACTGATGCGCGCGACCGACGGCAAAATCCACGACAAGGGCGACAAAGTTGGCGCCTATCAGTCGTTCGAGGAAGGCCGCAAGTCAAACGTCAGCTGCGCCTGCCACTGGACCGTCAACGTCGCTGCCTCCAACGGCCACGGCAAGATGTACACCGACGTCTATTCGGTGGCGCCGGCAGGCGTTTTTGTCCCGGCAGACTCAAAGATTAAAAACCCGGCCGATCTCGCCGGCGTCCCTGTCTCGGTCGGTTACCAGTCTGGCAGCCACTATTCCACCGTGCAGGCGCTGGAGCAGTATCTCAAGCCCGAGCAGATGAACCTTGTCTATTCCGACGGCATGCTGTTCGCGCGCATGGAGAAGCTGTTCGAGGGCCAGGCGCCGGCTGTCCACCTCTTCGGCGGGCCCTATTACTTTGCCGAGCAGCTGGGCTTCCGGAAGGTCATCGACAGCACCTTCATGATCGGCACCATGATCCATGGCGATCCCGATCCCGAGGACTTGCGCAAGTTCTTCCGTGCGTTGCGCAAAGCGCAACGGGACATCGACCTGCGGCCGGAGCTCTACACCCACTACTACAAGAAGGAATTTCCCGACCGCTTCCACGCCAGGATGGATACCCGGCGCTGGGGCCCGGGGGAGCGGCTGGTGTTCGAGCCCTATACCAAGGAGGTCTATGAGGAGTCCTTCGAATGGATCGCTGCCCACGGCATCTTCCCGGAAGGGAAGATGGGCAGCGGCCAGTATGAGCGGGCGACACTATCGCTGAGCTGACAAGGACCGTTTGTGCGCTAATAGTGAGACGTCCAACGATCTGCGCCGCGAACACGCTGTTCGCGGCGCTTTTCTTTGTGTCAAAGGTCAGGCATTCTAACAGCAACAAGAGAAGCGTCGATTTCAGGGGAGGACCACGATGAAACGCTCGCTATTCGCCGGCGTCGCCTTGCTTGCGGCGGTCATGTTGCCGGCGGGCGCCAATGCTCAGGAAACCATCAAGATCGGCGTCATCAGCGCCTATTCCGGCCAGTTTGCCGACACCGCGGCGCAGATCGACAACGGCATCAAGCTTTATATGAAGCAGCACGGCGACACGGTCGCCGGCAGGAAGATCGAGATCATCCGCAAGGATTCCGGCGGTCCGAACCCGGACGTCGCCAAACGCCTGGCGCAGGAACTCGTCGTCCGCGACAAGGCCGATATCCTCGCCGGCTTCACGCTCACGCCGGAAGCGCTCGGCGCCGCAGGCATTTCAGCCGAAGCCAAGAAGCTGATGGTCGACATGAACGCCGCGACGTCGATCGTTACCGAGAAGTCGCCTTACATCGTGCGCGTGTCGCTGACGCTGCCGCAGATCGGCGAAACGCTCGGGACCTGGGCGGCGACCAAAGGCAAGATCAAGAAGGCCTACACGATGGTGACCGATTTCGGTCCCGGCATCGATGCCGAAACGGCCTTCCAGAAGGCGTTCAAGGCGGGCGGTGGCGAGATCGTCGGCTCGGTGCGCATGCCGATCGCCAATCCGGATTTCTCGGCCTTCGTGCAGCGTGCGAAAGACCTTAACCCGGAATCGATCTTCGTCTTCGTGCCGGGCGGCGCGCAACCGGCGGCGCTGGGCAAGGCCTTTGCTGAACGCGGCATGGATCCGAACAAGATCAAGATCATGAGCACCGGCGAAGCCGTGGACGAAACCGCCGTGAAGAGCCTCGGCGACCTCGCGCTCGGCCGCATCAGCGCCTGGCACTACGACTACAATCACAAATCCAAGATGAACGCCGACTTCGTGAAAGCCTTCAATGCCGAATTCAAGCGCAACCCGGACTTCTTTGCGGTTGGCGGCTATGACGGCATGCATCTCATCTACGAGGCATTGAAAAAGACCGGCGGCAAGACCGATGGCGATGCATTGATCGCCGCGGCCAAGGGCATGAAGTGGGAAAGCCCGCGCGGACCGATCTCCATCGATCCGGCGACCCGCGACATCGTGCAGAACGTCTATATCCGCAAGGTCGAGAAGGTCGGCAACAACATCGTCAATGTCGAGTTCGACACCGTGCCGAATGTGAAGGACCCGACTCACAAGTAGGCCTGCCGCCCTGAGATTCACCCGTTTCCGGATGGGGCGATCGCAAGGTCGCCCCATTCACTTGTCCAGAGCGACGAATTCGCTCATTCCCGCGCAAGCGGGAATCCAGTGTTATGATCGCAAGACCTGAATTTTTGATTCTGGGTCCCTGCGTCCCGCCTTCGCTACGCATCGGCGGGCTTGGGCTTCAACCCGTCGAAGCCTTGGCATAGACGGGTCGCGGGCCACGAGCGGATAAAGAACAAGGCAGCAGCACCACCATGCTCCCCCCGGTCTTCGGTGTCCTGTTCGACGGCATCGCCTATGGCATGTTGCTGTTCGTCCTGTCGGTCGGGCTGTCGGTGACGCTCGGGCTGATGAATTTCGTCAATCTCGCGCATTGCGCCTTCGCCATGGTCGGAGGCTACGTCACTGTTACGCTGGTGAACGAATTCAACTGGCCGTTCCTGGCGACACTGCCGATGGCGTTCCTGGCCGCAGCGATCGTCAGCGTCGCGCTCGAGCGTACACTCTACCGCCGGCTCTATCGTGCCAGCGATCTCGACCAGGTGTTGCTCACCATCGGCCTTGCGTTCATTTCCGTCGCCGTTGCGGCTTACATTTTCGGCACCACCCAGCAGCCGGTCGAAACGCCGGCCTTGCTGCGTGGCACCGTCGAGGTGTTTGGCCTCGACCTCGGCAAGTACCGGCTTTTTCTTGTCGGCGTCGCGCTGGTGGTGACGATGCTCCTGGTCGCCGGCCTTGAATACACGCGTTTCGGCGCACAGGTACGCGCGGCCGTCGACAACCAGCGCATGGCGCGCGGGTTAGGCATCGATGTCGACCGCACATTCGCGTCGACCTTCGCGCTCGGCTCGGGCCTCGCGGGTCTCGGCGGCGCTCTCGCGGTTGAGATCGTCGGGCTCGATCCGAATTTTGCGTTCACGTACCTGGTCTATGTCCTGATCATCGTGTCGGTCGGCGGTCTCGGCTCCATCGCCGGCTCGTTCGCCGCCGCAATCCTGATCGGGGTCAGCGATGTCGCCGGGAAATATTATGCGCCCGAGCTCGGCGCCTTCCTGATCTACCTGGTGATGGTGGTGGTGCTGATGTGGCGCCCCGCCGGCCTGTTCGGGAGGCGGTAGGGATGCCTTCTATGCTTCGCATCCCTTCGCGCCCCGCAATGAGAGCGGTTGCCCTAGCCACATACTCGACGTCATGGCCGGACTTGTTCCGGCCATCCACGTCTTGCTGCAAAGGCAAAGACGTGGATGCCCGGCATAAAGCCGGGCATGACGTAGAAAAGCCGTGCAGGGATGAACAGTGTGGGAGCCGGACATGAGCACAGCCGCTCACTCCCGCGCGATGACCCCGCAAGGCTATCTGCAGGCGCAGAACCGCTGGCATCCGCTCGAGATCGCGTTCTGGCTGGCGGCGCTGCTGCCTTTCATGCTGTTCCCGGACTATCTGTCGCTGGCGAGTCAGATCGCCATCACCGCCCTGTTCGCGTTATCGCTCGACATCATCCTCGGCTATGCCGGGATTGTTTCGCTGGGCCACGCGGCCTTCTTTGGCATCGGCGCCTACACCGCCGGATTGATCTCCAAATTCGGGTGGGGCGAGCCGCTCAGCGGCCTCATTCTGGCAGCCGCCCTCGCCGGCCTCGTCGGCTTTGCGGTGAGCTTCATCATCTCGCGCTTCCGCCACTTCACGTTGATCATGATCACGCTCGGCCTCGGCCTGCTCGCCTTCGAGGCGGCGAATCGTGCGCACTGGCTCACCGGCGGCAGCGACGGGCTGCAAGGCGTTTCGATCTGGCCGGTGCTCGGCATCTTCAAATTCGACCTTTATGGCTATACCGCATACGCCTATTCGCTGGCCGCGCTGTTCGTTGTTTTCCTTGCGGCGCGGCGCCTGATCAATTCCCCGTTCGGGCTGGCGCTGCGCGGCATCCGCGAAAACTGGGTGCGCATGCCGGCGATCGGCGCCGATAGCCGCGCGCATATCCGCAAGGCCTACACAATCGCCGCAGCCATCGCCGGGCTTGCCGGGGCGGTGCTTGCGCAGACAACAGAGAACGTCTCGCTTGAATCGATCAGCTTCCAGCGTTCCGCCGATGTGCTGGTGATGCTGGTGCTGGGCGGCGCCGGCCGGCTCTATGGCGGGCTGGTGGGCGCGGTGATATTCATGATCGCGCGCGATCAGTTCTCCGGCATCGCACCGCAATACTGGTATTTCTGGATCGGCGTGCTGCTGGTGACTGTGGTCATGGTGCTTCCCAACGGCATCCTCGGCGGCCTGTCTCACTTTTACGCGCGATGGAAACGCAAATGAGCGCGCCCGCACATTCGGCAAAAGACGCGGGCGCTCATCGCGCGATCGCTTTGGCCACCCGCGCGTTGTCCAAGAGTTTTGGTTCGCTGCCGGTCGCGCGCGACATCGCGATCAATCTGCCGGCCGGTGCCCGCCACGCGCTGATCGGCCCGAACGGCGCCGGCAAGACAACGCTCATCAATCTGATGACCGGCATGCTGGCGCCCAACGCCGGGCAAATCCTGCTTGGCGGCGATGACATCACCACGCTCGGGCCGCAGGAGCGCGTGCGGCGCGGGCTCGCACGCACGTTCCAGATCAACACGTTGTTCGCGGGGTTGAACGCGCTCGAAGCGGTCACGCTGGTGGTGGCCGAACGGCGCGGGCTTGCCGGTCAGTTCTGGCGCAGCGTCGGCAGCTACGGCGAGGCCATCGACGAGGCCTACGAGATCCTGCGCAAATTGAAGCTGGGCGACGCCTGCTATCAGGTCACGCGCGAATTGCCGTACGGACGCCAACGCCTTCTGGAAATCGCGCTGGCACTGGCGACCAAGCCGAAGGTGCTGTTGCTCGACGAGCCGGCGGCGGGCGTGCCGCAGGAGGAAAGCGGCGAGGTGTTCGAGGCGGTGGCCGGTCTGTCGGACGATCTCACGCTTCTCTTCATCGAACACGACATGCATGTGGTCTTCCGCTTTGCCAGCCACATTATCGTGCTGGTCGGCGGTGCGATCTTCACCGAGGGCACGCCGGCCGAAATTGCCGCCGATCCGGGCGTGCGTGAGGTCTATCTGGGCAAACGCAAGCATGGCTGACTCTTTGCTCAAGCTCGAGAACGTAACCGCCGGCTATGGCGACGCCGTTGTGCTGCACGGCATTTCGATGGACTTGCCGGAGAATGGCAGCCTGGCGGTGCTTGGCCGCAACGGCGTCGGCAAGTCGACGCTGCTGCTCACCATCATGGGCTATACGCAGCTCCGGGCCGGCCGCATCACCTGGCGCGGACAGGACATTTCGCGCGTGGCTCCGCATCGCCGCGCGGTGAACGGCATCGGCTGGGTGGCGCAGGAGCGCGAGATTTTTCCGTCGCTCTCCGTGGAGGAAAACCTCACCGTCGCATCGCGGCCGGGCCCCTGGGGTCTTGATGCCGTGTTCAAGCTTTTTCCGCGCCTTGCCGAGCGCAGAGGAAACATGGGCAATCAATTGTCCGGCGGCGAGCAGCAGATGCTGGCGGTCGCGCGTGCGCTGATGACCAATCCGGCGCTGATGCTGCTGGATGAGCCGTTCGAGGGGCTGGCGCCGGTGATCGTCGATGAACTGAGCGCCGCGGTGAAGCTGATGCTCTCCGACCGGAGCATCGCGATTGTCCTGGTCGAGCAACACACCGAAATCGCGCTCGAATTGGCCGCCGAGGCGATCGTACTGGAGCGCGGCGCGGTGGCGCACCGCGCACCCTCGGCGCAGCTGCAAAAAGACACCGCCACGCTGGAGCGGCTGGTCGGGTTGCGCGTGGCCGCGACGGCGTGAGAAAGTACCCGGCATCGAAAGGAAATCCTGCATGCCCGACCCGATGATTCCACGCGACCGTGCCGACTACTCCGCGATCGTGGATCGCCCGCCGCTCAAGCTGCCGGGCAATGCCCGCATCGTGTTCTGGACCATCGTCAACTACGAGGTTTGGGACATCGGCAAGCCGATGGCGCGGCAATTGCTCCCGGCACCCACCGGCGTTCCGCTGATGCCCGACGTGGTGCACTGGGCCTTCCACGAATACGGCATGCGGGTCGGATGCTGGCGATTCCACGAGCTGTTCAAGAAGCTCGGCATCAAGCCGACGCTCGCCGCCAATGCGCGCATCTGCGAGGACTATCCGCGCGTCGCCGGCCAGGCGCGCGATGAAGGCTGGGA
>DASSIJ010000115.1:0-16449 GCA_035692045.1 Pseudolabrys sp. | reverse complement strand
GGCATGGTGAATAATCAGCAGTTCACCGGCGACGATTTTTTCGCCGACAAGGACGTGTGCAGCATCGTGCTGGAAGTGCCTAACTCTGATCTTGGAACCAGACGGCTGGGGCTGTGGGCCCGCACACTGATCGCCGAGCCAGAGGGCTGGATCCAGGTCGATCGCGGCGCGCTGCCCGCGCAAGCTGTCTTCCTCGTCGGCGAAGAAAGAGATGCCTACCTCGCAGGTGAGCCGGCCGACGATGCTCGTTTCGTTCCGGTCTTTGCGCACTCGCTGGAGCACGCGGGTGGGTACACGCAAGAAAAAGCAAGGCAGGTGGCGGGCACGCTGCTGCCGGAGATAATGTCCTATGATCCCACCCGTCCAGCATTCTTCCCGAGCAGTGGGCGGACACTCACCGACGACGCCGGTGATGCCTTCGTGGCCGTGCTCACCAACGGAAAGGTGACCAAGGATGGGGTAGGGCCGCACAGCGATCTGCTTGCCGAATTCCCCTATCTCGGGCCGCCGCTCAACCGGCGGGATTAGCGTGCAGCACGGTGCTGTGGTGGTCGAAAGAAAGATGAGTAAATACGACGGAGAATCCTATGTCCCTTCCCGCGGAAATATCGGGACGAGAAACGCCAGCAGGTGATGGTAGCGCGCTAGATGCCCTGATCGATTTTTACCGGTCGTTCAACGCCTCCGACCTGAACGCGCTCGCAGCGAACTGGGCTGATGGGGAGGCTCCGAGCATGGACAATCCGATTGGTGGTATCCGGCGAGGATGGCCTGCCATCAGGGAAGGTTATGCGAAGTTATTTAGCGGGCCAGCGATTGTCCGCGTGGCGTTCCACGATTTCGCAGCGCACGGTAACAATGACTTTCATCTCTTCGTGGGACGTGAAAAAGGCTACTGTGAAACTCCGGCCGTTCGGCTTGAGCTTCGAATTCGTACGTCTCGATGGTTCGTCAAGATGCGTGGCGTGTGGCGGCAACTCCATCACCATGGGTCTATCGATGAGCCAGCACTGCTCGCTGACTACCAGCGAGCGATTCTTGGAACGCCGCTCGGGGCGAATGCTGCAAAGACTGCAGCAAGCTCGTGACTGCACAATCCCAATCGTTGAAGGACGAGCCACATGAAAAGGCTGCTCCCTATCGCAATATTTCTCACGTTTGTCGCAGAGCCGGCCATGGCCCATATTGGTCACGGCCCGACGGCGTCGTTCACTGCGGGATTCGTCCATCCGTTCGCCGGATTTGATCATGTCATGGTAATGTTGATGGTCGGCCTCTGGGCGGCCGAAAAAGGCGGCCGAGCACTATGGGCTTGGCCCGCAGCTTTTGTCGGAGTTATGCTTTTCGGCGGTGTCCTCGCCATGCACGCCACACCCTTGCCATTTGTTGAGCCGACCATACTTGCTTCGGTTGTTGCACTCGGGCTTTTGGTAGCATTGGCCGTCGATGTTCCGATCAGTGCGGGTGCCGCAGTTATCACCGTGTTTGCACTTTTTCACGGCCATGCACATGGCAGCGCGCTGGCAGAAACCGTGAGCGGAGTCGAGTATATGGCAGGTTTCGCACTCGCCACCGCCGCGCTACATCTTCTGGGCATCGGCTTTGCAAAGGTGACGACCCATTTCAAGCTGCAGTCCGCCATCCGCGTGGCCGGCACGCTTTGCGTCTTGGTGGGGGCCGGTCTGTTCGCCGGGGCGATCTGATGATCCCCAGCGAATTTGTCATCAAGCCTGGCGACATCGAATTGAATGTCGCGAATCGTCCGACACGCCGTGCGGTCAAGCAGGTCGCCGGCTTTGAAAACACGGAGGCTGAGTTGCGGCATCGCCTCGTCAGGAGAACGTCATGACTTTCTCGATCAGCGTCAATGGAACCAAGCACGACGTCGACGTCGATGGCGACACACCACTCTTATGGGTGTTGCGCGACGTTTTGGGCATGACCGGTACAAAGTTCGGTTGCGGCATGGCGCTCTGCGGGGCCTGCACCGTCCACGTCAATGGCGAGCCAACCCGTTCCTGCATCACCTCGATCGACAGCATCGGCACCTCCGCGGTCACGACGATTGAAGCCATCGGCGCGACGGCAGCGGGCGCCAAAATCCAGAAAGCCTGGCTCGACCGTGAGGTCGTTCAATGCGGCTATTGCCAGTCCGGCCAAATCATGTCGGCGACGGCGCTCCTCGCCAGCAATCCGCGTCCGACCGATTCCGATATCGACAACGCGATGTCCGGCAACATCTGCCGCTGCGGTACGTATGTTCGCATCCGCGAAGCAATCAAATCAGCCGCGTCGAGCTGACAAGGAGGCATGCCGTGACTCACCACACACCTTCCACCGCCCTCTTGGGTGAATTGCTGTCGACGGGCGGTTTATCCCGGCGCGGTTTCCTAAAGGCCGGAGCTGCCGCAGGCGGCGGCCTCATGCTGAGTCTCAACCTGCCGTTGGGAAACGGCGAAGCCAATGCGGCCGATGATTTCGTGCCAAACGCGTTCATCCGCATCGACCGCAACGGACAGGTTTTCCTGACGATGCCCTATGTCGAGATGGGGCAGGGCACTTACACCTCCATTCCGATGCTGATCGCCGAGGAGTTGGAGGTCGACCTGAAACAGGTACGGCCAGAGCACGCTCCCCCCAACGAAAAGCTTTACGCCAACCCCTTGTTGGGCGTGCAGGCCACAGGCAACTCGAACGCAATACGTGGAGCTTGGCAGCCGCTGCGTGAAGCCGGCGCGACCGCAAGAACGATGCTCGTGTCGGCGGCAGCCAAGCGCTGGAACGTCGATCCGTCATCCTGTCGCGCGCAAAGCGGTGAGGTGCTTCACCCGCCGACGGGCAGACGTCTTAAATATGGCGAGCTTGCCGCCGACGCAGCCAGCCTGCCGGTGCCCGCGAACGTCGCGCTGAAGCGTCCCGAAGACTTCAAACTCATCGGCACGCGTGCCAAGCGCCTCGACACACCCGCGAAGGTCAACGGGACGGCCGTCTATGGCATCGACGTGCGGCCGCCGGGCGTGAAGTTTGCGACCCTCGCGCAATCACCCGCCTTCGGTGGTCGCGTTAAGCGCGTTGACGATACGGCAGCCAGAGCCGTCAAGGGTGTGCGTCAGATCGTGCAGCTTGACGACGCCGTCGCGGTCGTCGCCGACCATATGGGAGCTGCGAAGAAAGGTCTCGCAGCGCTCAAGATCGAGTGGGACGACGGCCCGCACGCCAAGCTCAACACGGACAACATCGCGCAACAACTTGCGACAGCAACGCTCAGTGCGGGTGCAGTGGCCAAAAATATCGGCGACGCCGAGAAGGCTATGGCAGCGGCTGTCACAAAAGTCGAGGCGATCTACCAAGTTCCGTTTCTTGCACATGCAACACTGGAGCCGATGAACTGCACCGCCCATGTTCGCAAAGATGGCTGCGAAATCTGGGTCGGCAGTCAGGCGCTCGCACGTGCCCAGGCGGGAGCCGCGAAGGCCCTCGATCTGCCGCTCGACAAGGTAGTGGTCCACAATCATCTCATCGGCGGCGGGTTCGGACGAAGGCTCGATGTCGATGGCGTCATCCGAGCCGTTGAGATTGCCAAACAGGTCGACGGCCCCGTGAAGGTTGTGTGGACCCGCGAGGAAGACATCCAGCACGACATGTACCGGCCATACTGGTTCGACCGGATCTCGGCTGCTCTCGGCGAAAATGGAAAACCGACTGCTTGGCACAATCGTTTCGCGGGCTCTTCGGTTATCGCGCGATGGCTGCCGCCGGGGTTCAAGGATGGCCTCGATCCCGATTCTACGGAGGGCGCGATCGATCTGGTCTATGATCTTCCGAACTTCCATGTGGAATTTGTGCGGGCGGAACCTCCGGGCATCCCAACCGCTTTTTGGCGCAGCGTTGGCCCGTCACACAATGTCTTCGTGACCGAAAGCTTTGTGGACGAGCTGGCGGCAGCGGCGAAACAGGATGCGGTCGCCTATCGGCGGGCTCTTCTCGACAAATCACCCCGCGCAAAAGCTGTTCTTGAGCTTGCCGCGCAAAAGGCAGGCTGGGGACAGCCCCTGCCTGAACGAGTTGGCCGTGGCGTCTCCGTCCAATTCGTATTCGCGACCTATTTGGCAGTGGTTGCTGAAGTCGAGGTATCGACGGCTGGCAATGTTCGTGTCCGGCGCGTTGTCTGTGCTGTCGACTGCGGCACCGCGGTCAATCCCGATACGGTCCAGGCGCAGATTCAGAGCGCGACAGTCTTTGGTATCACGGCCGCACTCTACGGCGAGATTACGCTTAAGGACGGACGTGTTGAGCAAACAAACTTCGATAGTTACCAAATGCTTCGCATCGATGAAGCGCCGGCAATCGAGGTCCACATCGTTCAGAGTTCCGAGCCACCTGGCGGGATGGGTGAGGCCGGAACTTCAGCGATCGCGCCTGCCGTCACCAACGCGATCTTTGCGGCAACCGGCAAGCGCTTGCGAAAGCTGCCGGTCGACCCTTCCGCACTGAAGAAGTCGGCATGAAGCGATCGAGTGAGGCTGCCGATGTTGCGACTCCAGAAAAGACGCGTCACCGCCAGCCAAGCCCCGGCGCGACTTGCTTGAGGATCGCTTCGATGACGTGGGCATTGTAGTCGACGCCGAGCTGGTTCGGGATCGTCAACAGCAGCGTGTCGGCTTCGGCAATCGCTTCGTCCTGTTTGAGCTGCGCGATGAGGGCGTCCGGCTCGGCGGCATAGCCGCGGCCAAAAATGGCGCGTTCCGTTTCGCTGAGCATGCCGATCTGGTCCCCGTCCTCGCCGCCGCGTCCGAAATAGGCGCGGTCGCGCTCATCGACCAGCGCGAAGATGCTGCGCGATACCGACACCCGCGGCGTGCGCGTGTGACCCGCTTCTTTCCACGCCGCGCGATAGAGCCGGATCTGCTCGGCCTGCTGAACGTGGAGCGGCTTTCCGCTTTCGTCGATCTTGAGTGTCGAGCTTTGCAGGTTCATGCCGAGCTTGGCCGCCCATTCCGCCGTCGCGTTGGTGCCGGCACCCCACCAGATGCGGTCGCGCAGGCCTTCCGAGAAAGGCTCGACACGCAGCAGGCCGGGTGGGTTCGGGAACATCGGGCGAGCGTTGGGCGTGGCGAAGCCCTTGCCGAGCAGCACCTCGAGAAAGACCTCGGTGTGGCGCCGCGCCATCTCGGCGTCGGTCATGCCCTCCGGAGGCGCGTAACCGAAGTAACGAAAGCCGTCGATGACCTGCTCGGGCGAGCCGCGGCTGATGCCGAGCTGCAGGCGCCCGCCGGCGATGAGGTCGGCGGCGCCTGCGTCCTCTGCCATGTAGAGCGGATTCTCGTAGCGCATGTCGATGACCGCGGTGCCGATCTCGATGCGCTTGGTCTTCGCGCCGCAGGCCGCCAGCAGCGGAAACGGCGAGCCGAGCTGGCGCGCGAAGTGATGCACTCTGAAGTAGGCCCCGTCCGCGCCGAGTTCTTCGGCGGCGACCGCAAGCTCGATCGATTGCAGCAGCGCATCGGACGCCGTCCGCGTCTGCGACTGCGGCGACGGGGTCCAGTGGCCGAAGGAGAGGAAGCCGATGTGTTTCATGGGGGTGATCGTGGGGTGTATTCTATGGACATAAATTAGGCCGCACGCGGGATGAAGCGAAGCGAAATCCTGCGGCCCTGGCTTGGCGCACGAGAAACCTGGATTGCGTTGCGCTCCCTCAGAGGTACCCCAAAGCGGGCATTGTATGTGATCGGGATCTGAGGCTGACTACCGAGCGGTCTCGCACGACCAAGACGACAAGGTGAGGTAATGAGGCGAACGTTCATTGCTTTGTCTGCCGGACTGGCAGCCTGGCCGATTGTCGCGCTGGCGCAACAGGTTACGCCGTCGGGGCCGAGGCTCGCATCACCCGGGGAAATCGCGGTGTGGAGCACAGTGCTTACTCAGAAACAGGATTACTGCCGGCGCCAGGCGCGAGCGCGGAAACTGAACTACTTGAAGCGCCGTCGCTTTGTGCGTGCCTGCGTCAAGCGCGAGATGGGTGAGCGTAACTGAGCGAGTCGACTCAAGCTCATAGCTTGGTGGGGTTTTCGCCTAAGGCCCGCCAGCCGAGCAGTTTAAAAAGCCAGCGAAGATCAAGACCACCAGCACGCTGTGGTGCGCAGGCCTTCAAACGCACACGGCGCAAGGCTTCGGCTTCTTCGTGTTCGGCAGTCAGCATGGGTATGCCCCAGTCCAGGTTTGCCGTTTGCGAATGGCACGTTGCATTTCCTAGCCGGGCAGATGTGTCTGGCCGATTAAGTAACAGAATTAATTTTTACGAAATCCAGGACCGACAAACTGACCGAGTCGTACCGACATGTCATAATTCTGTCATGCGTACGGTTGGTCACTTGCAACAGAGAGAGTGTCCTCTCTGGCGATGACAATTCACTTCGGTGCCTCCGCCCGGGCTCGGGCGCCAGGCGAAGTGAACCGTCTGCCCTGGAAACTCGGCGTAAGCGAGAGTCCGCTTCGACAAACAATGGTGTTGCCTTCGCCGCGGGAGGCAAACGGCGGATCAAACGGTCCGTCGTAGCCGTACAAACAATAGTGACGCCCGCCTTGCCCGTCGTAGATCATCGGCAATACGGGGCCGAACGCCTCACGCGTCTGAGCGAACGCCACCGATGCCGGGAATAACGCCGCTATTGCAATCAAAAGGGCGAGTTTCGACCTGTTGATCATTACGTTTTCCTATCTTGAAGCAAATTGCTGTCTTTGTTGACTTTGATATCCGTCTCGAATGTCGTGCCAGGCAACGAGAAGGAAGCCGCCAACCAGGCCCAGATGTTCAAAAAACGCGTTTTCGACCATGAATCGATCCGAAACCGGAATCTCCCAGAAACGGTTGGCGACAAACGTTGCTGTGAGTGTAAAGCCAGCGAGCAAAAATGCTCCAAGCCAGCGATAACAATTGCTCAGAATCAAAATTGATCCGACCAGCTCGGTAAAAATAGTACCGAGCGCAAGCCATGAGCTCGGCGGCAAGCCGAAATGCGCTAACTCCGCGACCGCACCATTGAAGTCAGTCGCCTTGACGATGCCACCTTGAATATAGGCCGCACATAGACCAAGCAAACACACCCAATAGACGGGTGAGGTTGCAAACAACCGCGCGAACCATCGCGGTGGCAAGCTAATTTCTTTCATCGCAAGTCGCATGACCGCTAGAGTCCTTTTTAAGGTGTCAGACGGCCCAACACGCGCAGCCGAGCGCGCCCCAAAAAGACTTTAGATCGGACGCCGGAACGGTTCCCGACCAGGCAGCAGCATGGTCATGGCCGTGAACATTGCATGCATTGGCGCAGCCGCAGGCACTCGCGATCTTTTCACGGGCCGCAGATTTTCCGACTCCACTATCACGCCAGGCACCATAGCCGCCAAACGTGCGAACTGGTGACCAGTCAGGCAGTGCCGGGGGAGGGACCGCATCATCGTGGTCAGCAAAATCACCAACCCCATAGACGATTTTGCCGCCGAGTATCGTTAAGTCGGATGTGATCTCAGAAATTTCATGTTCCGCACAGGTGAAGTAGTCACGATCGGGCACAACTAAGTCGGCGAACTGCCCTTTCTTGATGCGACCCTTTTTTTCTTCTTCGTTGGAAAACCATGTGACCTTATGGGTCCACATCTCAAGCGCGGTCTCGCGGTCAAGACAATTGTGGCGCGGGTAAAGTTGCATGCCGGAAACGGTCTTGCCTGTGACCAGCCAGGCGATCGACACCCAAGGGTTATATGAGGCAACGCGCGTGGCGTCGGTGCCGGCGGAGGTTTTGACACCACTCTTGAGTATTTTCGCTACCGGTGGCGTTGCTTCGGCGGCTTTGTGGCCATAGCGCTCGGCGAAATACTCTCCCTGATAGGCCATACGATGCTGAAGCGCGATACCGCCGCCAAGCGCTGCAATACGATCGATTGATTTCTCAGAAATGGTTTCGCAATGATCGAAAAACCAATTCAGCCCTTTCAGGGGGATATCGCGATTGACGCGCTCGTAGACATCGAGTGCGCGAGAAATAGTTTCGTCATAGGTCGCATGCAGCCGCCATGGCCAGCGATTCTCAGCGAGAATGCGTATAACCCCTTCTAAGTCACCCTCCATTTCCGGAGGCATGTCGGGTCGTGGCTGCCGGAAATCCTCAAAATCAGCCGCCGAGAAAACCAGCATTTCTCCGGCGCCATTGTGTCGGAAGTAGTCGTCGCCCTGTTTGTACTTGGACGTTTTGGTCCAGTTAAGGAAATCTTCTTTTTCGGCCTTTGGTTTTTGCGTGAAAAGATTATAGGCAAGCCGGACGGTAAGATGCCCAGCCTCGCTTAGCTTGCGGATCACTTCATAGTCTTCCGGATAGTTTTGAAAGCCGCCGCCAGCGTCGATGGCTCCAGTCACGCCGAGCCGATTGAGTTCGCGCAAGAAATGACGAGTTGAATTGAGCTGGTATTCAAACGGCAACTTGGGTCCCTTGGCGAGCGTCGCGTAGAGAATGGCGGCATTTGGCTTGGCGATCAAAAGCCCGGTTGGATTGCCGTGGGCATCACGAAAAATCTCGCCGCCCGGAGGCGCGACGGTGTCTTTTGTGTACCCAACGGCTCGCAAGGCGGCGCCGTTCAACAACGCACGATCGTAAAGATGGAGCAAGAAGACCGGCGTTTCAGGAGCAACTGCATTGATTTCGTCAATGGTGGGCAACCGCTTCTCAGCAAATTGATGGGCGGTGAAGCCCCCAACGACGCGAACCCATTGTGGCGGTGGTGTGATCGACACTTGACGCTTCAGCATAGACATTGCGTCAGACAGGCTACGAATGCCGTCCCATCGCAATTCCATATTGAAATTCAGACCGCCGCGAATGATGTGGAGATGATTGTCGATGAGGCCCGGAAGAACGCGGCGCCGCTTTAGGTCAATAATTTTGGTCGACGGACCTGCCAGCGACAGCACGTCATTGTCCGTGCCGACCAATGCGAATTTCCCGTCTGAGATTGAAACCGCACTCGCTTCAGGCTTCGAACGATCGAGCGTCGTGATACGACCATTGTGCAAAATGAGATCTGGGGTCACGTGGGCACCTCTTGCTCGATCTTTACGCTGAGGCTCGACTTCCTGGGCAATTCCCCAAAGACATGGGGTACGCAGTCGGTCTGTACCCACCCGATTGTGATCGGTTGGTTGTTCAGGAGGCGTTTGACGATTGGTACGACCTGCTCACCAAGCAGGATGCCCAAGAGGCCAACGAGGGCCACGACAGGTGGTGCAGGCGATCGGACGTCGAGGACACCATAGATGGTGCCGACCAGTACTCCGACTGCGAGGGCAACTATATAGCTCTTCATCGCAGGTTCCTCGTCGTCCGATCCCAAGTCGATCAGGCTGCAATTCCCGCCTCGCTGGCGTGCGCGCCAAGCATCGTCTTAGCGTAAATAATTCCCAGCCCGTAAGCGCCGCCGTAAGTCTTAGCCAGGCCGGTGACTGCATCGTAAGTCTCGCTGCGGGCCCAATCGCGTTGGAGCTCCAGGAGGTATTGCACCGAAGTCATTGGACGCGCGCCAGCCTGCACCATCCGCTCGACAGCGCGCTCATGCGCCTCAGTCGAAACGTCGCCGCAAGCGTCCGTAATCGCGTAGACTTCAAAGCCCTGGTCGATGGCTGACAGCGCCGGACCGACAATGCAGACTGAAGTCCAGAGTCCGGCGAGCACAAGACGGCTCTTGCCGATGCGATTGACTTCCGCGATGACAGCCTTGTCTTCCCACGTGTTCATCGAGGTTCGGTCGAAGAACTTCGTCTTTGGAAACGCAGTTCGAATCTCGTCGAACATCGGTCCGGAGAATGACTTCTCCGCGACTGTTGTCGGAATCACCGAGACATTGAAAATGTTGGCCGCATTCGAGATTAGTGCGGCGTTGTTACGCAGAGCGACTGCGTCGATTGATTTGGTCGCGAACGCCATCTGCGACTGAAAGTCGATCAAAATCAGGGTGTGATCGCTTGGATTGAGGAGCGTTCGACCAGGCGTGGCTTTTGCAGTGGGCATAGTGCTTTCTCCTTTGTGGCGACAATTTAGTTTGATTGAAAAAGGTCGCTATCACCGGTGTGCTTTGTTTTTCACCTTCTTGATGTAACCGTGACTGCAACGAGGCGCTTGCACCGGTTTGCCGTGATTTGGAAGGTCGTGGCACAAAACGCCTCGCATAGCAGAAATAGCAAAGCATAAATGAGCGGCATCGCTATCTTGCGCCGCATGAAGTTCTTCGACGGTCTTATAAAGGGTCTGCTGAATCCTGACCCTCATCTGTCGCCTAGCAAGGGGCAAATCCTGGTAATGATCGCGCTGATCGCGTTTGTCGTCATTGTGCTCACGCATTGAAAAGAAATGTCGTGTCAACGAGAGGCGATAGACTCATGCGGCTATCATGAGCTTCCGACGGTGAGTTAGTGCTGCATCTGCAAATTCATCAGTTCGGACATGGGCATCATGTTGTCGTTCAAGTCGGCCATGATCCACAGTGACCCGACGACGACCAGGAACACGATGAGCAGGCCGAAGGCCAGCGCCAGCACGTTGTTGGTGTTGTCCGGTCCGGTCGTGATGTGAAGGAAAAAGACCAGGTGAACGCCCATCTGGGCGATGGCGAGCACGACAAGACCCATGGCAACGCCGGGCGCCCAGAGCAGCGAGGTGTTGGCGACCCAGAACGAGGTGGCCGTGAGGATCACTGCGAGAACCAGTCCGGCCGTGTAGATGCCAAAGTCGGATAGCGTCAGCCTTTGCGCCTCAGCCGTTGTCGAGATCTCTCCAGGTGCGCGATCGTAAGGTGTATCGGTCATAGACGAATTCCCATCAGATAGACGGCCGTGAACAGCCAGACCCAGATGATGTCGAGTGCGTGCCAGAACAGAGCAAAGCAGAGGAGACGGCGGTCGACGGAGGGGCGGAACCCCTTGAATGCGACCTGCGCCATCATCACGGCCAGCCAGATCAGTCCGGCGGTGACGTGCAATCCGTGGCAGCCGACAACGGTAAAGAACGCGGAAAGAAAAGCACTGCGCTGTGGGGCCGCGCCGCGGGCGATCATGCTGGCGAACTCGTGGACCTCAAGATAGAGGAACGCGGCGCCGAGCACGAACGTGACCAAAGCAAAGATGTAGGTATTGAATCGCTGCCGCGCACTTACTGCCAGCGACATCATCCCGCATGTGTAGCTCGAGATAAGAAGACAAGCGGTTTGAACCGCGACACTGACTTGATTGAACAGCTGGGCGCCGCTCGGTCCGCCCGCCGTCGCACGCACGAGCACTGCATAGGCAGCAAACAGCACCGAGAACATGACGATGTCGCTCAGCAGGAAAACCCAGAAGCCGAAGGCGACCACGATCCGCTTTGGAGCGGGTCCGGCCTCGCTGGCGGGGACAAATGCGTCCTCATTCACATCACTGACGGCGACAGCGAGGCTCATAGTGCGACCTCCGCGGGGTGAGCGCGATCGAACCGGGCAATCGTTTCGGCGGGTATCTCAACCTCCTCCTCCTCGCGAAATGCGAATACGAGGAACGTCACGAATCCACCGACGGCTCCAAGAGCGGCCATCCACCAGATGTGCCAGATCAAGGCAAAGCCAGTGACCACGGCAAAGAAGGCATTGACGAAGCCGGTCGGGGTGTTTTTCGGCACTTCGATCGGCTCGTACTTGCGCCTTGGCGCTGGCTGAACTTGCTTTGCGCGCGCGAGCGTCTTCTGGATCCAGTAGGCATCTCTGCCGGCGACACGGGGCAGGAAAGCAAAGTTCCAAGCGGGTGGTGGCGACGCCGTTGACCATTCGAGGGTGCGGCCATTCCAGGGATCTCCGGTCACGTCGCGAAGCTGTTCGCGGTGGCGGATCGAAACGGCGAACTGCATGATCTGGCAGATGACGCCGGCGAAAATGATGACAACTCCGGCCGCGGCGACAATCAGCCACGGCTGCCACGAGACAACGTCGTAATGCTGCAGACGCCGCGTCATTCCCATCAGGCCGACCACATAGAGGGGCATGAACGAGACATGAAAGCCGATGAACCAGCACCAGAACGCACGCCGGCCCCAGCTTTCGTCGAGCGTGAAGCCGAACGCCTTGGGGAACCAATACATATAGCCGGCAAAGACGCCGAATACGACGCCGGGGATGATGACGTGATGAAAATGGGCGACCAGGAAAAGGCTGTTATGCACCTGCCAGTCAACGGGGGGCACGGCGAGTAGCACGCCGGTCAGGCCTCCCAGCACGAACGTCACCATGAAACCGATGGCCCAAAGCACCGGGACCGTGAACCGGACACGCCCGCCGTACATCGTGAACAGCCAGTTGAAGATCTTCACGCCGGTCGGCACGCCGATGATCATGCTTGCGACGCCGAAGACGGCATTGACGCTTGCACTCGCGCCCATGGTGAAAAAGTGGTGCAGCCAGACCATCATGGAGAGAACACAAATCACCATGGTCGCAGCCACCATGGAGCGGTAGCCGAACAGCGGCTTACCGGAGAAGGTCGCACTCACCTCAGAGTAGACGCCGAACGCCGGCAGGACGAGGATGTAGACTTCGGGGTGGCCCCACATCCAGAACAGGTTTACGTACATCATTGCGTTGCCGCCGGCGTCGACCGAAAAGAAGTGGAAGCCGAGGTAACGGTCGAGCAGCAGCATCGCGAACGTCGCGGTCAGAATCGGAAAGACGGCGACAATCATCAGGTTCGAGGCGAGCGCCGTCCAGCAGAAGACGGGCATGCGCATGTAGCCCATTCCCGGCGCTCGCGTTTTCAGGATCGTGGTGACGAAATTGATGCCGGTCAGCAGTGTGCCGACACCGGAGATCTGCAGCGACCAGAGGTAATAGTCGACGCCGACGCCGGGCGAAAACTGAAGCTCGCTGAGCGGCGGATAAGCAACCCAGCCCGTCTTTGCGAACTCACCGACGACCAGCGAGATGTTCGTCAACAGAATGCCTGATGCGGTGAGCCACAGGCTGACGGAGTTCAGTGTTGGAAAGGCCACGTCGCGGATGCCGAGTTGCAGCGGGACCACGAAGTTCATCAATCCGATGATAAACGGCATCGCCACGAAGAAGATCATGATGGTGCCGTGCGCCGAGAAAATCTGGTCGAAATGCTCGGGTGGCAAATAGCCCTGCGCGCCGCCGGCCGCGACCGCCTGCTGCGCACGCATCATGATCGCATCAGAGAAGCCGCGCAGCAGCATCAGCAGCGCCAGCACGATATACATGACGCCGATACGCTTATGATCGACGGAAGTGAGCCACTCGTTCCACAGATAAGGCACGTAGCCCTTCAACGTGACCCAGGCGACGACGGCCAGAATGCCCAGGATCATGCCACCCGAAGCGCCCATGATGATCGGCTGGTCGAATGGAATCGCGCTCCAGGTCAGCTTGCCAAGGAGATTCATTTTTCTGCCCTTTGTGACACGACGGAGGCGAAGCACAAGGGATCGCCGGACTGCACTACGCTGCCTACGTTGCTCAAGATGCCGTTAAACAGGTCGGGAGCCACGGCACGATAGGTGAAAGGTGTGACAGCCTGGCTGGGCTTCGCCAGCGCGGCATAGCTTTGCGCATCGAGTACCGAGCCATTGGTGCGCGTTGCAGCCACCCACTGCGCAAATTTCTCGGCCGGAACCGCATCGACTTTGAAGTACATGTCGGAAAATCCGGCGCCGCTGTAATTTGCCGATATTCCTCGATAGGTCCCGGGATGGTCGGCCTTGAGATAAAGGCGCGTCACCATCCCGGCCATTGTGTAGATCTGGCCGCCGAGCTGCGGCACAAAGAAACTGTTCATCACCCCCGAAGAGGTCAGTTCGAAGCTGATGGGCGTGTCCACGGGGATGGTCAGCTGATTGACGGCCGCAATGCCATGGTCGGGATAAATGAACAGCCATTTCCAATCGAGCGCGACGACCTGAACCCTGACGGGCTTTTCCGCAGAGGCGATCGGCTTGGGCGGATCGAGGTCGTATGAACCGATCCAGGTGACGCCGCCCACCAGAATCACAGTCATGATCGGGATCGACCAGACGAGCAGCTCGAGGCGGCCGGAATAGGCGAAATCCGGCATGTAGCGTGCCCGTGTGTTGGAGGCACGGAACCAAAAGGCCGTGCCGAGCGTGGCGAGGATCGTAGGGATCACGATCGCCAGCATGATTCCGAGCGAGTTGAGCATTATAAGCCGCTCGGCAGAGGCAATCGGCCCTTTCGGATCGAGGACGCCCTCCGAGCAACCGCCAACCATTGCGGCACAAATCAGCGCAAGAGCGAGTACGACGCACCGCATATTAGAGCCCGTCCGCTTTGAGATTGGTGGATCTGTGCGCGATCCGTACAGGTTGCGCTGAAGGTTGAGCCTGGATCGGTCCGGTGGCAGTCGAAGTAGCGCGGCCCAAGTAAGGGGATGACCACCGAATGTTGCTATTGCCGGCTAGCAGCGCCGCGAACAGCACGAACAGGTAGAAAATAGAAAACGTGAAAAGGCGATGAGCAGGGCGTCGGTCGGCCTCACTGCTTCTGTCAAGCTGCAAGGCAAGTGCAACAAGGATCGCTCCGCAGACAATGGCGGTCGCGCCGTAGATCGCACCCGCAAAGCCAACGAACCATGGCAGCGCTGAAACCGGCACCAGAAGAACGCTATAAATGAGAATCTGTCGCGTTGTGGCGGCCCTTCCGGCAACGACCGGCAGCATCGGGACACCCGCTCGGGCATATTCGTGGGTACGATTGAGTGACAACGCCCAGAAATGGGGCGGCGTCCACAGGAAGATGATTAGAAACAAAATGATCGGCTCGAGCCCGATGTCTCCGGTTGCGGTTACCCAGCCAATCACGGGTGGAAGCGCGCCGGCAGCACCGCCAATGACGATGTTCTGAGGCGTCTGCCGCTTCAGCCACATCGTATACACAACGACATAGAAGAAGATCGTGAAGGCGAGCAGCGCCGCCGCTTTGACATTGAGCGCAAGCGCAAGGACCGCAACTGCGCTTCCCGCAAGCACAAGTCCGAATGCAAGCGCTTCTGCCTGCGAGATCGTGCCGCGGGGGATTGGACGACTGGCCGTGCGAGTCATCACCGCGTCGATGTCGGCGTCGTACCACATGTTGAGCACGCCGGCGGCACCAGCTCCTGCGGCGATTGTCAGAATTGCAATGGAACCAGAGAAGGGATCGAGGTCACCTGGTGCGATCATCAATCCAACAAGCGCGGTAAACACAGCAAGCAACATGACGCGCGGCTTCATCAGCGCCATGAAGTCGGGTACGCGCGTTGTGACACGAGACTGCGCGGGTAAATGAAAGCGCGGGAGTGCTCCAGACGGCATCGTCAAATTTCCTCAGCGCTAGCGGGTGGTCCTCGTGAGGTCGATGGTCTCATCTCGAATGTGATCGAGACCGGCGTCACAGATTCAATGGAACCAACGGACGCCATGCTTCCCTGAAGTCGCGTCTGACCATCTCTCGGGCGAGCGCACCATAGTGCGCGCCGATTGCTTCTGACTGTGAGATGAACTGACCGTCAGTGATTCGTGCTATTTCCCACTGATCGCGAATGCGTCGCCACTCTCTGCTCATCTCATCACTCCTTGATTGGCTCCGTCGGCGCGTGACGATCCTGCACATTCAGATCGGGTACCAAAGATTTCCCAGGTTGAATTTGTCATTCATGCTCATGTTGGTACGTGCCTGCCGATTCGTGAGACCTCGCGCGGCCATTGAGATCTGCGCGCCATACGGCGAAACGTGCGAGGAATGCGGCCCGCCCCGGGGACTGAGCGGGCCGCATATTGCGAGGAGGGCTGCCGGGAGGGGGACGAGCCTGTGCCTCACCGTCAATTAGCTATCAAAGATTTCTTGAGCTGAATTTGTCGTTCATGCGCCGGTTGGTACGTGCGTGCGTTAAAGCTTTGAAAAACGCGCAAATCATCCCAAGCACAGCAGAACAGGAGAAGATGGTCGGGTCCAACCGTGCAATTTATCCACGCCCTAACGATGGAGGCTCCGATGAAGTTCGTATTACGGTTGGTCCTCAATTTGGTACTGCGCCTGGCACTCATCGCTGTTCCAGCGACACTCATCTTCGGGCTACCCGCGCAGGCAGAAGGCTTGGGCGCCGGTGAGGTTCAGGTTGGCAGCCGGCTCGTATGCAACACCCAACACGAGGCGTTCCGTTTCGTGAAGCTCTATTCGGGCGATGCCGAAGCGGCCCTTAGAATCGTAAATGCCGAGGAAAGCGACCCAACAGCGTGTGGTATCATTCCGGTTCTTTATTTTGTCGGGTCTCGTCTTGGGAGTGCGAGGACTGAGAAGGCAACGTTTAACATTGTCAAAATACTTGTCATTGGCATCGTGACGTCAGATGGAGTTCGAACCGTGCTGCCAACTGAA
>DASSIJ010000114.1:0-8804 GCA_035692045.1 Pseudolabrys sp. | reverse complement strand
TCTATAACGGCTTGCGCCATTTTGTGTTCGTGGTGCCGCCATTCGCCGTTCTCGGTGGCCTCGCCGGAGCATGGCTTTTCGAGAAATCGCGTCCATTCGGAAAAGCGGCGACCGCCGCGCTTACCGTCGCCTTTGTTGGCGGGCTGACACTGCCGCTGAGCGACATGGTGCGGCTACACCCGTACCAATACACGGCGTTCAACTGGGCGTCCGGCGGCGTGCGCATGGCGCACGACAACTACATGCTCGACTACTGGGGGTTGGCGTTCAAGCAGGCCGGCGAGGCTTTGCGGGTCAAGCTCGATGCCATGCATCTCAAGCCGCCGGCGGGTCGACGCTGGACCATCGAGATCTGCGGCCCGCAACGGCCAGCGGAAGTGGCGCTCGGACCGGACTTCGAAACCACCTGGGACCGCAAACGCGCCGACTTCGCCATGATGCTTGGCACGTTTTATTGCCGGGACCTGACCGCGCCGGTCCTGGTGGAGATCAACCGGGAAGGCATCGACTATGCGCGCGTCTACGACATGCGCGGCCGCACGGTGCCGAATTTGCTCACCGAGCCCCCACCCTGATCAGCGCTGCTCCTCCCGCAGCACGTCGGCGGCGATACGATGCGCCTCGTTGGCAGCCGGAATGCCGCAATAAAGGGTGAGAAGCAGCAAGACTTCTTGAATCTGCTCGACCGTGCAGCCGTTCTTCAGTGCGCCCTTGAGATGCACACGCAATTCATTGGGATGACCGGCTGCCGCCATCATCGCGACCATGGCGAGCGACTTCACCCCCGGCGGCAGCGCCGAGCGCTGCCACACATCACCATAGGCATAGGCGTTGATGATGTGTTGCAGCGGCTTGCCGAAATCGCCAAACGCGTTCATGCGTTTGTCAACGGCCTCGCGCCCGAACATGTCGATGCGAAGCTTCAACCCGCGCTCGTAGAGGTCCTTGTCGTCCATGGTTCACTTCCTCCTGTAATTTTCACCCGATTGCCGTTGGCGCGCCTGCTTGTCTAGTATGCGCCGCCCATGAGTTTTCGTCCCACCAGCCCATTCGCACATCCATGATCGATGCCGCCGTGATCGGCCTAGGCCGATGGGGAAAAAATATCGTCGAGGCGGTCCAGGGCAAAAGCCGGCGCCTGCGCATCATCCGCGGGGTCAGCAAGGAGCCCGAGCTGGTCCGCGATTTTGCGGCGGCCAACGGCTTTGAATTGTCGACCGAGTTCGAGGCGGCCGTGGCCGATCCCCGCGTGCGGGCCATTTTTCTCGCCACCCCGCATTCCCTGCATGTCGGACAGATTTCGGCGGTCGCCGCAGCCGGCAAGCCGGTCTGGTGCGAAAAGCCGCTCGCTCTTACGCGCGCGGAGGCCGAACGCGCCATCGCGGCCACGAAAAACGCGGGGGTGCCGTTCGCCCTTGGCAACAACAAACGCTGCTTTCCCTGCATGCGTGAACTCAAGCGCGTGGTCACCGACGGCACGCTGGGAGAAATTCTGCACGTCGAGGGTAATTTCAGCAATGAACATTCGACGCGCGTCAAAGGCGGCTGGCGCGACGATCCGCGTGAGTCTCCGGGTGGTGGCATGACCGGAGCCGGCCTGCACGTACTCGATGCGTTCGTGAACATTGCCGGACCGATCGCCAAGGTGGATGCTCGCGTCTATTCGCAAAAGCCGCCGCCGGATCCGCGCGATGCGGCCGTGGCGATGGTGCAGTTCGCAAGCGGCGCGACCGGCGTGCTTGCAACGGTGCGCGCCGCCCCGATGTTCTGGCGCATACACGTATTCGGGACAAAAGGCTCGGCCGAGGCGCGCGAAGAGACGTCGCTCACCGTCACGCTGATCGGCGGGCAACCGGAAACGAAAATCCATCCTCCCGCGGATTCGCTTGGCGTGTTGCTGGAAGCCTTCGCTGAGACCATCGAAACCGGCAAGCCCTTTCCGGTTTCCACCGCCGATATGCTGGATGTGGTTGGCGCATTCGAGGCGATCATCCAGTCAATCGGCCAGGGCAAGCCGGTCACGGTCGTCCACGCATAAAGGCGAGATACCCTATTGCTGGGGAATCCCGGCGGCTTCGCGCACGGCATTCCAGCGCTTGTATTCCGCGGCCATGAAATCTCCGAAGGCCTGTGGCGTGGACGTCTGAACCACTACGCCCGCTGCACTCATGCGCTGGCGCACGGTGTCGTCCGCGAGGCTCTCGTTGAGCGTCTTGCTTAATTTCGCAATCACCGGCGCCGGAGTGCCATGCGGCGCGAACAGGCCGTACCAGGTGGTTACGTCGTAGCCCGGAAGCACACCCGACTCCACAGCGGCCGGAATATCCGGCACAGCCGGGAAACGACTTTTGCCGGTCACGGCAAGCGCTTTGAGCTGTCCGGATTGTACGTGGCCGATCAGGGCCGACACCGTGTCGAACAATACGTCGGCGTGCTTGCCGAGCGTCGCGTTGATGGCTTCCGGCGATGTCTTGAATGGAACGTGCAGCAGATCCACCTTTGCGGTCTGCTTGAACATTTCACCGGCAAAATGCTGGGTCGCCGCAAAACCCGGGCTTGCGAAGACAATCTTTCCGGGGTCGGCCTTTGCCGCTGCGACCAGCTCCTTCACGGTGTTGGCGGGAAAATCCGGGCGCGTGACGATCAAAAGGCTGGCGGTGGCGATCTGTCCGACCGGATCAAATGCGGTCAGCGTGTCGTAGCGCATGTTTTTTCTGGTGACGGCGGCGATGATCTGGCCGGCAGTCATAATGCCGAGCGTGTAGCCATCGGGCTCCGCATTGGCGACCGCTTCGTTGCCGATGATGCCGCCGGCGCCGGGCTTGTTTTCAATAACGACCGGCTTGCCGAGCTTGGCCTGCATTGAATCCGCAAGGATGCGGCCGATGATGTCTGCACCGCCACCGGGCCCGAACGATACGATGATGCGGATCGGCTTCTGCGGCCACTCCTGTGCATGGCCCGGTGACGCGAAACTCGCGAGCATCAGGCCCGACACGAGCAAGACCACCAATCTTTTCATTGCCTCTCTCCCCCGCTCCCACGACGGCGAACTTCCCTGATGACGGCACTGTTGTCGAGGTCGGATTCGCCGGCGCGCACGCAGGCTTCGAGCACATCGGCGTGCACCTCGAGCAGGGAAAGCTTTTGCCCGGCGCTGGCGGCCTGATCGAGCATCAGGCGCACATCCTTCAGCGTCTGCTTGACGCGGCCTTCCGGCGAAAAATCGCCGCGCACCATTTTTGGGCCCTTGGTTTCCATCACCTGTGAATATGAAGCAGAGCCGCGCGCAACATCGAGAAAGGCGCCGGGATCGAGCCCAAGCCGTTCGGCAAAAACCAGGCCTTCGGCAACTGCCAGACGATTGAGACCAAGGATCAGATTGACCGCCAGCTTGGCACGGCCGCCGTCGCCAATCTTGCCGACGTGGAACCGGCGCACGAACAATGTGTCCAGGACATCCTTTACATCCTCGGCGATGGCGGCGTCGCCGCCAATAAGCGCCACGCCGTCGCCACGGCGCACCTGATCGCTGGTGCCCGAAACCGGCGCATCCAGATAGCGGATACCGCGCGGGATCACGCGATCTGCGAGGGCCGCCACCCTGTCGGGATCGCAGGTGCTCATGCACAGCACGATCTTCCCGGAGCCATCGCCCAGCGCCGCCAACAATTGATGCTCGACGACATCCTCGACCTGTTCGGTATTGAACACGGCAACGATGATGCAGCGGGCGGCTCTGGCGAGTTCGGCGATCGAGGATGCCGGATTGCCGCCAATCTCGGCCAGCCGTGCGCGGCGTGCAGGATCGATGTCGAAACCGCTGACGGGAATTTTCGCATCGATCAGGCGTTGGGCGTAAACCTCACCCATCAGCCCGAGACCGATGATGGCAACAGGAGCGCTCATCGACAGCCGCCAGGCCGGCTATGCATGAGCAAACTCCCAGTAGAGCTCACGCGCCTTGCGATAGAGCGGGCCGGGCTGCAACGAACGCTCCTCGATGCGGTTGACCGGCATGACTTTGGAATAGTTGCCCGAGGAGAAAATCTCGTCGGCATTCTGCACGTCACGATAGGTCAATACGGTCTCGACGACGCTCACACCGGCATCGCGCAACAGCTTGATGACGCGCTGACGGGTGATGCCGTTAAGGAATGTGCCATTCGGCGCCGGCGTGAACACGACACCGTCCTTGCCGATAAAGAGATTCGCGGTCGCGAGCTCGGCCACGTTGCCCAGCAGATCGAGCACCACGCAATTGCCGAAGCCGCGGGCATTTGCCTCAAGCAACGCACGTGCGTTGTTGGGATAGAGACAGCCGGCCTTGGCGTCGACCGGCATGCATTCAAGGCTCGGCTTACGATACGGCGACAGCGTAACCGAGAAGCCTTCGGGCTTGCGCATGGGTGCCTCGTAGACGCTCAGGCACCATTTGGTCGATCCCGGGTCGGGGGCGATCAGCAACACGCCGCTGTGCTCGGCCCAATACATCGGCCGAATGTAGAGGGCCGCCTCTTTATCGAAGCGCTTGATGCCGTCGCGTGCGAGCCCCATCCATGTCTCTTCCGAGACAACGGGCTTGAGGTGCATGGTCTCGGCTGAGGCATTCACCCGCGCGCAATGCAGGTCGAGATCGGGCGATACGCCTTCGAAGGTCCGTGCGCCGTCGAATACCGATGAGCACAACCACGCGGCGTGATCGCGCACACCCATGATCGGGACGTTGCCCTCGTGCCAGTCCCCTTCATAAAAAGTCCAGGTCTTCGACCATCCTTGTCCCGACACCATTCGTCACTCCCGACCTGACCGCGGCCTCTTTACCCCAACGGCCTGTCTTTGCGACCATAGCGGCCCAACGCCGAGGATACCATGACATCAATTTTCGTCTTTGATGCCTACGGCACACTTTTCAATGTGCATGCGGCCATCGCGCGTCACCGCAGCCGGGCGGGGCCTGATGCCGATCGCGTCTCGGCGATCTGGCGGGCCAAGCAGCTCGAATACAGCTGGACGTTGACTCTCGCCGGCCATTACACGGATTTCTGGATACTCACGGAGCGCGCGCTTGACTATGCGCTGGCGTCGGTGCCGGACGTGGACCGGTCGCTCAAACCGGCATTGCTCGACTCCTATTTCAAGCTTGATGCATTTCCTGATGCGCGAACAGCACTCAGCGCGCTGAAAGCCAAGGGCCATAAGACCGGCATTCTGTCGAACGGCTCGCCTGCCATGCTCAAGGCCGCCGTTGACGCCGCCGCCATTGGCGGCGATCTCGACGCGGTTCTTTCGGTGGACACATTGAAAATGTTCAAACCTCGGCCGGAAGTCTACGGGCTCGTCACCAAACACTTCATGTGCAGGCCCGCCGATGTCACCTTCGTCTCGTCGAACCGCTGGGATGTCATGGCTGGTGTCTCTGTTGGCTTCCGCGGCGTGTGGATCAATCGCGCCGGCATGCCGGATGAATATGCCGACTACCCGCCGGCACGCACGCTCACTGATCTCGGTGCGCTGACGCAGGAGGCCTAGCACTTTCGTCGCATTTTTCAGGCTGGCGCGATCGTGTTTCCAGGCCTATATGGCGGCTGCGCCCCTCCTCAGCCGCCGACCTCATGCAATCGATTATTTCCGTCAAAGACCTTTCGAAGAGTTACGCGTCCGGATTTCGGGCTCTTGACCGCATCAATCTTGATATCCGTCGCGGCGAAATCTTCGCGCTGCTCGGGCCCAACGGCGCCGGCAAGACCACGCTCATCGGCATCATCTGCGGCATATTGGTACCGACGGAGGGCAAGGTCACCGTCGACGGCCACAACATTGTTTCCGATTACCGCGCAGCCCGCTCCCTCATCGGGCTGGTGCCGCAGGAATTGCACACCGACGCCTTCGAGAGCGTGTGGGCGACCGTTTCGTTCACCCGCGGCCTTTTCAACAAGCCGAAGAACCCTGCCTATATCGAGAAGGTGCTGCGCGCGCTGTCCCTGTGGGACAAGAAGGACAACAAGATCATGACGCTGTCCGGCGGCATGAAGCGCCGCGTGCTGATTGCCAAGGCGCTGTCGCACGAACCGCAAATTCTCTTTCTGGACGAGCCGACCGCCGGCGTCGACGTCGAACTCCGGAAGGACATGTGGCAGGTCGTGCGAGACCTGCGCGATTCCGGCGTCACCATTATCCTCACGACGCATTACATCGAGGAAGCGGAGGATATGGCCGACCGCATCGGCGTCATCAACAAAGGCGAGATCATCCTCGTTGAGAATAAGGCCGAGCTGATGCGCAAGCTCGGAAAGAAGCAGCTGACGTTGCAGCTGCATCAGAAGCTCACCGCGATCCCGCCGGAACTCTCGGCCTTCAAGCTCTCGATTGGCGAAGACGGCAGCACCCTCATTTATAACTACGACACCAAGGCCGAGCGCACCGGTGTGGCAACGCTCCTTGGCGAGCTGTCGCGCGCAGGCCTGCGGATCCGCGACCTGCAAACGACGCAAAGCTCACTGGAAGATATTTTTGTCGGATTGGTGAGCGACAGACGATGAACCTGAGAGCCGTCAACGCGATCTATACCTTCGAAATGGCGCGCACCGGGCGCACCATCTGGCAGAGCATTGTCTCACCGGTCCTCTCGACCTCGCTGTATTTTGTGGTGTTCGGTGCGGCGATCGGCTCGCGTATCACCGAAATTGAGGGCGTTTCCTATGGCGCCTTTATTGTGCCCGGGCTGATCATGTTGACGCTGCTGACCCAGAGCACGATGAACGCTTCCTTTGGGATCTACTTTCCCCGCTTCACCGGCACAATCTATGAAATCCTGTCCGCACCGGTCTCGCCGTTCGAGATCGTGCTCGGTTACGTCGGCGCAGCGGCCACCAAGTCGATCATCCTTGGGCTGATAATCCTGGCGACGTCGTGGATATTCGTGCCCCTTCACATCGCGCACCCGTTCTGGATGGTGGCATTTCTGCTCCTGACGTCGGCAACCTTCAGCCTGCTCGGTTTCATCATCGGTATCTGGGCTGAGGGCTTCGAAAAGCTGCAGATTATCCCCCTGCTGGTCATCACGCCGCTGACATTCCTCGGCGGAACTTTCTATTCGATCAGCGTGCTGCCGCCGCTCTGGCAGAAGATCGCGCTGTTCAACCCGGTGCTCTATTTGATCAGTGGATTCCGCTGGAGCTTCTTCGAGATTGCCGATGTGGGTCACAGCGTCAGCGTCGGCATGACAGCGCTTTTTCTTTTTGTCTGCCTCGCCACGGTCTGGTGGATGTTCCGGACCGGATACAAGCTCAAGAAATAGACCGGCGCGACCGGGGTTCTCACCTTGGGCACATCGTGCCGGGCAAACCAGGGAGAATTGCTGATGTCACGCATCACCAGAACTATCGCCGGACTTGCAATCGCCGCAGCGATTTCATCACCGGTCGCCGCTCAAGGTGTCGTCACCCAGAAGAGCATCTCCTTGCCGATGGCGCAGGCGATAGCCAGTGCCGTGATCGCCAAGTGTCAGAGCATGGGATTCAAGATTTCAGTTTCGGTGCTCGACCGCGGCGGTCTGGCGCTGGTGATGCTGCGCGATGAGGGCGCCAGTCTCCACACGGTCGAGAGCAGCGATCGCAAGGCCTACACGGCACGCACGTTCCGCCAGCCGTCGGCTGCGATCGTCAAACGCATCCAGGAAGAGCCTGCCGTCGCCGGGTTCAAGGAATATACACGCGTGATTGCGCTCGCGGGCGGCCTTCCGATCAAGGTTGGCGACGACGTCATCGGCGCGGTCGGCGTATCGGGTTCGCCCGGCAAGGATGACGATTGCGCACAGGCCGGCATCGACAAGGTCGCCGATCAGCTCAAGTAGGCGAACCTAGCCGGACGATAACGCGTCGAGAATGCGGGCCCAGCTCCTGATGCCCTTGTGGTAACAGTTCAGGTCGAACTTCTCGTTCGGCGAATGGACGCGGTCATCGTCGAGCGCGAAGCCGACGAGCAGCGAGTCCATGCCGAGCACATTCTTGAAGTCGGCCACGATCGGGATCGAGCCCCCTGCCCCGACGGCAACGGCCTTGTGTCCCCACTCTTCGGCGAGAACCGCCCGCGCTTTGCCAAGCGCCGGGTTGTCGAACGACAGCTGGAGCGGCGGCGCCAGCCCGAAATTGCCGAACTCGACTTTGCAATCCGCAGGCAGCCGCGCCCGGACGAAGGCGCGGAAGGCGTCGCGAATTTTCTCAGGGTCCTGCTCGCCAACGAGCCGGAACGAAACCTTCGCACTGGCTTCGCCCGGAATGACTGTTTTGGCGCCTTCGCCCGTATAGCCGCCGATCATGCCGTTGATCTCGGCGGTCGGGCGCGTCGTGACCATTTCGATCAGCATGCGGTCATGTTCGCCGGCCGGTTTTTTCAGGCCTATGGGCCCGAGAAATTTCTCGGCTGTCAGATCGAGGCCTTTCAGGTCGGCCTTGATGTCCGCGGGCAGATCCTTCACGCCGTCGTAGAAGCCGGGAATGGTGACGCGTCCATTGTCGTCCCACATCTCTCCCAAAATTTGCGACAGTAACCGTAGCGGGTTCTGCGCGGCGCCGCCGAACACGCCGGAATGCAGGTCCCTGTCGGCGCAAGTAATCTTCACGTCCTCATAGACCAGTCCCCGCAGCGAGGTGGTCACGGCCGGCGTTTTCTGGTCCCACATGGCCGTGTCGCAGACGAGCGCCAGGTCCAGCTTGAACTCAGCGGCGTTGTCGCGGACAAAGCCGAACAGGTTTTTGGAGCCGCACTCCTCCTCGCCTTCGATCATCATGGTGATCGGCAGC
>DASSIJ010000113.1:0-2465 GCA_035692045.1 Pseudolabrys sp. | reverse complement strand
GGAGCATTGCTGTTGCTGCTGCCATTCATGCTGGTCCTGCTATGCCTGTCGGCGCCCTATGCGATGCGCTCGTGGGCGATTCTTGAACATTCGCAGGAGACGAGCGGCCTGCCGATCGTCTTCTTGCTCAAGACGCTCATCCCGCTCTTTGCAATTCTGATGGCACTGCAAGGCATCGCGCAGGCAATCCACGCTGCAACAGCGCTGTCGAGGACGCGCTGATGCTGCTCGCGGAGACGCTTGCGATCCTGATGGTCGTTGCGGTCGTTGCTGCGTTGATGGCCGGTTATCCCGTCGCGCTGACGCTGGCCGGTGTTTCACTGATTTTCGCGATCGCCGGGCAGATGCTCGGTGTCATGAGCTTTGCGATCCTGGGCGCGCTGCCGCAGCGCATCTTCGGGGTCATGACGAATGAAGTTCTGCTGGCGATCCCACTGTTTATCTTTATGGGCGTCATGCTGGAGCGCTCGCGCATCGCCGAGGATCTGCTCGAGACCATGGGCCGCCTGTTCGGCACCCTGCGCGGGGGGCTTGGCATCTCGGCGGTCATTGTCGGCACGCTGCTCGCGGCCGCCAAGGGCGTGGTTGGCGCTACCACGGTGACCATGGGCTTGATCATGCTGCCCGCGATGCTGCGCTTCGGCTACGACCCGCGGCTAGCCGCCGGCACTGTCGCTGCCACCGCGACGCTGGCGCAGATATTTCCGCCGGCGACGGTCCTGGTGCTGCTCGGCGACCAGCTTGGAAACTCGTACCAGGCCGCGCAGCTCTCGAAGGGCATTTTCGCGCCACGCTCGCTCACGGTCAGCGACCTGTTCGCTGGCGCACTGGTGCCAGGCTTTACGCTCGTCGCACTTTATCTTCTATTTTTGATCGTGGTTGCGATCGTGTGGCCGAAGACGTCGCCCGCGCTGCCACCCGACCCGAAAGCATCACGCGGTCTTGCGCTCATTCGCCGCCTTGCCGAAGTGCTTGTCGCGCCGCTTCTTTTGATTGCCGCCGTGCTCGGCTCGATCCTCGGCGGCATCGCGACGCCGACGGAAGCGGCATCGATCGGCGCGGTCGGCGCGATCGTTTTAGCCGCGCGCAGGGCACCGGTTATTCCACTGCTGCAGCCGGTCTGCGAAAAGACCGCACAAATCGTCAGCATGATTTTTCTGATCCTGATCGGCGCCACGATGTTCAGCCTGGTGTTCCGCGCGCTTGGCGGCGACGAGATGGTGCACCATGCCCTGTCGAACCTTCCGGGCGGAACAGCCGGTGCGGTGCTCGCCGTGATGGTCGCGATGTTCCTGCTCGGCTTCGTGATGGACGCCTTCGAGATCATCTTTGTGGTGGTGCCGATCGTCGCGCCCACGTTGCTGGCCATGCCCGGGGTCGATCCGGTCTGGCTGGGGATCCTGATGGCGGTAAATTTGCAGACGTCCTACATGCATCCGCCGCTCGGGCCGACCCTGTTCTTCGTGCGCGGTGTCGCACCGCCGCAGATCACCACGCGGCATATTTATGTCGGCATCATTCCGTTCGTGCTGATCCAGCTGTTGGCGCTTGTCGTACTATGGTTCGTGCCAGGCCTCGCGACCGCGCTGCCGCACGCACTCTATAGTCACTAGGGCCACAGCTTTTCGATCACGATCCAGAGCCACACGGCACCTGCCGCCAGCAGTGACAGGCCGACAGCCGCCGAGCCCATGTCCTTGACACGTTTGATGGCTGGATCATTTTTGAGAGTGACCCGATCGCTCAGCTTCTCGATTGCGGTGTTCAAGAGTTCGACGATCATGAGGAAAATGATTACGCCGATCAGCGCAAAGCGCTCGCCCACCTCGGCCGTCAGGAAAAATGCGAGAGGAACGCCGACCACCAGGAGAGCCACCTCCTGCCGGAACGCCTCTTCCGACTGGGTTACCGCGATCAGGCCGTTCCAGCTATTGATCGTCGCCTGCCAAAGCCTTTTCACGTCATCCATCCGTGTCGGCGCATGTCCAAGGACAAAATAGGCGGCCCGAGATTCATAGTCTATTCATGTGCTTGGCTCGCATGTGTATAAGGTTACTGAATGAAGGCCGTCGAGATATTCAGCCTGAAGGGCCGCGTGGCGCTGGTGACCGGCGCGTCGAGCGGCCTTGGCGTGCAATTTGCGAAGGCACTTGCCGATAACGGCGCAGTTGTTGTCCTGGTAGCGCGGCGGGCGGACCGCCTTAAGGCGCTGAAAGACGAGATCGAAGGGAAGGGCGGGAAAGCGCTCGCCATCGAGGCTGACGTCACGGACCATGCGGGGGTGGCGCGCGCTTTCGATGCCGCGGAAAAGGCGTTCGGCACCGTGACGATCCTCGTCAATAATGCCGGCATCGCGCATGGCGGCCGCGCGGTTGAAATGTCGGCCGAGGAATGGCGCAAGGTCCTGTCCACCAATCTCGACGCCGTCTTCTTTTGGGCCCAGGAGGCGGCGCGACGGATGTTGG
>DASSIJ010000112.1:0-9009 GCA_035692045.1 Pseudolabrys sp. | reverse complement strand
TCAACAGAAGGATACGATAAACTCAGTCCCTCCGAATGTCGGTTCACCGCAAAAATGGGAAAAAGAACGCGCGGAGGATGAGCGTAAGGAGCAACATTTAAAGCAGGTGATTGAAGGTATTTGCCGCGGCTGCTGAGGCAGCGATGTCCGCTATTGGCACTTAGCGGACATCGGCTGGTGCACTGCAAATGTCTGCTTTCGGGGGTAAGAGCGGACTTCGTCCGGAGACGCCCGTTCGCTTCCAGCATTAGTAGCGTTCGGGTGTTGGGCTCGTGCCGCCAATGTGGCGCTACGTCCAAAAGGGGCTATCGTGAACTCCGCCCGCCCTTGATCCAATAGGATGTTTAATCAGCGCCACTGACAAAAGGCTCCAGCTTCGGAGGGCAACGCTCTATCCAGCTGAGCTACGGGCGCGCGTAGGTCCTCAATAGACGAAACGTCTGCGAGCGGCAACGGGCCTTGTTTTGCTCGCTTGGAATGTGCGTGAAAGCTTCGAAGGCAAAGGTCGGACGTTCGGGCGCACGAGCAGTTCGCGTGCGGCTAGTGCGCTGCACATGTCCGCTCTCGGGGGCAAAGCGGATATGAACTTTTTTGGTAAATCCGCTTTTGCCGTCGCTTTAGGGGGCAAAGCGGACATCGGTTATTGCGGCGCATCTGCTTATGACCCAAAGCGGACATCGGCGCGTCCATGCCGCGCGGTGACGGTTTTGGGCGGGTGCCGCGAAAACTTCGATCGGGCTATTTGTAATAGCCGACGCCGCAGCCCTGGTTGTTGACCTTGGTAACAAAGGATTGTTTGGGAACCGGCTCAGTCGTTCCGGGCTTCGGGAAGTTATAGTCTACCGTGAGGACAGTTCCTCCTGATGATTTGTTGATCGTGTCGAAGATTCTTTGTCCGAGCGGATCGTCCTTGGCTTTCAAAGCGCGGATATCGGTGCCCATCATTGCCGGGTTCGCGTGCGCCGTGAACTTGCCCTCGGTCATGTCGTAGCAGAACACATAAAGATCGCGGTCGCGGAACTTCGTATTGCTCTTGTCATTGAATGCTGCAAGCGCCGTGGCCTCGTTGGCTTTGAGCGCTACAACGGCGTTGTCGAGCATGGCCCTGGCTTCCGTTGCCGTGCCGGAGGATTGGGCGCTAACCGATCCGACGCTCCATGACAGCGCGGCTGCCGTCAGGGCGGCCGCAAATATCCTCTTTTTCATGGCATTCTCCCATTCGTGACATACACACAAACATAGTCAGAGTTCGCATTTTCGTATTGTTACGCGTACGCGCTCCGTGCGCCCAATGCCTCTGTCCTAATTTGGGTTCCATGCTGCCTGGCAGAATTCCTCCTGAATCTCGAAGAAACCGGTGATCGTAGCCCAAATGTCCGCTTTGGGGGTGGGTTCAACCGGTCACTGCAACACCGCCTTTAGGATGTCCGCTTTTGACCCAAAGCGGACATGAGAGGCTCTAGTTGCCCTTAACGCCTGCTGCCCTGATGACTGTGTCCCACCGCTTCACCTCGGCAACGAGATGCGATTTTAACGCATCGGGAGTTGCGAGAGCTGAGGCAACAGGCTCCGTACCGAGATCGGCGAACCGTTCAATCACTTTCTGGTCTTTGATAGCGGCCTGCAGGGCGGCCACGAGTTTGTCGGAAACGTCCTTGGGCAAACCCCTGGGCGCCCACATAGCGTGCCACGCGGCCACCTCGAAGCCCGGAATCGCGCCGCTATCGAGAGTCGGCAGGTCTGGCACCGACGAGACTTTGAACTTCGTCGTGACGGCGTAACCTTTGATCTTGCCTCCTTTGATCGGGTTGGTGGTGCCAGTCGTCTGGTCGCACATGAAATCGAACTGACCGCCCATCAGATCGTTCATGGCCGGACCCGTGCCGCGATAGGCAACTCCATCCAACTGCACTCCAAGCTCCTTCATGAGCATCAGCATGCACAAATGCGAAGCCGAGCCGACGCCAGCGTGGCCATAAGTCACCTTGCCTTTTTCAGCTCGTATCCATTCCAGAAGTTCCGTTACGTTCCTCGCGGGAAGAGCCGTCTTGGACACCAACGTCATCGGCACGTCGGTAATGCGGCCGAGATGATCGAAGTCGTTCACTGCGTCGTACTTGAGGCCCTCATAGAGAGCGGGCGCCGTGGCCTGCGCAATGTGCCAGACGGCGATCGTGTAGCCGTCGGGAGCGGCCTTGGCGACGCGAGCCATGCCGATCGTACCCCCAGCGCCGCCGATGTTCTCGACGAGCACGGTCTGGCCGAGTGTCCGGCTCATTGATTCAGCGACGAGACGCGCAACCGTATCCGTAGGGCCTCCGGCCGCTGCCGGGACCACGAGCGTGACTGACTTCGCCGGAAACACAGTTTGCGCTGACGTTATCTCTGGTGCCCCCGCTGTCGTGAGGACGAGTGCGCCGAGCAATAGCGCATGAGGAAACAAACCCATGGCCGAAATCCTCCCTAAGTTTTCTCGTGGCGCGCCCTTTTTCTCGGACGCTTACCCTTGTTTTTAAAGCGGCACGACTCCGGCCGCAATTATGATCGGACGCGGATTGGTGAATAGCGATGTTGCATGCTGCGCTGTCCAAAGCGGACATCGCGGTGATTTGTCGCATTGGCCGCTAGCGACCCAAAGCGGAAGTCCCCAATGCTCTATTCAATCAGCGCGTCACCTCCGCTCGACGACACGCTCGAGCTTTCTGGTCAAAATCCAAGAGAGGCCGAGGAACACGACCAGCATCACCGAGCCAATACCCGAAGAGGCGTCGCTCATTAGGTTCTCTGAGACCTGGCCGAAGGCATAACCAGCCAGGACGACGGTGCATGACCATACGCCCGCGGCGATAAAATTGATCGCCAGGAAGGTGGGCCAGGGCAGCCGCGACATTCCGTAGGCAAAGCCCGCGACGCCGCGAATGCCGTGCGGGTAACGGTGGAACAGGATCATCAAGACGTAATGACGGTCCGCTAGCCGAGCTGCGGTCTGGACGGCGCTTTCAAGTCGTGGAAAGGACCCGAGCCAGCGGGTCCCAAAACGCCGCCCGATCCAGAAGCGGAAGACATCGCCAGCAAAGCTGCCAAACCAGCAGACCAGGATGAGTGTGCCTAATTGCAGCGCGCCCGAATGCGCGGCGTAGCCCGCAAATAGCGCCAACAGCAGGCTGTGCGAGGCCGCATAGGCGAACATGACGCTGTAGGCTGCATCGCCGTGTTGGCGAATGAGATCGAGGAACGAGGCGAGGTCCGTCGGAAACAGCAATGGGGCTTCACCTCGAATTCGCTTGGCACAGAGCAGGTGTGTCAACATATCCGCTCAATATCCGTTATTGGGGGTTAAGCGGACATCGCGCGGATTTGTCGCGATGTCTGCTTTGGCATGAAGCGGACCTGCAATTAGTCGTACATAATGTCCGCTTATGGCCCATGCCTCCTAAGCAGTTGATTTTGCACGCGCAAGGTTTTCCAGTTTTCCAATGTTTTACAATTTCGTTCAAGATCGGCATCGCGTTCGCTGCCACTGCGCGAGAGCGGTTTTTTTGTTTGGTTGATGTCGCTGCTCCGGCCCGGCTGGGCGGCTTGTCGCCAAATCGTCTGGGAGAGAGACGACATGAAGGTCATACTTAGGCGTGCTACAGAGGCCGATGCAAAAGACGCAGCTTCGCTGTTAACCGAACTCGGTTACCCGTCGACCGAGGCAGACGCGCGAGACCGCCTCGTTCGATCCCTGCGTAGTGCGACCAGTTTCTGTCTTGTCGCGGAGTTTGCAGCAGAAGTAGTCGGCCTGATCAGTGCCGAGCTGGTTTTCTATTTTCCCACGGGCTCAACGATTTGCAGGATCACAAGTCTAGTCGTTTCATCTCAGCATCGCGGCCATGGTCTTGGTCAGAAGCTGCTCACGGCGGCGATCGACTTCGCACGCGAGCATCATTGCTCGGGTCTCGAGCTCACCAGCGCCGAGGGGCGCGTTGATGCGCACCGCTTCTATCGGCGGCTCGGTTTTTCCCAAACGTCGTTTCGATTCTTCCAAACAGTATGACACGAACGCATAGCGGGACATTCCTAAAATGTCGAAGCGGTCTTTCTGTTTGCATAGCTAATGTCCGCTATATTTCTATTGCGAAGCGGCAAGTTGCAGATATTGAGTTACTGGCCACGACGATTGGATTGGACGGCACGCGGGGCAAGGTTTCCGATGGCGTGGCGGCTCGCAACGCGGGCGGCGAATTTTGGATCGTGCGTCGATCGATAACTTCGTGACGACGGGAGACGCGTGACGAGATAGATGCCGAGGGCGACCGGCACAATGCCGACGACATCGGTGAGCGCGACATGCTCTCCGAGCAGAAGCCAGCCGAACAGCAATCCGAGCGGCGGCATCATGAAGTGATAGGAACTCGCCGCGGTCGCGCCCGACACCGTGAGCATGTGGAACCAGAGCAGATAGGCGAACACCGAGACGAAAATGGCGAGATAGGCAACGGCCGCAAGCAGGCGCCCGCTCGGCACGATGTCTCCTACATTTTCGAAGCTCAGCGCGAAGGGCAACGTGATCAGCCCGGCCGATAGACTCTGCACGCCGTTGCCGATCCAGTGCCCATGTGCGGGTGCAAATTTCTTGAACAAGATTGTACCGCCAACGAGCGACAAGAGCGCCGCGATGGTGAAGGCGATACCGACGGAATGGTCAACGCCGCCTGCGATACGGCTTTCGACCACGAAGGCAACGCCGATGACGCCGAGCAACAGGCCCGCTGCCTTTCGCCATGTCATCCGCTCGTTGAGGAACCACGCGGCCATGACCGCAGTCAGCACCGGGTTGGCGCTGACCACGAGCGCGGAGAGGCCCGACGAGATGCTGTGCATGCCGACATAGCCAAGTCCCAAAAACGTCGCCTGGTTGACCACCCCGAGCACGGCAAAGACAAGGACATCACGCCGGCTCAGATTCCACGGTGAGCGACGGATTGCGGCAACGCCGAAAATCAGTATGCCGGCTCCCAGAAATCGCATCACGAGGAGAAGAAGCGGAGGACTGTCTGCCATTCCTACCTTGGCGACAGCGAAGGCGGACGACCACAGCAGGCAGAACACCGCGATCAAGAACGGTAACGGGATGGGTGACTGGGACGGCAGGGCTACATTTGAGGTTTGCATGCTGAATTCCTTTGCCGAACCTCAGATACGCCCACCCCTTGATATTTGGAAATTAAATGATAAAATCATTTAAAGTTGAAAATCGAATGATGCATCCATGCTCGACCTCGATCTTCTTCGCAGCTTCGTCTCGGTCGTCGATACCGGCGGGTTCACGCGCGCGGGCGAGCGGGTTCATCGCACGCAGTCGACGGTGAGCCAGCAGATCAGGCGGCTGGAAGAAAATCTCGGGTACCCGTTACTGCATCGCAACGGGAAGCAGGCCACACCCACCGAGGAAGGCGAGCGGCTTGTTGCCTACGCGCGGAGGATTTTGGCGCTCGAGCAGGAAGCGCGTGAGGCGATCACACGACCAGCGAGCGAGGGGGTCGTGCGGGTCGGCGTTCCGGAGGATTTCGCGGCCTATCGGTTGACCGAATTGCTGTCGGACTTCGTCCGTTCTCGCCCGGGCCTCCGCCTGGACGTGCGTTGCGGCCTCAGCATGCAGTCACGCCGTGCGCTGGAGCGCGGAGAGCTCGACCTGGCACTGTTCAAACGCGAAGCCGGCGAGAAAGGCGGAATCGCGTCCTGGCCCGAGCGTTTGCATTGGGTCACCAGCAAGCAGCACCCGATCGATTATCACCGCGATCCACTGCCGCTCGTGATGGCCGACCAAGGCTGCCTCTATCGCAATCGCATGATCCACGCCGTCGAGGCGGCCGGGCGCGCCTGGCACATTGCATATACAAGTCACAATCTCGCCGGCATCCAAGCCGCGGTCTCTGTTGGTCTCGGCGTCAGCATTCTACCCGAGATCGCAATCCTGCCCGAACATCGCGTGCTTAAAACTAAGGACGGATTTCCGACAATAACAAACACGGAAGTCGTACTGGTCGCCGCTGCGGACGCAAGCCCTGCGACGCGCCGCCTCGCCGAAATCCTCTTCGATTTCTGCTCGACCATTGAGCCGCGCAAGGTCGCGTAGAGATAACCAGCGCTTCATCGAATATTGAGTGCGTGACTACGACGGCTTTTGCCAGGCGCACGCAAAATGCGCCCAGCATGCACGCTCAAGTCTGATCTCCCACATCGTGGCTCAGGCGCTACCAGCGTCTGCTTCTTCCCCAACTCCATCGCGATCCACCTCCACCGCGCACAAGCCTGATAATCAACAATAGTAACAATGCGCCGATGGTCGCGTTAATGATCGCTGACAAAATGCCCGCGCCGAGGTGGATGCCGAGCTGCGGAAACAGCCAACTGCCAATAAAGGCGCCGATGACACCAATGACAATGTCACCGATGATCCCAAAACCAGTGCCTTGTACAATCTGCCCGGCCAGCCATCCGGCCACGAGACCTACCAGCAATATGATCACCAAACTTTGGCTCGACAGATGCATTGCCGTGTCCTCCAAATTCACTCGATAAGCAGTCCACCTTTACGCGACTGAGGTTACGCCTCCGACACAGGAAAAACTGTTCGGAATTGCTCACGTCAGCGGGGCCGCCGATTGTGCCGGCGCGCCGTCAGAATCCTGGGCGGACATATTGCGGCTGCGGGACAAAACCGTAATTTGGATTCACATAGCGTGGCTGGGTGTAATCCTGCGGCCTGAATTCCGCGTTTTGATTGGTGTACGGCCGTTGAGGATCATCAAGGCTGGCACCTGGAACGGCATATTGTGGCGCGTTCTCGCGCTCGGATCCGGCACTCAGATCGAGAGGAGGCTGAAGACGCGGTACGCGCACTCCGCCCTGCGCGAGCGCGACTTGCTCACTGCCTGTAAGCACGACCTTCGTATTGACGAGGCCATCCTGCTTTACCAATGCGAACAGTGTTGCAGCGTGTGCAGGCGAAATTCGCACACATCCGTGGCTTGCGGGCATCCCGAGCTTCTTGGTGTCATACGAGCCGTGGATGGCATGGCCGATCTTCGTGAAGAAGATCGAGTGCGGCATCGGTGCATCGTCCCATTCCTTGGAATGATGGTCGGCCTCCATGCGGAAGGCCGTGTAGGAGCCTGATGGTGTGGCATAAGCGGTGCGCCCGGTAGAGACCGGCCAGCTGTAGACCGTTGCGCCGTGACGCACGACCGTCATGCGCTGCGTGCTCTTGTCGACCTTGATGAGAATCTCAGCCTGCGCGGTGCCGACAACGGCAATGGCGAGTGAAGAGGCAATCAAGAAATTGGCGATTAAGCGCATGGGCTTTATCTCAGAGGCACATCCAGCGGTGCCATGGCTCTAAGTCGCTGGACCAGCGTTGGTTCCGGTTGCGCCGTGCCAGCGCTGCATCCCCCAGGAATCCACGCTGCGGCACTAACAAAAGTCGAACACGATACCCACATCAATCAGGTGGGCAAAACCAATTCAAATCTGACCATGCGGTGGGTGCTGCCGGCAGCCGTGCTCCTCGGTATGATGCTGCCGGTGCGCGCGCAGGCACCAGCACCGAGCTGCAACGTCTCTGTCGATCAGGTGCGACTCGCCAACCCGCTGGTACGCTTTGCACATAAGCTGGTGAGCGGAGAGCCGATCACCCTCGTCGCCATCGGTTCCTCATCGACGGCCGGCGCGGGCGCAAGCTCGGCGGCGGCGAGCTATCCGAACCGGCTGGCGATTGAGCTCAAGCAACGCTTCCCCAACCATTCGTTCACCGTGATCAATCGCGGCGTCGGCGGCGAAGAAGTCGGCGACATGGTCAAGCGCTTCGATTCGGCCGTAATTTCTGCCAAGCCGGACCTCGTTTTGTGGCAGTTCGGCACCAATTCGGTCATCCACGATCACAAGATCGGCGATCACGACACCTCGATCCGCGATGGCCTCAAAAAGATCCGCTCCATCGGCGCCGATGTCGTGATGATCGATCCGCAATTCTCACCGAAGGTCATCGCGAAGGCGGACATCGCGAGCACAATCGAACTGATCGCCACGACAGCGAAGGAGGAAGACGTCGACCTGTTCCCCCGCTTCAACGTGATGAAGCACTGGAGCGTCGTCGATCACATAGCGTTTGAGACGTTCGTGTCGCCCGACGGGCTGCATATGAACGACTGGGGCTACGCCTGCATGGCCAAGGGCCTTGGCGTGGCCATCGCTGAAGCCGCGCAGCGGCCGGTCGTTTCTGCGAAGGCAGTTTCACATCTTTCGCACTGATTCGACGGCGTCAATACAACGCCGTGCCGAAATCAAAACAGGCCGCTGCCTGCACCGGATCGGCGGGCCCGAGCTCACAACCATCCGACGCGCCGGAACCGCCAGAACAGCCCCGCGCAGGTAACCAGGATCAGGCCGACGACGGTGAAATAACCATATTCCCATTGCAGTTCCGGCATGTTCTTGAAGTTCATGCCGTAGATACCGGCGATCGCGGTCGGGACTGCGATGATGGCGAGCCATGAGGCGAGCCTCTTGGAGACCACGGTCTCCTGAGCCTGGCCGACCAGAAGGCTCGCCTCAAAGGCAAATGCAAGGACCTCTCGAAGCGAATCGATATGCTCCTGAATCGTCCGGACGTGGTCTGTGACGTCACGGAACAGCGGCTGCATGGTAGGCCGCACCATCGGCAGATTGTCGTGCTCAAGTCTGCGGCAGACTTCCACCAAGGGACCGACCGCATTTCGCAGGCGCAACAGGTCGCGTCGCAGTAGATAAAGCCGTTCGATTTGCGCCCGCGTCATGGCGCTCGCAAGCACAAGCGCCTCCATAGCTTCGACTTCCTCGTGAATAGTTTCGAGCACGGGCGAGTAATTATCGACGATGAAATCGAGAATGGCGTAGAGGATGTAGTCCTCGCCGCGGGCCAGCGACCGCGGGCAACTTTCGCAGCGTTCGCGCACCGGCGTGTAGGACGTTGATGCGCCGTGACGG
>DASSIJ010000111.1:0-3204 GCA_035692045.1 Pseudolabrys sp. | reverse complement strand
AGAACGGATATCGCATGACTCGCAGTGTGGGCGAGCACGGTTAATGAGAGCTAAATCGGCGCTTCCTGGCGGTATCGCCGCCAGTTGCCGCGGTTGAGGGCAGATGGCGAAGAGCAAGAAGCCGCTGGTCATTGTGACGCGTAAGCTGCCCGATGCCATCGAGCTGCGGATGCGGGAACTTTTCGATACCCGGCTCAACCCCGACGACAAGCCGATGACGCAAGCTCAGCTGGCCGAGGCGGTGAGAGTCGCCGACGTTCTCGTGCCCACCGTCACCGACCGGATAGACGCCTCGGTGCTCGGCAAATCGGGCGAGCAGCTCAAGCTCATCGCGAATTTTGGCAACGGCGTCGACAATATAGACGTCGCGAGCGCGGTTCAGCGCGGCATTACCGTCACCAATACGCCCGGCGTGCTGACCGAAGACACCGCCGACATGACCATGGCGCTGATCCTGGCGGTACCGCGCCGGCTGGTCGAAGGTTCGCACGTCCTGACCACCGACAAGGACTGGACCGGTTGGTCGCCGACCTGGATGCTCGGTCATCGCATTTGGGGCAAGCGCCTTGGGATTATAGGCATGGGACGCATCGGACAGGCCGTCGCACGTCGAGCGCGCGCATTCGGCCTGCAGATCCACTATCACAACCGCCGCCGGGTCGCGCCCAAGATCGAGGAGGAACTTGACGCCACCTATTGGGAAAGCGTCGATCAAATGCTTGCGCGCATGGACATCGTGTCGGTGAATTGCCCGCACACGCCGGCGACATACCATCTGCTCTCGGCGCGCCGTCTCAAGATGCTGCGGTCAGAGGCCTATATCGTCAACACATCGCGCGGCGAGGTTATTGACGAGAACGCCCTCGCCCGCCTGATCGAGTCGAATGAGATTGCCGGCGCCGGGCTCGACGTGTTCGAGCATGAGCCGGCGGTCAATCCAAAGTTGGTCAAGCTCGCCCGCTCGGGCAAGGTCGTCTTGCTGCCGCACACCGGCTCGGCGACGATCGAAGGGCGCATCGATATGGGCGAGAAGGTCATTATCAATATCAAGACCTTCATGGATGGCCATCGACCGCCGGATCGGGTGCTACCGTCGATGCTGTGACAGGTCGCGGATCGTCGGTGTGTTGCCGCTCAGCGGATTGTTCGGATCCCACGCATAGGTCAGCGTCTCGAACCGCATCGAGCGCGCATCAATCATAAGAAGGCGGCCGACCAGGCCTTCACCGAAGCCCACGATCTCGCGAATGACCTCCAATGCCATCAACGAGCCAAGCACCCCCGGCAGTGCGCCGAGTATTCCGGCTTCCGCGCAGGCAGGGATGGTGCCCTCCGGCGGCGGCTCGGGAAACAGGCAGCGATAAGTCGGATTGCGTGTGCCGTCAGCGCGCGTTTCATGCGCGCGGATTGAGGTCAGCGAACCATCGAAGGTGCCGACCGCGGCGGTGACGAGAGGTTTACGGGCAAAGTAACAGGCATCCGCGACGAGATAACGGGTGGCGAAATTATCGGAGCCGTCAGCGACGATGTCGTAGCGTGCGATCAGATCGAGGCCGTTGACTGCGGTGAGCCGTACGCGATGTGTCTCGACATTCACATGCGGATTGAGTCGCTTCACGGCATCGCCGGCGCGCTCAACCTTTGGTTTGCCAATATCATCGGTCGCGAAGATCACCTGGCGTTGCAGATTCGACAGCGACACATCGTCATCGTCGACGACACCAAGCGTGCCAATGCCGGCGGCGGCAAGGTAAAGCAGAACCGGCGCCCCGAGGCCGCCGGCGCCGACGACCAGCACACGCGCGGCCTTGAGTTTGGCCTGGCCCGGTCCCCCCACTTCGCGCAGCACGATGTGGCGGGCATAGCGTTCGAGTTCTTTGGAATCGAGCATCAAGGTTAACCTAGCGCATGACGCGAAAGAATGTGAACCCGGCGCCGGATGCCGGTAAATGCGACGCGATCCGGGGTGAACGCCGTTTGACTCCATTTTGACTCAATCGAGAAGTCCCCAGCCAGCCTTGCACGCTCGCCTCCATCGGCTAAGGTGGCCGCAAAACTACAATGAGAGCGGCGTTAACACGATGCGCCTGGGTGGCTCCACTGTGATGCTCGCGCTTCTGCTCGGCGTCGTTCCGGCGCTGACGCAGGAATCGCCTGGCCTCATACCCGCCCCCGCGCAGCCGACCGAGAAGGCAAAGCCTGCGCATCGCCGTGCCGCACCGAAGATCGCTAAACCAAGGATTTCTGCTCCGGCAACAGTCGTTGCAAAGACCGCCGCCCTGAAGGCCGACTCCGTTGGAACAGAATCGGCTGTGGAGACGTTCGCCGGATTGACTGACAGCGAGCGTCTGAAAATCCAGTCGGCACTGCTGTGGTCGGGCGATTACACCGGTTCAATTGGCGGCGAAGATCCTTTTCTTTCAGCCGTCAGAAATTTCCAAAAACGCGCAAAAGCGAAAATCACGGGAATCCTGACCTCCGCCGAGCGCGCCAATCTGCTCGCAGCCGCCAAAAACCACGAGGACGAATTCGGGTGGACAATCGTGACCGATCCGTCAACAGGCGTGCGTCTTGGCCTGCCTGCCAAATTGGTGACGCAAGTGCGCGAGGCCGCGCGCGGCACGCGCTATTCGTCCCCACACGGCGATGTGCAGGTTGAAACGTTCCGTATCAAGACGACGGAGCTCAAGCTGGCCGCATTGTTCGATCAACAGAAGAAAGAGCCGGCCAACCGCAAGGTCGAGTCGAGCGCATTGCGCGACGACAGCTTCTTTATCAGCGGCATGCAGGGCCTGAAGAATTTCTCCGTCCGTGCATATGTGCGTGACGGCGAGATCCGCGGCTTTACGTTGTTGTTTGATCAAATGATGGAAACGATCGTCGCGCCGGTGACTGCGGCGATGGTGAGTGCTTTTTCGCCGTTCCCCGAGCGTAGTTCGCCGTTCGCGGCCATGGCGAAACCGGTCGAATACGGCAACGGCCTGATCGTAAGCAAGAGCGGTCATATTATCACCGATCGCAAACTTGCGGCTGGATGCCAGGTCATCGTCGCCGCCGGACTTGGCGATGCCGAGCGAGTTGCCGAAGACACGGATAGTGGTCTGGCTCTGCTGCGTGTTTACGGCACGCATAACGTGTCTCCGCTCGCGCTCGCCGCCGATGCGTTCAAGAAGGGTGACGTGACCCTTGTCGGCATTCCGGACC
>DASSIJ010000110.1:0-2925 GCA_035692045.1 Pseudolabrys sp. | reverse complement strand
AACGGTCGCGGCTGCCGCGATCAACATGCCGAGAACGCCAACCGACGCAAGCGGTCGAACGTAACGTTCAAGCCACCGTTCGGTGTGATCGAGAAAATGCGCGGGTGCTGGTTGTACGGCGACCTCGGCCAACCGACCAATCCTCCCTGACTAGTGTCCCGGTTCCGACGTTCGTACACCCGTGCCGCGCGCAATCATACGAACGTCCGAACCAAAGGGACACTAGCAATCATATTGATTCTAGTGTGGCTTTGGATTTGACGTTCCAACAAAAGACTTGCCGCAACGCTGGTAGGAACGTCAAATCCGCCACACTAGCCCCGGCGCATGTATTCATGCTGCTGGAGCGAAAATACTCAGCATGCGGACCAAACGTCAATTGGCCGGGCTTGATCACAGCGTAAGCCGCTGTTAGCGTTTCCTCAACGCGTCACAAGCGATGGCGATAGCCAGGCTTCGCTCCCGTGTGCAGATCACGAGGCGGGGCGCAATAGGATCGCCATCAGCTCGTCCGGGCTGTCGACTGCTGGCGCCGGCCAACAAGACGCGAAAAGCACAGACGTAAGAAAACGGAGGGAACATCGATGAGAAAGCTGCTTTGCGCGTCCGCCCTGGCGGTTGTTGCCATCGCCATCACGCCGCCGCCGCAGTCGCACGCACAGCAAACGCGGCTGATCTTTGCCTCGCAGAGTCCGGCGGGCACACCCAACACCGTGTTTTACAGCAACTGGGCCAACCGGGTTTCCGAACAAAGCAACGGCAAACTCAAGATCGACGTGCGTGACGGCGAGACGCTGTCGAATTTCATTACCGCCTATGACCGCGTCTCGGACGATGTGGTGCAGATCGGCTGGATCATTCACTCGCTGGTCGGTAACCGGTTTCCGCTGTCCGACGTGAGCGGATTGCCATTTCTGGCAGAGAACAACGTTGCCTGCTCGGTGGCCTCCTGGCGTCTCTACAAGAGCGGCCTGCTCGACAACGAGTACAAGGACATCATGCCGATTTGGTTCGGCTGCCTGACCACCAACTATCTGCACTGGGCAAAGGAGCCGAAGCAGACCGACGATCTCGGCGGCGCGAAGTTCCGCGTCAGCGGCAAGGTTCCGGCGCAAGCGATCCAGATCTTGGGCGGAACGCCGGTCTCCATGACCGGCGGCGAGATGTATGAGGCGCTACAGCGCGGGCTCGTTGACGGGGTGGCCACGACCTGGGCAGGATTTGAGCCGTACAAGCTCGCCGAGGTGACGAGCTATCACCTCGAGGTTCCGATTAGCGGGATCCCAAGCATGCATTTTATGTCGCGCAAGAAATTCGAGTCGCTGCCCAAGGATGTGCAGGACGTGATCCTGGCTAACGCGGGCGAAGAGCCGAGCCGAGCCGCCGGCGCCTATTTCGCCAGCGCCGCTGCGCGAGCGCGCGCCCCGGTCGCCGCCTCCCCGCAGCACAAGATCGCCAAGCTCACGCCTGAGCAATATGAGAACTGGCGCAAGCGGGTCGCGGTCGTGACTGATACCTGGGTCAAGGACCATCAGAACGGCGACAAAGCTCTCGAACAGTTCACCAAATATTACAACGCCGCCGCAGCGGGACAGTGATCTGCGGCGCACCGTGTCGCGGCTGATTCGCGCGAAAGAAGCGGCCGCGCGCAAAGCAAGCGCATAACGAGGGCGGTGTCGCATTGCCGGGTGACACGGCAGCGACGCTCATGTGCTAGCCTGCTTTCGTTGCCAACCACCGCGGCGTACGAACAAAAGCACGGCCCTTCGTATGACTGAAATTCCAGCAGGCAAGGCCGCGTCGTTCGAGGACGGCGGCCGCCGGATCGTGCTTCACGGCGACGTCGAGATCGGGGTGTTCCGCTGGGATGGCAAGTTCTACGCCTACGAAAATCTCTGTGTGCACCAAGGTGGCCCGGCGTGCGAAGGGCTGATCATGCATCAGGTCGAAGACGTGCTTGCCCCCGATCGGACCTTCATCCGGCAGACCTTTTCAAAGTCCGACGTGCATTTCGTCTGTCCGTGGCACGGCTACGAATATCACCTGACCACCGGCGAATGCGTCGGCGACCGCAGGCTCAAGCTGCGCAGCTACAAGGTGGTGGAGCGTGGCGGCGAGATTTTTGTCCTCGCCGAATAGCGCACCCCGCCAGGGAGACCCTCATGGAACTGCCGCTCAGCAATCACCGGCGCATGAGCGTCGACGAGTTCGACACCCGCATCGTGCTTTCGCACGCCGCCAAACAGGCACGCGAACGCGGCTATCAGAACTTCCCGATCATCGACGTCGATTCGCACCACTTCGAGAGCGAGTCGTTCGCCGAGATCGTGAAGTACATCGAGGATCCAGTCATTCGCCAGTTGCTGGAAGCATCCACCATCGCCGGCTATCGCGGCGTCGGCGCGTTGCCGGCGAGCCTCGGCTATCAGGATTATGGCGGGCGCATCATGCGCGAACCGCTGCGCCGGCTGGAACGCACCGAGCCCAAGCCGCACCGCGACATCACGCTGACGCGGCGCTGGATGGATTCAATGGGCGTCGACATGGCCATCCTGTTCCCAACCCCGATGCTGCATCTCGGATTGCATCCGCAGGTCGAGGTCGAGGTGGCGCTGTCCCACGCCTACAATCGTTGGCTGGTCGAGCACGTGCTGGCCGAGGAACCGCGCATCCGCACCATGCTCTACCTTCCCTTCAACGACCCGGCCGCCACCTACCGGGCGGTCAAGGAGTTCACCGGCAAGCCGGGCGTTGTCGGATTCATGGTCACCTCCAATCGCTACCGGCCGGTGCATCACAACGATTACATGAAGACCTATGCGCTGCTGGAAGAATCCAATCTGCCGATCGCGTTCCACGGCGCCTATAATTGGAACGATCAGTCGATGCTGATGGTCAACCGCTTCATTTCGGCGCATGCGCTCG
>DASSIJ010000109.1:0-8505 GCA_035692045.1 Pseudolabrys sp. | reverse complement strand
GCTTCCTTCGAGAGCTTGGTCTTCTTGATCTTGTCTTCCAGCTCCTGGAGTTCGTCGCGACCTTCCTCGTCGCCGAGCTCTTTCTGGATCGCCTTCATCTGTTCGTTGAGGTAGTACTCGCGCTGGGTCTTCTCCATCTGCCGCTTGACGCGGGTCCGGATGCGCTTTTCCACCTGCAGGACAGAAATTTCGCTTTCCATGAGGCCGAGCACCTTTTCAAGGCGCTGCGTCACGGACGCCGTCTCCAGGATGTCCTGTTTGTCCGGAATCTTGACAGCCAGGTGCGAGGCAACGGTGTCGGCGAGCTTGGCGTAATCCTCGATCTGCTGGATCACGCCCACAACCTCGGGTGACACCTTCTTGTTCAGCTTCACGTAATTTTCGAATTCGGTGACCACGGAACGCGCCATCGCTTCCGCTTCCACGCGGTCACCCGAATCATCGGCGAGCGCGCTGGCGTCAGCTTCGTAATAGTCGTTGCGGTCGGTATATTTTAGAACCTTCGCGCGCGTGGCGCCCTCGACCAGCACCTTGACGGTGCCGTCCGGCAGCTTGAGCAACTGCAAAACGCTCGCCAGCGTGCCGACCTCGAAAATCGCATCGGTCGCCGGATCGTCGTCGGAGGCGTTCTTCTGCGTCGCCAGCAGGATGAAGGTGTCTGAGCGCATCACCTCTTCCAGCGCCTTGATCGACTTTTCGCGGCCGACAAAGAGCGGAACGATCATGTGCGGAAACACCACGATGTCGCGCAGCGGCAAAACCGGATAGGCCCGGGTTTCGCCGGGTTGCAACTGGGGTCGTGGTTTATTGGTCATTGGCATTGGTCCTTTTGTTGTGCCCCTGTCGTTTGACCCGCAAATGCGGCATCGCACGGCAGTGCCAGTAGGAACGGCCAGGAGGCGCAGGGCAGAATGCCCGGCGCGCTTTCAAGGAGATTACTCCTCACCCAGTCGGTAGTCAGATACGACCATTCGTACGTCACTCGCCTTCAGACGCTATACGTATGGCGAGGCAAATCCCTGCGCAAGAAGCCTCGCTTTTTCCAGTTAAAGCGAGTCCCTTGCCGGTAACAACCCCGCAATTGGTCAGAATCGATAGCCTTTTTCCGGAATATTATGTCCCGGGGTAGCGGGAGCTGGTCAGGCGCTGGCGCTGCCCGTTTCCGCTGTCCGGTCGCTGCGGTCGGCGTAGATATAGAGCGGCCGGGCGGTCCCTTCGACGACCTCCTTGGAGATCACCACCTCCTCGACCCCTTCCAGACTCGGAAGGTCGAACATGGTGTCGAGCAGGATACCCTCCATGATGGAGCGCAGGCCGCGCGCGCCGGTCTTGCGGTCGATGGCCTTGCGGGCAATGGCGCCGAGCGCCTCTTCCGCCAGCGTCAGATCGATCGATTCCATCTCGAACAGCCTCTGGTATTGCTTCACCAGCGCGTTTTTCGGCTCGACCAGGATCTTCTTGAGCGAAGCCTCATCGAGGTCCTCGAGTGTCGCGACAACCGGCAGACGGCCGACGAATTCGGGAATCAGACCATACTTGAGCAAATCTTCCGGCTCGACCTCGCGGAAGATTTCACCCTGCTTGCGATCCTCGGGGGCCACCACCTTGGCGCCGAAGCCGATCGAGGTCGACCGCCCTCGTGCCGAAATGATCTTTTCGAGCCCGGCGAAGGCGCCGCCGCACACGAACAGAATGTTGGTCGTGTCGACCTGCAGGAATTCCTGTTGCGGATGCTTGCGGCCGCCCTGTGGAGGAACGGAGGCAATGGTGCCTTCCATGATCTTCAACAGCGCCTGTTGCACGCCCTCGCCCGAGACGTCGCGCGTGATCGAGGGGTTGTCTGACTTGCGTGAAATCTTGTCGATCTCGTCAATATAGACAATGCCGCGCTGCGCACGCTCGACATTGTAGTCGGCGGCCTGCAGCAATTTCAGGATGATGTTTTCGACGTCTTCGCCGACGTAACCGGCTTCGGTCAGCGTCGTCGCATCCGCCATCGTGAACGGCACGTCGAGAATGCGCGCAAGCGTTTGCGCCAGCAGCGTCTTGCCCGAACCGGTCGGGCCAATCAGCAGGATGTTCGACTTCGCCAGTTCGACGTCGTTGTGCTTGGCCTGATGGTTGAGCCGCTTGTAGTGGTTGTGGACGGCAACCGAGAGCACTTTCTTGGCGTGATCCTGGCCGATCACGTAGTCGTCAAGAACCTTCCGGATTTCCTTCGGAGTCGGAATGCCGTCACGCGACTTCACCAGCGAGGACTTATTCTCCTCGCGGATGATATCCATGCACAGTTCGACGCATTCATCGCAAATAAAGACGGTCGGGCCGGCAATGAGCTTGCGCACTTCGTGCTGGCTCTTGCCGCAGAACGAGCAGTAGAGGGTGTTCTTGGAATCGCTGCCGCCGACTTTGCTCATTCCATTCTCCGTCTCACGCTTCCGTACCGAAGCAAGTTTCGCACCGAAACACCAGCACGGCAGCCCTTATTCTGGGAGGGGCCGCACTCCCGTCTCTCCCCTACACCATAAGCGAAGCATGCTAACGACCAGATAATCAAGATTCTATTAACGATAATGCCGCACTCACAGCCGCGAAAGCGCCCGGTCTAACTCGGTGACGGTGGGGGGCGGAACCGCCCGCAAGATCTCAGGCGGGCTTGGAAGGCATCTCCTCGGGCCGCTTATCGATCACCTTGTCGACCAGGCCGAAGTCCTTGGCGGCTTCGGCAGTGAGAAAATAGTCACGCTCGAGCGCGTCTTCGATCTTCTTCAGCGACTGGCCGGTATGCTTTACGTAGATCTCGTTGAGCCGCTTCTTCAGGTTCAAAATCTCCTGAGCGTGCAGCATGATGTCGGTGGCCTGCCCCTGGAACCCGCCGGACGGCTGGTGGACCATGATGCGGGCATTGGGCAGCGCAAAGCGCTGATCCTTTGCGCCGGCGGCCAGCAGGAGCGAGCCCATCGAAGCGGCCTGCCCGATGCAAAGCGTGGACACCGGCGGCCTTACGAACTGCATCGTGTCATAGATCGCCATGCCCGAGGTCACCACGCCGCCAGGCGAATTGATGTACATCGAGACTTCTTTCTTCGGATTCTCCGCCTCAAGGAACAGAAGCTGAGCCACCACGAGAGTGGCGACGCCGTCCTCGATCGGCCCCGTGATGAAGATAATTCTCTCCTTCAGAAGGCGCGAATAAATGTCATAGGCCCGCTCGCCACGGTTGGTCTACTCGACCACCATGGGCACCAGATAGTTCATGTACGTATCGAGAGGGTCTCTCATTTCGTCTCCTTGACGCGAATCATGCCGGCTAGACTAGCCTGCCCGCACGCCAGCTCATCTATTTTCCCACAAAGGTTTGCGCAAGCCGCCTGCAGGTCAGGCGACCGAATCATCTTCCTTGTAAAGTTCGTCGCGCGATACTTTGCTGTCGGTTACGCCCGCGAGTTCGACCAGAAAATCAACGACCTTTTCCTCGAATATCGGCGCCCGCAAGGCAGCGACCGCCTGCGGATTCTGGCGATAGTAGTCCCACACGCGCTGCTCCTGGCCCGCGAACTGACGCGCCCGCTCCATAACGGCGCGGCTCAACTCGTCCTCGGTGACGGTGATGTTGTTTTTCTCACCGATCTCGGCGAGCACAAGACCGAGCCGCACGCGGCGCTCGGCAATCGCGCGGTACTCGGCTTTGGCCTTCTCTTCGGTCGTCCCCTCATCTGCAAAAGTTTTGCGCTCTGTTTCCAGCTCGGAAAGCACCGACTTCCAGACGCGATCGAACTCTTCCTCGACCAGCGTCGGCGGCGGTTCGAATTTGTGGAGCTTGTCGAGTTCATCCAGTAGCGCGCGCTTGAGCTTCTGGCGCGACATACCCGCGTGCTCGCGCGAAATGCTGTCTTTCACCGCGTCGCGCAGCTTTGCAAGCGACTCCAGGCCGAGCGATTTGGCAAAATCATCGTCAGCCGTAACCTTGCCCGGCGCTTCGATCGACTTCGCGGTGACAACGAATTCGGCGGCCTTGCCCGCAAGGTCTTCCTTCATGTAGCGCGCAGGAAAGGTCACTTTTAACGTTCGCGTTTCGCCGGCGCCGATGCCGATCAGCTGATCCTCAAAGCCGGGAATGAACGTGTTCGACCCGATCAAGACAACGGCATCGTCGCCCGAGCCGCCTTCGAATGGCTTGCCATCGATGGTGCCGGCAAACGAGATCGTAACGCGATCGTCCTTGGCGGCCTTCTCGCCCTCGGGGCGTACCATATAGGGCTTGTTCTGGTCGACGATGCGCGTGATGCCCTGCTCGACTTCAGCGTCGGTTACGTCGGCGGCAAGCCTGGTCAGCTTGATGCTCTTGAAGTCCCCAAGCGTGATCGGCGGGACGATCTCGAGGGCCATGGTGTAGTTGAGGTCGCTCTTGCCCGCGATCAGTTGGTCAATCGCGCCTTCCTCGGTCGGCAGCGTGACTTTCGGATCTGCAGCGAGCTTGTATCCGTGCTCGCTTACAATCTGATTGTTGGTGTCGCGAACGGTCGCCTCGATGACCTCTGCCATCGCGGAGCGCCCGTACATGCGCTTGAGGTGCGTCACCGGCACCTTGCCAGGACGAAATCCATTGATCCGGACGCGGTCTTTCAACTCATCCAGACGCGCATTGACCTTGGCATCGAGTTCGGAGGCGGGAACGACGACCTTGTACTCGCGCTTGAGACCTTCGGACAGCGTTTCAGTAACTTGCATTGGACTCACTTTTTTCTCTGCTTGCACTTACAACCACATCGCACTGGCTTACGAACCTAACGCGCAGGTCGTGTCGGAATACGGGCGAACCCGCAAAACTCTAATCGCGCTGGCCTCGTGGTGCGGGCGGAGGGACTCGAACCCCCACGACTTTCGCCACTGGAACCTAAATCCAGCGCGTCTACCAATTCCGCCACGCCCGCGGAGGGCAAATTACGGACGATTTTGGCGCCGCAATCCGGCACGACTTAACGCGCCGGTACCCGCCAAGCAAGCCATAACAGGGCCTGCGGACGGGCCTTGGTTACACCATGAAACCCGGGGGCTGCGGGGCGAAAGTTCAGCCGCGCGCAAGGTCGGCGAATAGCCGTTGGTAAACGGACGGCAACATTTCGGGCAGATCCTCGGCAATCAGGCCGGCGCCGAATTCGGCCGCGGCTTCCCCGTGCAGCCAGACGGCGGCGCTTGCGGCGTCAAAGGCTTGCATGCCCTGCGCCATCAAGCCGGCCACAATGCCCGCAAGAACGTCTCCGGACCCCGCTGTCGCGAGGCTAGGCGGGCCGTTGTCAGCAAGCGCCGCTCGCCCACCAGGCGCTGCAACAACCGTATCTGCCCCCTTATGGACGACAACAGCTCCACAATAATCAGCAGCTAGACGGGTTTCCTCAAGCTTTGAGTTTAAGTTCATTTTCTTTAGTATATTATTGAAAATACGTGAGAATTCTCCTTCGTGCGGGGTTAGAACGACGTCCTGACTGGGGCGCTTTCCAATCTCCGACGCCAGTTTTCCCGCTTCTTCCGCGAAACTTGTCAGGGCGTCGGCGTCCAAGACCACGGCGGCCTGGCTTGCCAGCGCTGCCAGCACCTGCTCCTGCATCGCCGCACCAACCCCACCACCCGGGCCCAGCACGATGGCATTTCGTCGTTTATCGGCGAGAAAGCTACTGAGCTCCGCAGCCCCGTCGACCGGACGGACCATGACTGCCAGGCTCGCCGCAGCATTGATGGCCAACGCCTCCCGAGGACTGGCAATCGTCACCAGCCCCGCGCCGGCCCGCAAAGCCCCGCGCGCGGCCAAACGGGCTGCCCCGGTGCTCGACGGTCCACCTGACACGACGACCGTATGACCGCGCGTGTATTTGTGCCCTTGCAATCCCGGCTTCGGAAACGACGCGCTCCAGAGTTGTGGGCCATTGGCGAATGTCTGCGGTTTGATCGTCCCGAGAACATTGTCGGAAATTCCGATGTCACTGACCTCGACCGGGCCGCAATGCAGCCGGCCTGGCAACAGCAGGTGGCCCGTCTTGCGCCGAAAAAACGTTACGGTGCGGGTCGCGTTGACCGCGGCTCCCATGACTGCGCCGCTCGTTCCATTTATCCCGCTTGGCAAGTCAACGGCGATGATCGGCACGCCCGCGCCGTTCATCGCTTCGATCATCGCCCGGGGCAATCCTTCGACATCGCGGTCGAGGCCCGCCCCAAACAACGCGTCAATGATGAGATCGCAATCGGCAAGTTTGACCGGTGAGGCCTCTTCAACCGGCCCGGTCCACTGTTCGGCAGCAAGCGCTGCATCTCCCCGCAGCCGAGTCCGCTCGCCGACAAAACAGACACGCACGACGTAGCCGCGCTCCGCCAGATAGCGGGCGGCAACGAACCCGTCACCGCCGTTATTGCCGGGACCAGCCACAACTACGACGCGGCGGCACTCCACCGCCCTGCAAGCGACATCGGCGACCGCACGCCCGGCGTTCTTCATCAACGTGATGCCGGGGACGCCGCCGGCGATCGCCAGGCGATCCGCTTCCGCCATTTCGGAGGTCGTGAGCAATTCATCCATCGCCGGCGACCCTAACGAGCGATCCGAGCCCGAACAATTCGGACTAATCGTTTGCGCCGCAACAAGTCTTTGGCGGCTGGCTAAAATCTAGCCACTTTGCTTAACTTGTAGGCGTCGATCAGTAGGCCACCCACACGCCAGCACCTGCATATTGATCAAACCATTGCAGGTAATGAACTTTTTGAGCGTCTTTGGTTGGCACGGGACCTGCTAACCGGTAGCGCGGTTCTTCGGTTGGTTCCGGAGGGCTGGGGGAGAGGACAGGCGATGAAAAAAATCGAAGCCATCATCAAACCCTTCAAACTCGACGAGGTGAAGGAGGCGCTGCAGGAGGTCGGCTTACAAGGGATAACAGTCACCGAAGCGAAGGGCTTCGGGCGACAGAAGGGGCACACCGAATTATATCGTGGCGCCGAATACGTGGTCGATTTTCTCCCCAAGGTGAAAATCGAAATCGTGCTCGGCGACGACATGGTGGAAAAAGCGATCGATGCGATCCGGCGCGCTGCTCAGACTGGCCGGATTGGTGACGGCAAGATATTCGTTTCCAACATCGAAGAAGCCATTCGGATCAGGACCGGGGAATCCGGAATTGATGCAATTTAAGCCGCTGGCAACCGTCCTAGCGGCAATTTCATGAAAACAAGGGGGAATGCAGTCCCATGACGACAGCTAAAGAAGTCATGAAGTTGATCAAGGATAACGACGTGAAGTACGTCGATTTCCGATTTACCGACCCGCGCGGCAAGTGGCAGCACGTCACCTTCGACGTCACCATGATCGAAGAAGAGACCTTTGCCGAGGGCCAAATGTTTGACGGCTCTTCGATCGCTGGTTGGAAAGCGATCAACGAGTCGGACATGAATTTGATGCCGGATCCGGCGACCGCCTGCATCGATCCGTTCTTCGCCGAGACTACCATGTCGCTGGTCTGTGACGTGCTCGAGCCGACGACAGGCGAGCCTTACAACCGCGACCCGCGTGGTATCGCTAAAAAAGCCGAAGGCATGGTGAAGACCGCAGGCGTTGGCGACACGATCTTCTTCGGTCCCGAGGCTGAGTTCTTTGTGTTCGATGACGTTAAATACGCTGCCGAGCCTTACAACACGGGCTTCCGGCTCGACTCGATCGAATTGCCGACGAATTCACCCACCGAATACGAAGGTGGGAACCTCGGCCACCGCATTGGCACCAAGAAAGGTTACTTCCCGGTGCCACCTCAGGACTCTGCGCAGGACATGCGCAGCGAAATGCTGGCGGCGATGGCCAAAATGGGCGTGAAGGTCGAGAAGCACCATCACGAAGTGGCTTCGGCGCAGCACGAACTCGGCATGAAATTCTCGCCGCTCGTGCAGATGGCCGACCAGATGATGATCTACAAATATTGCATCCAGCAGGTGGCGCAGATCTACGGCAAGACCGCGACTTTCATGCCGAAGCCTGTCTATGGCGATAATGGCTCGGGCATGCATTGCCACCAATCGATCTGGAAAGGCGGCAAGCCGGTATTCGCAGGCAACAAATATTCCGATCTGTCGGAAACCTGCCTGTCCTACATCGCCGGCATCATCAAACATGCAAAGGCGATCAACGCCTTCACCAACCCAACCACCAACTCCTACAAGCGTCTGGTGCCGGGCTTCGAAGCGCCGGTTCTGCTCGCCTATTCGGCGCGCAACCGATCAGCGTCGTGCCGTATTCCTTACACGACGAACCCGAAGGCCAAACGTGTCGAGGTCCGTTTCCCCGATCCGCTCGCCAATCCGTATCTTGCCTTCGCGGCAATGCTGATGGCCGGCCTCGATGGGGTCAAGAACAAGCTCGACCCCGGTTCAGCGATCGACAAGGACCTCTATGATCTACCGCCGGCGGAGTTGAAGAGGATCCCGACTGTCTGTGGCTCTCTCCGCCAGGCCCTCGGCGAATTGGACAAG
>DASSIJ010000108.1:0-10067 GCA_035692045.1 Pseudolabrys sp. | reverse complement strand
TACTTCACGATAGCTCATGATCTCTAACTCCTGAGGGATGGCGTGACGGCGTTATTTCTTCGGGATGACGGGCAGCAGCACGTAAGACTGCCGGCCGGGACCCGCGTGCAGCGTGACGTCGCCGCCGAAGATCGCGGGCGGGCGGTCGCGCGGATCGTCATGGGTGAAGGGTCCGACACCGGTCCAAACCTTGCCGAGCGTTTCGACGCCGGCGCCCGGCTCGCCCGGATAGACATAGTCGGTGCCGCGTACGGACAGCGCGAGCCGATAGCCCTTCGGCAGCACGATGCAGGTCGGCCAAATTTCGACGTCCACCTCGTAAATGTGCCTGGGCGTCAGCTTCTGCTCCTCGTCGTGCGAATGATAGGGGCGGTACGGCAGGGTGAGCTTGGGGTCGAGCTTGCGGTGCGAGCAGCGCAGCCAGCCTTGCGCGATCGGCGTATGCGCATCGAGCGCGCCCTGGAACGTGACCTCCTTCAGGTCCGGCGTGAACGCACGCACCACCAGGAAAAGATCGGCATCTTCTGTCGCTGACGACACCCATAGCTTGGCGGCAATCGGGCCGGTCAATTCGACCTCGCGATCGAGCGGCTCGCCCAGAAATGTAACGCCGCCGCCCAAACCGGCATAGGTCACGGTGCTTTTCTCGCTTTGTGGTCCGGTGGATACGGTCATGTTGTTCGGATGGACAAAAAATTTCGTCCACTGTGTGCGTGCAAGTGGCCATTCGTTTTCATGGCGCTCGACGAATTTCTCGCCGGGGTGGCGAACCTGGAGCAACACCTTCGGCTGCCTGTCCCAGCCCGTGTCCTCCCCCTTGAGAAAATGCCCGAAGAACTTCTTCTGCAGCGCAACTCCGTAATTCGTGTAGAAATGCGTCCAGTGCTCGATGCCGTGCACCTCGAGCCACTTCTGCCCGGAAGCGGCCCGCACGAAACCCTCGAAATTCCCGCGCGGGTGTAACCCTTGCCCGCCCCAGTTTGCGGAGGAGAGCAGGGGTGTATTCACCCTGGTCCAGTCCGGCATGCGCGACTGCCAGTAGGGATCGGAGTCGAGCTTGCGCGAAATGCAGTCCTCGTAAAAGTCGCGGCGGTTGCGGCCGAGCTGTTCTTCCGAAAGCGTTTCCGGCCCGGACACCCAGTCGCCATTCATGCGGCTCTTGAAGCCGCGCGCGCCGCGGCCGTTCTGTACCGAATAGACCTGCGCCTTCGACCAGTCCTGCACGAAGCCGCGATTGAAGATGCCACCATGATGCGCCATGTCACGATAGAAATCGGCGGCGCCCTCCCAGGTACAGATTGCGGCCAGGTGCTTCGGCTGCAGCGCCGAGGTCTGCCACTGGTTCTGTGCGTAGTAGGAAATCCCGTTGAGGCCGACTTTGCCGTTAGACCACAGCTGCGTCCCCGCCCATTCGATGCAGCAGGCGAGATCCTGCGCCTCGCGCAATGACCAGATGTCGATCACACCGGGCGAGCGGCCCGCTCCGCGGCTGTCGACGCGGACGCAGACATAGTCGTCGTGGACCCATTTCTCCGGGTCGACGACCTCCCAGCATTGGTACTTGTTGGTCGAATCCGTGGGCACGTCCGGCTGATCGGTGCACATGCGATCCCACTGGGTCTTGTAGAGATCCTCGAAATGCAGCCATTTGCCGTAAGGCCCGAGTGTCATGATAACCGGGTATTTCCCGTCGGCGACCGGACGGTAGATGTCGCAACGGAGCATCAGCCCGTCGTCCATCTTGATCGGCATATCCCAGTCAATCCGCATGCCGTCGCGGAATTCGATCTTTTCACGGTAGTCCATGGATCCCCCGTCGTGGATGTGGTCGGTTCACGAGGCTCTGATGCTGTGCCCTTGGGCGTCGAACAGGTGCATGCGCCGTTCGTCCAAGGAAAGCGTGAGCCGTTCGCCGACTTTGGTGTCGGCCATACTCAGGCCTTCGCTCACCGCAACGAAGGCGCGGTCCGTACCGGCGTCGAAATAGAGGAGGGTGTCCTTGCCGAGCGGCTCGACAAGTCGCACCGGCAGCGCGGCGTCGGTCTTGCCGCCCGCATTGATCCGGACATGCTCGGGCCGGATTCCCAGGGTGCCCTTGCCGGCGCCGACCGACTTAAAGCGCTCCGGAAGCGCGATGTCGAACAGCACCGAGCGGAAGCGCGCGACACCGTTGTCGCGCACGACCTCGCCGGCAATAAGGTTCATCGACGGCGAGCCGAAGAAATCGGCGACGAAGTAATTGACGGGATTCGAATAGATTTCCATCGGCGAGCCGACCTGGACGATCTCGCCTGCGCGCATGACGACGATACGGTCAGCCAGCGTCATTGCTTCTTCCTGATCGTGCGTCACGAAGATGAAGGTGCGCTTGAGCACCTGGTGCAGCCGGTCGCATTCGGCGCGCAGCTCGCGGCGAAGTTTCGCATCGAGGCTCGACAGTGGCTCGTCGAGCAGGAACGTGGACGGATTTGTCACCAGCGTGCGCGCCAGTGCAACCCGCTGCGACTCGCCGCCCGAGCACTGACCCGGCATCTTGTCCAGCAGATGTCCGATGCGGACCATGTCCGCCACCTCGCGCACGCGGTTGACACGCTCCTGCGGCGCGACCTTCTTCATGCGGAGGCCGAACTCGATATTCTGCGCGACGTTCTTGTGGGGAAACAGCGCGTGGGTCTGGAAGACCATGCCGAGATTGCGGTCGCGTGGCTCGAGATCGTTCACCACGCGCCCGTCGATGCGGATTTCCCCTGAGGTCGGATCCTCGAACCCGGCAATCATGCGCAAGGTGGTCGTCTTGCCGCAGCCGGACGGCCCGACGAACACGACGAACTCGCCGTCTTCGATGGTGAAGTTCAGGCTCTTGACCGCCTGAACGGCGCCGAACGATTTGTTGAGATTGCTGAGCTCGATCCGCGCCACGGCTATCTCCGTACCATTCCAAAACTGAATCCCCGCGCGAGGTGCTTGCGAATGATGATGCCGACGATCATCAGCGGGATCGTGATGCCGACCGCAAGTGCCGCCTGCCGGCCATAGACGCGCCCTTCGGTCGAGCCTTGATATTTCGAGAGCTCGATCGGCAGCGTCGAAACCTGCGTCTTGGTGATGATGAGAGCGAGGAGGTATTCGCTCCAGGTCAGGATCAGGATGAAGAGGAAGGTCGCCACGAGACCGGAGCGGATCAGGGGAAGGACAATTTCAAAGACTGTGCGCCAGCGCGACGCACCGAGTATCTCGGCGGCCTGTTCCACTTCGCGGGGCACTTCGTCGATGAAACTCTTTGTCATCCACACGGCATAAGGGAGTGTGGTCAGGAAGTAGACCATGATGAGGCCGATGCGCGTGTCGAGCAGGCCAAGCGCGGAGTAGTAGAGGGACAGGGGCGCGACCACAACGATGGGCGGGATCATGCGCAGCATCAGAAGCTGAAACATGCGCGCTTCCGAAAGGATGCGGTAACGCGAGACACCGTAGGCAAGAACAGAGCCGAAAGCGACCGAGAGAAAAGTCGAGCTGAACGCGATGACCGTCGAGTTCCAGAGCGAAACCAGCGGCGTCTGGGACGAGATTGCATATTGCGTCTGGTCATATTGCTCGGCGCCGAGCCAGACGTTCATGTAATTGGTCAATGTCGGCGGGTCCGGAAAATAGACCGGCGGCCACGCGAACCACTGGATGTCCGGCTTGAACGACGTTGAAACCATCCAGTAGATCGGGAAAAAGGCGAAAACTCCCCAGATGCTGAGGATCACGCAGCGGAGGGTTGCGGAGATCAGGCGGCGGCGGGATTTGGTGATCATCTTTCAGCCCTCCGCTTCCTTCGTGCGCAGCTCATACATCTGATCGAGCGAGCGCTTCTCGCGACGCAGCAGCTGAATCGCGATCAGCACGATACCGATCATCAAAAGCATGACGATGTAAGACATCGCCGCGCCCTTGGAGATCTGAAAGTATTGCCAGGTTGTCATGAAGATGTAGACCGGCAGCGTTTCCGTCGCCGATCCCGGGCCGCCCTGAAACAAAGACCAGGTCTTGGGGAATTCCGCCATCGCCTCGAGAAAACGCAGAACGAGCGCGAGCAAAATGACGGGCCGCAACAGCGGCAGCTGCACTTCCCAGAAGATGCGCCATTTCGATGCGCCAAGGATCTCGGCGGCTTCGATCGGCTCCTTCGGGACGGCCGAGAGCCCCGCAAGCAAAATGATGAACGAGAACGGAGTCCAGTTCCAGATTTCGAGCAGCGCGACGGTAGCGAGCGCGATGTCCGGATTGGTCAGCCAGGCCGGCTTGAAATCGAGACCAATGATCTTTGAGATGATGGCGTTGATCGGGCCGCTTTGATACAGCATCATCTCGGCCGTGTACGCGACAACGACGGGCACGGTGAGCATCGGCAAAATGAATATGATGTAGAAGAAGGCTTGGCCGCGAAACGGTTTGTACATCAGGTAGGCGAGCAGAAAGCCGAATATGAAGCAGCCCAGCGTCGAGCTGGTCGAGAAGAGCAGCGAGCGGACAACGGCCCAGCCAAAGCGCGGATCGGTCAGCACTTCCCTGAACAAGTCGAGGCCGACAAAATCCGCGTCCCACCACGAACTGAGGTACACCGTCCACTGGTGGAAGGAGAAGTAGAGCTGCAGCAGGAGCACCGGCGTGAGCAGGAACAGAAAGAGTGCGATCAGCGGCAACAGTAGCGACAGCTTGAAATGACGTACGGCGAGACGCCGCGATTGACTGCGGGCCGAGCTTGGGAGCTTTGCTTTGCCGGCTGAGAGAACGTCGACCGCCATGCTCTGATTCTTTGAGAATAGGGGCCCAGGGCGTATGGATCGCCCCCGGCCAATGCTACGCGTCAGATCAGGTCGGCAGGGCTTTGGTCGGCATAACGGCCTTGTAGCTCTCGAGGTCCTTCTTGAGCTTGCTGCGGCCAATGCGCCCGATGATCGCGTTCCACTCGTTCTCGGTCTTCTTCAGCACGTCCTTCGCCGGGAGCTGGCCGACATAAGCTTCCGAAAGATTCTTGCCGAGAGCGTCCTGGAATTCGAGGTACCCTGTCAGGTAGATCGGCGGCGCCACCACCTGGAAATTGGTTTCGACCGCTTTGATGCCTTCGGGCGTATAGGCCTTCAGCACCGGCTCCGCGGCCATATGCTCCTTGGCCCAGGCGTCGTTGAATGCGTTGACCGGATCGGAGACGATCGGGATGCTGTTCTTTCCGGACCCGAGCCACAGCGCCAGGTAGGCCGCCTGCGCCTTGCGCGGCGAGTACTTGTTGATCAGGATCGCCGCCAGCGGCGAGGAGATCGACCGGTGCACCATCTTGCCGGTGAAGTTCGAGCCCGGCACGAGGCTGTAATAGAACTGGCCAACGGTCTTCGACTGCTTCGGGTTTGCGATCGTCTTGCAGGTTCCGTCCCAGTACTGGCAGGCAACCACGTGCCCCTGCGCGATGCGCGGGATCATCTGCGGGGTGCCCCAGTTGGCCGCTTCCGGATGGTTCACCTTCTTGTCCTGCAGGTAGATGTCGACCGCGTATTGCCCGGCCGGCGTGTCGATCGTCGGCTTCATGTCGTCATCGAAAGGGAATCCGCCGGCGCTGTAGAAAATCATGTACCACCAGGTCACGCCGTTCGCGCGGTTGCGCAGGTTGCCGGAGCCGTAGAGATCCTTCGACGGATCCATGAGGAATTCCTGCACGCGCAGCGTGTCTTCCCAGGTCACGGGAATTTTCAGCTCGGTGCCGAACTTGTCGGCGAAGCGCTTTTTGTTGTCCGGATCGTCGATCAGGTCCTTGCGCGTGTACTGGATGTGCACGTTGCCGTCGGTCGGAACGCCGTAGGTCTGGCCTCCGTACTTCATGAAGTTGCCGTAGTCGGCAACCGCATCGAGATGAAAGCCGGCTTTCTTGATGTAGTCATCGAGCGGCTCGAGATATCCGGCCGATGCAAGGGACGGGATCATGTTCGAGTCGATATGAATGAAATCGAACTGTGGCGAACGAGACAGCGCCTCGGCCATCGCGCGCTGCGGGGCGTCGAAGATCGAGATGTCCTGTACCGCGCCGATGCCGATTCCGGTTTCTTTGGTGAACTCGGCAATGACAGGCTTCATCGGCACCAGATATGGCGACCAGATCATTCCATTGACGTCCGCTTTTCCGGCTGCTTTCGCAGCCGCGATGGTTTGCTCCTCCATCGTGGCGGCGTGGGCAAAGGGCGTCGTACCCGGCACGAAATTCGCCACGGTCAGTCCGACGCTGCCGTGCAGGAACGTACGCCGCGAAAAACCCGACCTGGACATGACTTCCTCCTCGCCTGTGTTGGTCTTATGCGTTGACGCGTGAAGTGACCCGGCGGAGTGCGCTCCCCCGCACCAGAGCATCGAGCTGCGACTGCACGCAGCCCGAAATGCCGAGCATCGACAATGGAAGGGCTTTCGTTGCCTGCGCGGGGCAGGGAACACGCATACTTTCAACCACCCGTTCGCGAGAGGAAAAACCCAAAAGGCCTCCCGTAACTTTGGTCCTGACGCGCTCAGTCAGCCTACGGCCATGGCGGGTCAAGACGACTTGGTACAATCAGCGCGTTTAGCTCCCCAGACGTCCGCGTTGATGCCGCGGTCGATGTTTGAACACATCGTATGTTGATGGGTTTCAATCCGCAACACACTTCAGTGCCGCAGATGGACGAAAAGAAGCTGTCACGTTGCAAGCAGATCGACCCAGAAAGGCCTTGGTCTGAACATCAGGCGGCCACCGCCGATCCTCAGTGCTGCAATATCTTCGACAGAAACATCTGCGCCCGTTCGCTGCGCGGCTTGCCGAAGAAATCGGCGGTCGCGGCATCCTCGACGATCTCGCCTTTGTCCATGAACACGACGCGGTTCGCGACCTTGCGGGCAAAACCCATTTCGTGCGTCACCACGATCATGGTCATGCCGTCTTTGGCGAGTGCCACCATGACGTCGAGCACTTCGTTGATCATTTCCGGATCGAGCGCCGAGGTCGGCTCGTCGAACAGCATGGCGATCGGATCCATTGCCAGAGCACGCGCGATGGCGACGCGTTGCTGCTGGCCGCCCGAGAGCTGGCCGGGATATTTGTCGGCATGCGCGCTCAGCCCCACGCGTTCGAGAAGCTTCATGCCTTTCTCGGTGGCAGTTTTCGGATCGCGGCCAAGCACCTTGATCTGCGCCAGCGACAGATTGCGTATGATGGAGAGGTGAGGGAAGAGCTCGAAATGCTGAAACACCATGCCGATGCGGGCGCGGAGCTTCGGCAGCTTGGTCTTCGGGTCGCCGACCGAAATCCCGTCGACCGTGATGGTTCCTTCCTCGAACGGTTCAAGTCCGTTGACGCATTTGATCAAGGTCGATTTTCCGGACCCCGACGGGCCGCACACCACCACGACTTCACCTTTGGCGACCTCGGCGGTGCATTTGTCGAGCACCTGCACCTTGCCGTACCATTTGCTGACATTGCTGATTGTAATCATGGACACTTTCTTGGGTGCTCAGCGGATGATGGCAATGCGATGCTGGAGACGGCGTACGCCGTAGGATGCGGCGAGCGAAATCAAAAAATAGACGATCGCGGCGAACAGATACATCTCGACCAGGCGTCCGTCGCGCTGGGCTACCTTGGACGCCGCGCCAAGGAAGTCGGTGACCGAGATCACGTAGACCAGTGATGTATCCTGAAACAATATGATGGTCTGCGTCAGCAGCACCGGCACCATGTTGCGGAAGGCTTGCGGCAGGATGATTTCCGCCATCGCAGTCCAGTAGGGCATGCCGAGCGCCTGCGCCGCCTGCACCTGGCCGCGCGGAATCGACTGGATGCCGGCGCGCATGATCTCGCAGAAGTAGGCGGCTTCGAACAATGTGAAGGTTACCAGCGCCGAGAGGAACGCGCCGACCTGGATCGGCCGCTCCGCACCGGTGAGCCATTGCCCGATATAAGGCACCAGAAAGAAGAACCAGAAGATCACCAGAACGAGCGGCATCGAACGGATCAAATTTACATAAGCGCCCGCGACATGGGAGAGGCCCGGTATGTTCGAGAGCCGCGCCAGCGCCAGCAACGTGCCGATCACGATGCCGCCGGCAGTCGCCATCAAGGTCAACATGATGGTGAAGCGCATGCCGTCGAAAAACAGATACGGCAGCGAGCGGATGATGACGTTCCAGTCGATATTGGAGAACATCGTCCGCCCTCAATGCGCCGCCGCCGGTTGGCCCATGCTGATGAAGCCGGGCACCGCGACGCGCCGTTCGAGCCAGCGCATGCCGCTCACAACAACGATATTGATGACGATGTAGATCAAGGTCGCACCGGTGAAGGCCTCAAACACCTGAAAGGAAAATTCCGACATCGAGCGCGCTGCGGCGGTGAGCTCGATCAGCCCGATGGTCAGCGCCACCGAGGAATTCTTGATGATGTTGAGAAATTCCGAGCTCAGCGGAGGCAGGATGATGCGGAACGCCATCGGCAGTAAAACGTAGCGATAGGTCTGCGGCAGCGTGAGGCCCATTGCGAGACCGGCCATGCGTTGGCCGCTACGCAGGCTGAGAATTCCAGCCTTGACCTGTTCGGCGACGCGCGCCGAAGTGTAGAGGCCGAGACAGATCACCGCATTGTAGAATGAGGCGTTGGCCGACTGCTTGAGCCAGTCTCCGATCGCCTGGGGCATGATTTCCGGCAGCACGAAGTACCACAGGAACATCTGCACCAGCAGGGGAATATTGCGGAATAATTCGACATAGGCATTGCCGAGGCGCACCAACCACGGGACCGGCGAGGTGCGCATCACCCCCACGACAGTGCCGATCGAAAGCGCGATTGCCCAGGCGAGCAGCGCCGTCGCCAGTGTCCAGCCGGCGCCGAACAACAGAAGCTGCGCGTACGTGTAGGTGCCGTCCGGGGAAAGCTGAAAGAAGATCCCCCAATTCCAGTTGTAGCTCATCCGTGCAGCATCCCCTGACGCAATTGCGGCGCGGTTTTGAGGCCGCGCCGCGAAGTCTAGCGTCTAATTGGAGGCTATTGGTAGTCTTTGGGGTCGCCGCTGTCGGTCGGTTTGGCGACGACCTTCTTGAATGCTGCGCCCATCGGCACGTTGAGATTGACGTCCCTGGGCGGGATCGGCTTGAGGAACCACTTGTCGTAGATCCTGTTGATATCGCCGCTCTTATAGATGGCGACCATGGCGTCATCGACCACTTTCTTGAACGCCGGATCGTCCTTTCGCAGCATGATTCCGTAGGGCTCAACCGACAGTGCAGCGGCGGAGATTGCGTAGTCTTTCGGCTGCTTCGAGCCTGCGACAAGGCTGTAGAGCAAAATGTCGTCCATCACGAAGGCGGCGGCGCGGCCGGTCTCGACCATCAGGAAGGCTTCGGCGTGATCCTTGGCCGGCAGAATCGTGAGACCGAGATTTTTCTCGGTGTTGAGCTCGGTGATCTGCTTGATGTTGGTGGTGCCGGAGGTCGAGACCACGGTCTTGCCCTTGAGGTCCTCGAGCTTGTCGAGCTTGTTGGACATTTTCGACACGAAGCGGTTGGCCGTGACGAAATGGGTGATCGTGAAGGAGACCTGCTTCTGCCGCTCGAGATTGTTGGTCGTCGAGCCGCATTCAAGATCGACCGTGCCGTTCGCGATGAGCGGAATACGCGTGGCTGAGGTAACGGGCTGCAGTTTGACGTCGAGCTTGGCGAGCTTGAGATTCGCCTTCACCGCATCGACGATCTTGTTGCAGAGGTCCATGGCGTAGCCGACGACCTGCTGCTTGTCGTCATAGTAGGAGAACGGAACCGAGGATTCGCGGTGGCCAATTGTGATCGTGCCGGTATCCTTGATTTTCTTGAGCGTTCCTTCCTGCGCTACCGCGGTACCGGCGAGCAGGCCGGTGGCAGCAATTGTCATGACTATCGCCTTCAAACGCATCGAAACCCCCGTAATCCTTGCACATTTTATGGGTCCGGCGCCCTCATGACGCCGGTCGCAGGACCTTAACACAGCCCTTGGCTCGAATCCCAATAGATCGCTGGGCCTTGCGGTCGCAGTTTGTCCT
>DASSIJ010000107.1:0-17294 GCA_035692045.1 Pseudolabrys sp. | reverse complement strand
CTTGGCAGCTTCACGCCCGCATTCAGCTTTTTGATCGCGGGATCATCCCAGGTTTTGATGTCGCCGAGAAAGATCCTGGCGAGAGTCGGGCCATCGATGGTCAGTTCGCCCGGCTTCACGCCATCGAGAGTGACGACCGGTACGATGCCGCCCATCACCATCGGGAACTGGGCGAGACCGGCTTCGTCGAGCTCCTTGCCCGGCAATGGCGCATCGGTGGCGCCGAAGGTCACGGTCTTGGCTTTGATCTGTTTGATCCCGCCACCCGAGCCAATCGACTGGTAGTTCAGTCCATTACCGGTGACTTTTTTGTATTCATCGGCCCACTTGGCATAAATCGGATAAGGGAAGGTAGCGCCGGCACCTGAAATGTCGGCGGCTTTGGCCGGAACAAACGCTGCGGCGGCGACCACGACGCCCGCTGCCAGTGCGGTCCAGTGTTTCAAGGGTTCTCTCCATGTTTGCGGCCAAAAACGCACGCGGGCCGAAATAGACCCGTCGTCTTTGTCTCCAGGCCCGATCGCTCGGGCTGCCGCTGTTGCTCTAAAAGATGCTCTCCACGCCGGCTTCGGACGTTTTTGTTCCGCTTGAGAGCTGGGAATTCCGAAGCCGAGGTCTGCCATAGGCGTCGCATGTCACCGTTCTATAAAGCTTTGGTGACAGTCACATGACAGTCTAACCTATTGAATCTGATTATGAATCGTCTGCCGAGACGGAATCGCCGGTGCGAAACGGCAGGTGCATGATGAAGGCGGCGCCCGAGCCCAATGTACTCTCAATCGTGAGACGGCCGCCGTGCCGGTTGAGCACATGCTTGACGAGAGCCAGCCCCAGCCCGGTGCCGCCTTGGGCGCGGCTGTCGACAACATCGACGCGGTAAAAGCGTTCTGTCAGCCGTGGCAGATGTTCGGGAGCGATGCCTGGACCGTAGTCGCGTACCGCCACGCGTGCTTCCGGCGCGCCGCCACGTGTCTGCCCCTGCGCCAATGTAACATCGACGCGCTTCCCGGCGGCACCATATTTGAGCGCGTTTTCGACCAGATTTTCGAGAGCGCGAACCAGCTCGTCGCGATCACCGCGCACCATCAAGGTATCTGACGGCGCCAGGACTTTGATCTCAACGCCACGATCGCGTGCCAGCGTCTGCAAGCCGTCGACCACCTGCCGCACGATCGGCGCAAGGTCGACTGGAATATTCGGCTGCAGATGCGCATTGAGCTCAATGCGCGACAGTGACAACAGATCATCGATCAGGCGAGCCATGCGCGTCGCCTGACCCTGCATGATTCCGAGGAATTTTTCGCGCGCCGCTGGGTCGTCTTTGGCCGTCCCCTGCAGCGTTTCGATAAAGCCGAGCAGTGCCGCGAGCGGCGTACGCAACTCGTGGCTCGCATTCGCGATGAAGTCCGCGCGCATTTCCTCCACGCGGCGCAACGGCGTGAGATCATTGAAAGTCATAAGAAGGATGTCCACGGCCCCTTCGTCTCCGGCCGCGAGCCGGACCGGTTTCACAAAGGCCTCGAACCATCGGTCGAGGGGTACGCGCTCGAAGAATTCGACACGTTGCGGCTCACGCCGTCTGGCGGCTCGGCGGATGGCATCGACCAGCTCCGGCATTCGCAAACTGATCAGCGCGGGTTCGCCACGCCGCAACGCCGGCGCAATGCCCGCGGCTGTTTCGTTGAACGCGATCACACGGCCCTCGCGATCCAGCACGATTGCAGCGCCAGGCAGACCCCCGATAAGTTGCTCGATCAACAAGGCCTGCGGTCCGGCAAGCAGGCGGTCCGCTGCGGGCGCGGCACCGGCCGAGCTGACAGAAGCTGTCTGACCTAGCAGAGCCTGCCACGCGCCGCGCAACCGGCCCATCAACCCCATGGCGGAAGGAAAAATGCGGCGCTCGTCATCTGTCGCCATGATCAGTCGGCGTCGGTTTTTTCGGCCTCGATCTCACTCCGGATCGGCGCAGTCACCGACTTTATCAGTTTCGGTGTGGCCACCCGCGCACCTTTCAGATTGAGCCATACTTCGCGTGCGCCAAGGATGGCCAGAGCAAGCACGAAGGGTACGATATAATAGAGCAACCTGAACAACAGCAATCCGGCGAGCACGGATTCCTTGTCGTACTGCCAAAGCGCCACAAGCATGGCGGCGTCGAAGACCCCGAGGCCGCCGGGCGCATGACTCGCGAAGCCGAGCAGCGTCGCCGATACAAACACCACCGCTATTGTCACGAAGTCGATATTGGGCTCGCTCGGAAGCAGCATGTACATCGCCAGTGCGCAGAAGCCGAGATCGAGGATTCCGATACAAATCTGCAGCAGCGTCGACGGACCACTCGGTAAATGGACCTTCCACTCGCCCTGACCGATTTCGCGAGGCGCGCTCCAGACCCAGCTCACATAGGACAACAGCACCACCAGAATGCCGATGGCGATAGTGCGGTTGAGCCAGGGCGGCAGCTGGTCGATCGGCACGGCGGCCTGCGGATGATAGGCGACGCCGAGGCCAAGCACGGTGGCGTTGCCGAGCCAAAAGGTGAGACCAGCGATAAAGCAGATCTTCGCCACCTCGATCGCATCGAGCCCATAAGTCGAATAGATGCGGTAGCGCACCGCGCCACCGGTGAACACCGTAGCTCCGATGTTGTGACCAATCGAATAGCTCGTGAAGCCGGTAAGCGCCGCAATACGATAAGGAACCTCGTTGCGGCCAATGGTCCGTAGAGCGAACCAGTCATAGAAGGTGAGTGTGAAGTACCCGCAAGCGACAAAAAATGCTGCGGCGGCGATATGATGCGGCTCGGTCGCTTTCAGCGCCGCGATCACCTCTTCGGTGTCGATGTCGCGGAGCATATGGAAAAGGACGACACCCGCAACGGAAATAATCGTAATGCTCAGAATCAGGCCAATCCGATTCCAACCAATCGTATTCTGTAAAAATCGCGCCACCGCGCGCACCGACTTGAGCATCATTCCTCCGGTCCAGCGCCGGCAACATCGCCTTCAACGCCGCGCGCCCCGAAAAGCCTACCTTCGCCCGACCCCTAGCAGAACTGACACCATTGGGCGAGTACACTGCACACGGTTCCAGTAGTCTGCTAAATTGTCCTTAATAATAAGGTCATCGCCAAACAATTATGGCAGCGGCCATTCGGGAGAGGCCCATGAAAGAATCCAAGGTCGTTCTGGCTCGCCGCGCTGTTCTCAAAACGGCCGGGTTAGGCGTCGGTGCCGGGCTTTTATCCGGCGCGGCAACGCCAGCGCAAGCCGCGTCCGACGGCGACATCTGGAGCGCCGAATACTGGACAAAAAAAGGCGATGTTCCGCTTTATATTTTTCGCAAGCGGGTTGGCGCGCCGAAAGCCGGTGAGGCACCGCGACCGGTGCTCTTCCTGGTGCACGGCTCCTCGGTCACGTGGCGCATCTTCGACCTCGATACGCCCGGCCATGGCGAATACTCCATGATGAATGTGTTCGCGCGCTGGGGTTTCGATGTCTGGACCATGGATCACGAGAATTATGGCAAATCCGGCCGCACCAGCGGCAATTCCGACATCGCGAGCGGCGCACAGGATCTCAAGGCCGCAATGCCTGTGGTCGCGAAAGAAACCGGGCGTCAGAAAATGCATTTCATGGGCGAGTCGTCCGGCGCATTGCGCGCCGCACTCTATGCGACGGTCGAACCTGAGCATGTCGACCGCCTGGTGCTCGCGGCATTCACCTACAAAGGCACCGAGTCACCGACACTGAAGAAACGCGCCGAGCAACTCGAATATTTCCGTACCCACAATATGCGCCAGCGCGACCGCGCCATGATCGAGAGTATTTTCACGCGCGACAAACCGGGCACCACAGACCCTGGGGTCGGAAAGATTTTGGCCGACGTCGAATTGCAATACGGTGATCAGGTGCCCACCGGCACGTATCTGGACATGACTGCCAACCTGCCGGTGGTCGATCCCAAGAAAGTACAGGCGCCTGTCCTGCTCGTCCGCGGCGAGTATGACGGCATTGCGACTGTGGAAGACCTGTTCGACTTCTACCGGCAGCTTCCGCACGGCGACAAGCAGCTGGTGATCTTGCCAAACACCGCGCATTCGGTGGCGGTTGCGATCAATCGCCATCTGTTCTGGCATGCGGTGCGCGGCTTTCTTGACATGCCGGCAGTCACGGCGATCTAAAGCTTTGCCGTGAAAAACTCGCGCAGCGCGGCCGTGGTTTCCGCGGGCGCCTCGTCGGAAAGATAGTGGCCGGATTGGACGGCCTTCGCATCCCTGATGTTGGACGCATAAGCCCTCCAAATTTCGGCAGGGCCCGGTTTGCTGTTGCGACCAACGCTGCCGGTCGCGCCCCACAGCAGAAGCACCGGGCATTCGATTTTACGGCCGGCCGCGAAATCCCTGGTGTCCATCTCCAGATCGATGCCGGCTGCCGCGCGATAATCTTCGCAGATAGCGTGGATCGTCTCCGGATTTCGGAAGCAGCGTTTGAATTCGGCAAGGGCGTCCTTATCGAAGAAGCTCAACCCCTGTTTGGTCTTCGCGAGTTTCTTTTCGATAAACCAGTCGGGATCGGCACCCATCATTCGTTCTGGCAAATCATAAGGCTGTATGTTGAAGAACCAGTGCCATGAGAATGTCGCCCATTGCTTGTTGATGTTGTTGTAGAGATGGTGTTGCGGGATGATGTCCAGGATCGCCGCGCGCGACACTTTTTCAGGATGATCGAGACACATGCGGTGCAGAACGCGGGCACCCCGATCATGGCCTGCCGCGTAAAAAGTGTCGAAGCCCAGCGCGGCCATGACCTCGACCTGATCCTGCGCCATTGCCCGGAATGAGTAGCCCGAGTGATCCTCGCCGCCCGACGGTTTTTCGGAATCGCCGTACCCACGCAAATCCGTACAGACTATGGTGAATTCGCGCGCCAGCACCGGCGCAACCCTTCGCCAGGACAAATGGGTAAATGGATTACCATGCATCAGAAGCACCGGAGGCCCGCTGCCGCCGGTAACGGTGACGATGCGGGCACCGCTGGTTTTGATTTCGGATCGCTTGAAACCTTCGAGGAGCATGGCCTGACCTATCGGGCTGTCATGGCCGGGCCTGTCCCGGCCATCCACGTCTTGCGTCGAGCGAATTCAAGACGTGGATGCCCGCGACATAGGCGTGCGAAAGCACGCCGTCCCTTTGGACGGCTATGCGCGGGCATCACGTTGAGGAGATTGTGCCAAAATCAAATCCGGCAATATTGCAAGGATCTCTTCACGGGTTGTGCGAGCCGAGCATAACAAATTCCGGCACACGGCAAGAGGTTTGAAGCCAAAAGGAAACCCCGGCTTCGCCTGGCGGAGCCGGGGCTATTTCCCGTCCATGAGCTGCTCGCTCAATCGCAGACCGTGATGCGACGCACGCGCGGGCCAACCGGCGTATTGACGAGTTGCTTGGTGACGTAGCAGTCGGGAGCTGTGACGTAGAGCGGCGCAGCGATGCCCACGCGCCAGCCGTAACCGTGGCCCCAGTGACCGTGACCATGGCCACCATGCATATGAGCGGAAGCAGAGGTCGGGATCAAAGCCGCGGCACCAATCGCAACGGTGGCACCAAGGGCGAGGGTGAGTTTGCGGAACATGACGATTCTCCTGTCTCGAGGACTTTGGGTTGCTCGGGATGTGGTTGTCACATCCTGCACATGGGTCGCTGGCGTCCCGGGAAAGGTTCAAAGCGTCCGCCTTCGATCAGGCCTGACACCCTCGCTTCACGCTTTATTCATGCCAAAAAGCGGTCAATGCCGCCTATTTGGGGCTCTCGGCTTGCCGAGCCGCGCCCGAAAAGGGGAAACTGGCGTTCACCCGGGGGGGCGGCCGGTGCATGCAAATTCCCTCGATTTTGATTGAACCTGGGCGCCCCGCCGAGCGACCCATGCATGAGCCGATTGTTCTGCGATGCAAACGACTTCGGACGAGGTTCTGATATCGCGAATCGCAGGCGGCGACCGGCTCGCCATGCAGGTCCTGTACGCACGGCACCACGTCCGCGTGTACCGGTTCGTTCTTAGACTGGTACGAAACGAAGCGACGGCGGAAGACTTGATCAGCGAGGTGTTCCTCGACGTCTGGCGTCAAGCCGGCAAGTTCGAGGGGCGTTCCGCCGCTTCGACATGGATGCTGAGCATCGCGCGCTTCAAGGCCCTGTCGGCACTGCGACGCCGGCCGGAAGAAGAGCTGGATGACGAGACGGCAGAGCAGATCGAGGATCATTCTGACGATCCCGAAACGGCCCTGGCGAAGAAAGACAAGGGGTCGGCCTTGCGGCAATGCCTGGCCAAACTCTCAGCGGACCACCGGGAGATCATCGACCTCGTGTACTACCACGAGAAGTCGGTGGAAGAAGTAGCCGAGATTGTCGGCATTCCGGAGGCGACCGTGAAGACGCGTATGTTCTACGCGCGCAAGAAACTCTCCGAGCTCCTGAAGGAGCAAGGAATAGATCGAGGTTGGCCATGAACGCGATGAAACAAGAAGCGCCCGAGCGCCAGGAAATCGAAGAGCTCCTGCCGTGGCATGCGGCGGGAACGCTGAGCCGCCGCGACGCCCAGCGCGTTGAAGACGCCCTGGCGAACGATCCCGAACTTGCCCGCCGCTATGCACTGGTGCGCGAGGAATTCGGCGAGACTATCCACCTCAACGAGACGCTGGGAGCCCCCTCCGCGCGCGCACTCGAAAAGCTGTTCACAAAAATCGACGCCGAACCCGAGCGCCGGCAGGCTGTCTCGCTCAATCTCGGCAGCCGTATCGGTGAGTTCTTTGCAAGCCTGTCGCCACGGACGCTGGCATGGTCGGCGAGCGCCGCCGCAATTGCGATTCTGCTGCAGGCGGGATTGCTCGCCGACATCATGCTGAAAGAAACCAAAACGGGCTACGAGACCGCCTCCGCTCCAACCACCGATCCTGGTGTCGGCGCCTTCACCTTGATCCGCTTCGCGCCGCAGGCGTCGTCGGACGACATCACAAAATTCCTCGAAGCCAACAAGTTGTCGATTGCGGCGGGACCGATGGCCGGCGGATTGTACAAGGTCCGCGTCGCGGTGACCGGAATTCCGAAGGGCGAACTCGCCAATATCGTGAAGAAGCTGCAGCAAGACAAAGTCGTCGGCTTCATTGCCACGACCGAGTGAGACGAACGGCACAGCCGTCATCGGAGATCGCATCATGCGTGCGCAACGAACTGCCCTGCTCTGCCTGATTGCGGCACTCACGGTCATGTCTGCTGACTGCGCCTTTGCGCAGAAAATGCTCAACCGCAGTCCCTCGCCCGATGTCGGCAGGCCGATCGGACCTTCAGGGGGCGGCGGCGGTGGCTTTCGCGGTGGCGGATTTGGTGGCCCCGGGTGGGGGTCCGTCGTGCCCGGCATTATCATGACGGCACCGCAAGGCTATCCGTCTAACGGGCCTATCATCGACGATGGTCCGTCAGGGCCCCGTCGTTCGCAGCAAACGAGTCGCCGCGGCGCAAGTGGCGCGCCGCCAGCCAATGAGCGCAGACTCGTACCGGACGAAGTTGTGATCGAGCTTTCCAACTCGACCAGTCCGCAACAGGTCGACGCGCTGCAACGGCGGTTCAACCTGACGCGCATTGAAAGCCAGGCATTCCAGTTATCCAATACAACGCTGTATCGCTGGCGCATTCCGGACCGCCGTTCGGTCGCTACGGTCGTGCGCGCACTCGAAGGTGACCGGCTGGTAGCGTCGGCGCAGCCGAATTATCTTTTTACGCTTCAGGAAGACGTAGGAAAAAGCGAAGGCGATCCTGCCCAATACGAAGTCGCCAAATTGCGCCTGCCTCAGGCGCACGCGATCGCCAGAGGCAACAATGTGCTGGTTGCGGTGATCGATTCAGGAATCGACGTCAATCACCCCGAGTTAGCCGGCTCGGTTGCCGAAAGCTTCGACGCGCTCGCAATTCCGGGATCGCCACACAAACACGGCACGGCCATTGCAGGACTGATCGCGGCGCATGCCAAGCTCATGGGTGCCGCCCCAGACGCAAAAATACTGGCTGTCCGTGCATTCGACGCGAAGGATGCCGGTGCGGAAAGCACCACATTCAACATTCTCAAGGGCATGGACTGGGCAGCGGCGCATGGCGCACGGGTCATCAATATGAGTTTTGCCGGCCCGCCCGATCCTGCAATCCACCGGGCCCTCGAGGCCGCACACCGGAAGGGCATTGTGCTGGTGGCAGCCGCAGGCAATGCCGGAGCGAAGTCGCCACCGCTCTATCCGGCCGCCGACCCGATGGTGATTGCAGTCAGCGCAACCGAGGCCGATGACAAGCTGTTCGAGCCGTCGAATCGCGGCCGTCACATCACGGTGGCCGCCCCGGGCGCGCAAATCCTGGTTGCCGCCCCCGATAGCAGCTACGACGTCTCATCCGGCACCTCCTATTCCGCAGCCGAAGTGAGCGGCATCGTGGCTCTGATGATTCAGCGCAAGCCTGACCTCACACCCGATCAGGTGCGCAGCATCCTGCGGGCAACCGCAAAGGATCTCGGACCAAAAGGGCCCGATGTGATGTTCGGCGCCGGTCTCGCCGACGCCTACGGCGCTCTGACGGCGAAAAGCACGCCACTAACCGCAACTGGTCCCCGCCCCATCGAACGCGTGAGCACCGGGCGTTGATGCGTTTTTCCTTCGTCATGCCCGGCCTCGTGCCGGGCATCCACGTCTTGCTTCATAAAAAGACGTGGATGGCCGGGACATGCGAAAGCACGCCGTCCTTCGGACGGCTGCCCGGCCATGACGGTGATTGACTCCCGCCGACGTACGCCACTTGCGATCGCGATGTAATGCTGCCACCTGTGTCGAAGGAAACATCAGAGACACGATGACCATCACCGACCCGCCGATGACGATGCCGCTGCGCGTGATGCGCAACGTCCAGATCGCCGACGGCATCCACCTCGTCGAATTCTGCGACCCTCGCGGGATTCCGTTGCCGGAATTCTCCGCCGGCGCACATATCGCCGTCCGGGTTCCGAACGGTTTGTTGCGCAAGTATTCGTTGTGTAACGACCCGGCCGAGCGCAACCGCTATCAGATCGCGGTGAAACGCGAGATCAATGGCCGTGGCGGATCGTGCAATCTGATCGATCATGCAAAAATCGGCGACGAGCTGACGGTGACGGCGCCGGTGAATGACTTCGCCTTGCCGCCACGCGCGCAGGACTTTCTGTTCATTGCCGGTGGCATCGGCGTGACGCCGATCATGGCGATGATTCGACAGGTTCAGGCGGAAGGCAAACGCTTCCGCCTGTTCTACTGTTCACGCGCACCGGAAGCGACTGCGTTCCTCGACGAACTGAGCGCGCCAGTCTTCAAGGATATGGTCACAATTCACTACGACCAGGGCGACCCGTCGCGCTCACTCGACTTGCGCCCGATCCTGGCCGAACGGAAAAACCGTGAGCACCTTTATTGCTGCGGACCACGCCCGCTGATGGAAGCTGTGCGCGCCATGACCGACCACTGGTCGTCCACCGCTGTGCATTTCGAGGCGTTCAGCGAAGCAGAGACACACAAGGCAGATGACAAGCCGTTCAAGGTGCGGCTCGCGCGTTCCGGTGCAGTGCTCGATGTTCCGACGGACAAGACAATCCTCGAAGCCCTGCGCGAGCATGGGCTCGACGTTCCGAGTTCCTGCGAAACCGGCACCTGCGGCACCTGCCGCACCAAATTACTGGCAGGCGAGGCCGACCACCGCGACCTTGTGCTGGCGGAGCATGAACGCAAAAGCACCATCATGATTTGCGTCTCGCGCGCCCGCAGCGACGACATCACCCTCGATCGTTGAGCTATTCCTGAATCACGCGCAAATAGGCGCGCACCGCGCGTGCATCCTCCTCGCTGAACTTGAAGTTGGGCATGTCGGGGTGACCTGTCGAAATTCCGCGCTCGAGCGCCCGCGGAAACTCATCGAGGTCGACCTTCCGGCCAAGCGTGCGAAACGGCGGTGCGTCAGGGTGCCGGCTTTTGCCTCTGGTGCCGACGGCATGGCAGCGCCCGCAGAATTCCGCGACCAGCACCTGGCCGTGGCTGACCGGATCCTGCGCATGCGCCGGAAAGCCGGCGGCGGTCAACATGCCCAGCAGTGAGACGATCGTCGGCAGGCGTTTCATCGGGAGATCTTGATCGAGAGGGATGGTGCGCCGGAAGGGATTCGAGGCGCCTTGGCCGCGGGCGCAAACTCACGGAGAGATACTCTATAGCATGGAAGCCAGGATCTTGAAGCGCGGCTGATGAGCGTGATGCCAGACGGCTTTTGAATTGAAGGCTTGGCAATTAATTGAACGTGCGCAGGAGCTGGTCGCTGATCGGCTTAAGCAGATAGCTCATCATCGTGCGACTGCCGGTCTGGAGGAAAACCTCGACCGGCATCCCGGACACGAGTTCCAGGCCGCCGAGCCGCCGTCGCTCGCTCGGCGGAAGCGTCACGCGGACCGTGTAGTAGGTCGCAGCATTGGGATTCCTCTGCCGGTCGTGATTCAGATCGGCCGAGACATACGAAACGACCCCTTCCAGCTGCGGTGTCGTGCGCTGATTGAACGCTGAAAAACGGATGTAGGCCCGCTGCCCGTGGTGGACATGATCGACCTCCTGGGGAGGAAGTTTGGCTTCGATCTGCAATTCGTCCGATTCCGGAACGATCTCCATAACGACCTCGCCAGGCGTGATCACGCCGCCGATGGTATGGACCGAAAGCTGGTGCACAATGCCGTTGGTCGGCGCCCGCAGGTCGACCCGCCTGAGCAGATCCTGCGCGGCGGTGCTCTTTTCGACAAGCTCGGCCTCTTTGTCCTGGGCCTCGCGCAGATCCTTCATCACCTCCGTGCGAAAATCGTGATCGATCTTGACGGCCTGAAGCTCTGCCTCGCTGATCTTGGATTTCGCCTCCGCAATTGCCGCCACCACCTGACCGCGTTCGCCATCGAGGCGGGCGGCCTCGCGCTGCAGTGATGTTTTGCGAGTCAGGGGCACCAGGCCTTTCTGGTACAGGCCGTCCACGCCCTCGAGTTCACCAGAGATCAGGTCATGTTGTGCTGCTTTCGATTTCACCTGAGCGTCGAGACCCGAAATTTGCTCGCCGAGTTGTCCGACATGGCTCTGCAAAAGCTCCTTGGCATTGCGGCGCGTAGCTGCACGACTATTAAAAAGAGAAATTTCCGATGCCCACAATCGGCTGACATCACCGTCGCCTGACCGGTTGGCCATTTCGTGCGGCATCTGTGGTTGGTCCAGGCCGTCGCGTTCGGTGATCAGGCGCGCCACTCTCACGCGTATCTGATCGAGCTGCTGCGATAGAACCTGAGCATTGGCGCGCAGCTGTGTCTCGTCGAGGTGCAGGAGCAGGTCACCCGCGCGCACCTGCATTCCGTCACGGACCGGAATACTCGCCACCACGCCGCCTGCGGGATGCTGAATCTTCTTCACATCCGATTCCACCACCAATGTGCCCGGCACGACAACTGCGCCCGACAACGGCATTAAAGTGGCCCAGGCGCCAACGATGCCGACACCGAAGATCAGCACCCGAAGGCCTCTTTTGAGTTCGCGCTCAAAGGCGCGACCCAACCGTACGGTAAGTCTGGCTTCGGTCCCCTCCAGACCAGCTGCGTGATCTCGCCCGGTCAGAAATTCATAGGCGGAGCGCAGACGCTCGAATGCGCGACGAGGCCGCAGGAATTCGCGGCCGGCTGCCACGACGGGCCGCAAGCCCTCGATGCGATCCACCGGAGAGACCGGCGACACCTCAGAAGAATGATGAGCGTCCGGCTGACGCGCGTGATCGCTTTCCGTCCTTGCGGGAGCCGGCGGAGGAGCTATCCGTTCAACCGTTTGCGCGGACGCTTGGCGCAACTCTTGGCGCGACGGCATTTGCACGTCGTGGCGCACCGCTTGCCTTGCAAATGGCGGTGGCTTGCCGCGTGGAACCGGCGTGTTTGCCGGGTCGCGCCGATTCAAGCCGAGCCTGTCGAAAAGCCGGTCGACCGGCCCATTGACCGGCTTTGCAGATGTACTGATGTCGTCGTCGCGCGTATGGCTGCAAAGCCGCTTGACGGATTGAAAGTCGACTGCGTGCGGAAATCGCTCCCGCTCCTGTTCCTGCTCAAGAAATTTCTGAAGCCGCCGGAGCTCCCGAACGAGCGCGGCTTCCTGCGGCAGGTCCACAACGTTGTCGGCCTGATGATATTCCGGCGTTTGCCCGCGAACAGAGGAGTAAGTCATGGCGCGGCACCTGCAACAACGCGCGAAACTCTACTGCCTTGTTTCGGAACGGCTCCGCTGCGAAGGGCCGACTGCGCGACACGAGCGAAGACCTCTTCGCGCGGTCCGAACGAGATTGCTCGACCGCCGTAAATGACCATCGTCATGTTCAATGCTGCCAACGCATTGGGCCGGTGCGAGATGACGATCACGATGCTCTGTTCGTTCCGCAGGGTTTCAATCGCGTTGACGAGTGCATTCTCGCCGTCGGCATCGAGATTGGCGTTTGGCTCGTCGAGGACAATCAGAAAGGGGCGACCGAATACGGCCCGGGCCAGACCAATTCGCTGGCGCTGCCCGGCCGACAATGAGGTACCGCGTTCCCCGATCCGGGTGTCATAGCCATCCGGCAGGCGCAAGATCATGTCGTGAGCGCCGGACACCCGCGCAGCTTCCAGAATGGCCTCCGATGTCGCCGCGTCATCGAAACGCGCGATGTTCGTCGCAACCGTCCCATCGAACAAAGATACATCCTGCGGAAGGTAACCGATGTACCGCCCGAGATCGTCGGAACCCCAGCGATCGATCGGCGCGCCGTCGAGGCGGACCGTGCCCGTCGCGGCTGGCCAGACGCCCACCAGGGCTTTCGCCAACGAGGATTTTCCGGCAGCGCTGGCCCCGAGAAGCGCCAATCCATGTCCTGCTCTCAGCTCAAAGGACAGCTGGGACACGGTAATTTTCTGCGTGCCGGGCACGACAACGCTGAGGCCCTCGACTGTCAGGCTGCGGTGGGGACGTTGCAGGATGACCGCCGGCGCCGCTGGCGCGGCAGTAACCTTGAGGACCGCGCGCAAGCGGCCAATCCCCTCGCGCGCCGCAACGAATTGCTTCCAGTTCGCAAGCGCAACCTCAACCGGCGCCAGTGCGCGACCCATCATGACCGCGGATGCGATCATGATGCCCCCGGATGCCTGGTCCACCACCACCAAATAGGCGCCGACCCCAAGCACCGCCGATTGCAAAACGAACCGCAATATCCTGGCCGCGGAACCAAGATTCGCATAGACGTCGGCCAGGCGCGTGTTGTGGTGGATGTAGTGCTCGTTTGTAAGCGACCACCGACCCGCCCAGCGCCCGGTCATGCCGAGAGCGCGGATAACGTCCGCGTTTTCGCGCAGAGCGTCTGCCAGGAGCTCCCGCTGAACGTTGCCCTCCGTCGATACTTTCGCTGCGTTTCTCGATTGATATTCAGTGAGCAACGTCACGGCGACAATGGCCGCCGCCCCGCACGTCGCTACGATGCCAATCGCCGGATGAAAGAGGAACAGTGGAATCAAGAACAGCGGAACCCACGGCATGTCGAGAAATGCGGTCGGCCCGGAACCCGACAGGAATGCGCGCACCTGGTCGAGATCACGCAGTGGCTGCTGGGCCAGGATTGGTTTCGTTCCCCGCAGCGGAAGCGAGACCAGGGCAGAGTAAATCTGAGGCTGCAATTCGGCATCGAACAGGGCGCCAATCCGCGCCAGCATGCGGCCGCGGAGCGCGTCGAAATAACCTTGCAACAGATAAGCGATGACCACGATCGCCGACAGCCCGAGCAACGTTGCCACATTGCGGCTCGGAATCACGCGATCGTACACCTGCAGCATGTAAATCGAGCCGGCCAGCGTCAGCAGATTGACCACGCCGCTGAACACCGCCACGCCTGCCAATCGTCGTCGGCTTGCGCGCAACTGAATCGCAACCGGGTCGTCGCCGTCGAGAGACAGCATGCTCCCCCATCACTGATTTGCAGTGCCCCTTATTTCGGTGCGCTCAAAGCTCCCGGTTCAGTTAAACAAGCAAGTTGCTGAGATCATGCGGATGCAGTTGGTGCAAGTTGACGCCCTGCAACACGACGTGATCATCACCGACCGTGACAACGACGTTGCCGTGCTCTTGCCGAACCTGAACATTGTGGTTCCCGGACTTGCCGGCATTGTCGAATTGCAATTTGTCCACGCCCAGGGTGAAGTCGGTAATCGTCGCGTTGATGTGGCCTTTCCCAATGACGAAGGTATCGGCACCATCACCACCGGTCATGGTCATGTGGCCGCGCGCTGCCACCAACGTGTCATTTAGGTCTCCCCCGGTCAGGGTATCCTTGCCGGGGGATCCGACGACAAGTTGCGCCATACCGTCGGCAGCCTCTTCTCCGGTTGGGTCTACTCCTCCCGCTGTGCCGCTGTGCCGCTCGGTGGCGACGAAAGCATCACTCTGCATCGCTGTGGTATCAGTGTCGCGCATGATCAAGTCTGACAGGGTGGTGCCCCTGATCTCATTCAGGGTCTGCCTGTCGAAACCCTGGTTCTCGAAATAGTACTGATCACCGTCGCGCAATGCAGTGAACTGATCGCCGATGATCCTGCCGAAGGTGGGGCCGATGACGCTTCCTGCAACATGATCCTCCGCCAATCCACCAGTCCACAGATCGATGGCATCGACAGAACCATAGGCTTCCTCGAGCGCCGCTGCCGTCGCCGGATCAGAACTGATTTGATCGAAGCTGGTGTATGGCGTCAGTCCCAGCGCCACTCGGGTCTGGTTCAGTGTACCCAGCCCAAGATCGTGGGCGCGCTGGATATTGATAGCCGCCAGATCGACGCCGTCCGGAGGATCAACCAGCAAGTTCCGCAAGCCATCGACAAGGTGGGTGTCCAGCGGATTCGCCAAGTCGCCGGACAGGTGCCGAAGCAGACCATCTGCGCCCGTAGCGGCGAAAGTCGCCGGATTTTCAAAAAACGATTCCGCCAGCGTCTGCTCCGACGTGAAGGCACCTATATTGCTGGTTGCACTGATTTCGTCGGAGACAATGGAGTGACCAAAGCGGTAGGCGGCGCCCTCAAACTCTTCGGTGATCCGCGCGTCTACCGTGGGATCATAGCCGTGGTACGGTTTAATGGCGTCCTCGCCCAAGAGATGCGGCAGGAACTCGCTATAGGTGATGTTGACCATCTCAGCCGTGGTGATGGCTTTGGCCATCTCGTACAATTTGTCGCCGCTCCAGTTCGGATGTTCCTTGTGAAGTTGATCGACCTGATAATTGTGCTCGCGCACAAACAACGTCTGCAAGGCCGTCAGATCGGGGTTCTCCTGCGCCCGCACGTCGCCCGCCATAAACATTCCGGATTGCGGATCAATCGGCAGGTTGTTTCCTGCCGACGTTTTCATATGGCCGTCGGCTGTCCGCAGGCTCGCCGCGGTCGCAGCGTCGGATCCGTATACCTGTGAACCATCGAGCCAACCCGTGATCGTGTTGATTGCGGTTGCCGGATGTCCAGGAACACCGGTCGCCGGATCGATGGCTACCCGCGTCAAGGGAATGGTGCTGCCTGGCGGCAGAAACTCATCACCACCCGGAACTTTGATCGAGATATCCGTGGTTGTGCCGCCTTTTTCCAGATCCAGATCGTGATCGACGAACTGGCCCCACGCATACATCATGCCCGATAGCGCAACGCCGTTGTCGTCCATCAAATGCGGGCCGTCCTCTCCGGTGTCTGCCTGCGCCACAAGAATGTTGCTGATTTGGCGCGGGTTCGGCCCCGGTGTCATTGCACTGATTCCGTCGGAGAAATTCGCCGGACCCACCCGAGCAAAGTCGGTCCCGGTTTGGTTCATGGTGGGATCCGCAAGATTGTTATTGGAACCGTCGACGGAGCGAAAGTTGACGCCGCCGGGCGCCGGGCTCGGGTGATGGCCGCCCCCTCCGTGATGGAAAAATGATTGCAGGCTGTCGAGATCGATTTGATGAATGCCGGAAAAGGCAAAGTCGCCGATCGTGGATTTTTTCATGACGCCGCCCCTTTACTGTTTTTGGCAATTTATTCCGTCCCGTCGAAAAAAATTTTGTTCGTCGAAAGTGGTCTTTCGATGAGAGCAAAGTGATCATTCGATGACGGAGATCACTCGCCGCGGTTTGATGACACCATCATGCTGGCGAGTGATACCGTCACGAGCAGAAAACAATTTGTGCGTGCAATGATTCAAAAATAGAACCGCATGCCACTAGCGATGTCCGCTTTGGCCTTAGCGGACATCATCGGCTGCTCGCCGCTAAACTTAGCCGCGACGCGCCGCCTCAATTGCGGCGACGTCGATCTTTCTCATACCCATCATAGCTTCAAACGCGCGCTTTGCTTCACCGCCACCGGCCGCCAGCGCTTCGATCAGTACACGCGGCGTGATTTGCCACGACACGCCCCACTTGTCTTTGCACCAGCCGCACGCGCTTTCCTGGCCGCCATTATCAACGATGGCGTTCCAATACCGATCCGTCTCGGCCTGATCGTCAGTGGCGATCTGGAACGAAAAGGCCTCATTATGTTTGAACGCAGGACCGCCATTGAGACCGATACAGTGGACGCCTGCGACTTTGAACTCGACCGTCAGCACATCTCCCTTTTTGCCAGAGGGATAGTCACTAGGTGCACGGTGGACGGCACCCAAGGCGCTGTCGGAAAAAGTTTCGGCATAAAATCGAGCGGCGGCCTCGGCATCCCTATCATACCAGAGGCAAATTGTGTTCTTGGTCATTGCATGTCCTTTCACTCTGAAGCCCGCCTGAAAGCTAAGTCCATTGTCAACGTGACCGCTACAGGCGAACGCGATCCTGTACGGATAAAAGTGCGCGCGATTAATGCATCAGGAGTGCGCAGATCCACCGCCGCATAGGTGCCCGATGTCCGCCAATTGTGCGTGACGGCCAGGATCAACGATAGACCGCTGAAATTGTGTTAGAAATTAATGGCGCGCCGGAAGGGATTCGAACCCCTGACCCCCAGATTCGAAGTTTTGTTTCGCGGTTTTGCAGCCCTTTGGGAAGGCTGATGATTTTTTGTGTCCGCATAATAAACCCTTGAAACACCTGCACTTACCCTGACAGCTGCGGACACGGGTTGTTATATGTAGGACAGCACTGGTCCTCAATCGTGCGGACATAGTGCGGACACGGAAAAACGAATATGACCAATAAATTCTACCTATCG
>DASSIJ010000106.1:0-15709 GCA_035692045.1 Pseudolabrys sp. | reverse complement strand
GCCGGCAAGCCTGGCAAGACGCCGCGAGATCTCGGTCTTGCCAACCCCGGTCGGTCCAATCATCAGAATATTCTTCGGCAGAACCTCCTCGCGCAATTTCTCGTCGAGCTGCAACCGCCGCCAACGGTTGCGCAGGGCGATCGCGACAGCGCGTTTGGCATCGCCCTGGCCGACGATGTAGCGGTCGAGTTCGGACACAATTTCGCGGGGGGAGAAGTCGGTCAACGCATGTACCCGGTTACGATTTCAGGGATTCGATAGTGACGTTGCGATTGGTGAAAACACATATTTCGGCGGCGATATCGAGTGACTTGCGCACGATTGCTTCGGCATCGAGCGGCCCATCGAGCAGCGCTCGCGCCGAGGCGAGTGCGTAGTTGCCGCCGGAGCCGATGCCCATGACGCCGTTCTCCGGCTCCAGCACGTCGCCGGTACCGGTGAGCACCAGGGAGACGTTGGCGTCGGCGACGATCATCATGGCTTCCAGCCGGCGCAAGTAACGGTCGGTGCGCCAGTCCTTTGCGAGCTCGACTGCGGCACGGGTGAGCTGAGCGGGATATTGTTCGAGCTTGGCCTCCAGCCGTTCGAACAGCGTAAAGGCGTCGGCGGTGGCACCGGCAAATCCGCCAATTACGTCGCCTTTGCCGAGCCGGCGCACCTTCTTGGCATTGGATTTGACGATCGTTTGCCCGATTGTCACCTGGCCGTCGCCGCCAATGACCACTTGGCCACCCTTGCGGACGGTGAGGATTGTGGTGCCGTGCCAGGAGGGAAGTTCGTTCGATGACATACGCTTAGGGCCCCAGACTTGCGTCATCTAGGCATGGCACAGCGTGTTTGCAAACCATTCGCAACGGATGTGGCGAATCCGCCAAACCCCTGATAAAAGGCGCGCGAATAAGGGATATTTGCATGCGCAAGGGCGCCGTCAAGCGAAAGACCAAGGAAACCGACGTTGAGGTCGAAGTCGATCTCGATGGCGCGGGTCGCGCATCGGTTGCGACCGGCATTGGCTTTCTCGACCATATGCTCGATCTGCTCGCGCGGCACTCGCGCATCGACATCACGGTCAAGGCCAAGGGCGATCTGCACATCGACCATCACCATACCACCGAGGACGTCGGTATCGCGCTTGGTCAGGCGGTGAAGCAGGCGCTCGGCGATATGAAGGGCATCACGCGTTATGCCGATGTGCATGTGCCCATGGATGAGGCGTTGACGCGGGTCGCTATCGACATTTCCGGGCGTCCGTTTCTGGTATTCAAGGCCGAATTCGTGCGTGACAAGGTCGGCGAATTCGATACCGAGCTGGTGCAGGAATGGTTTCAGGCCTTTGCCATGAACTCCGGCATCACATTGCACGCCGAGACCCTGTACGGCAGCAATGACCACCATATCGCCGAGTCGTGCTTCAAAGGTCTGGCACGCGCGTTGCGGACGGCTGTCGCGATTGATCCGCGCGCCAGAGATGAAGTGCCATCCACAAAGGGTTCGCTTGGCGGCTGACCGGATTATTGCCGTCATCCTGGGCGGTACAACGGGGTGACGTTGGTAGAGTAAACGAAATGCCCACTTTCACTGTGCACGCACCGCCGCCACGCAATGGCGAGACAAGAAGCGCTCCCGAGCGTTTCCTGTTCGTGCGCGACGGCTTTCATGTCTGGGCCTTCTTGCTGGCCCCGTTGTGGCTGTTGCTCCGCCGCCTGTGGCTCGCCTTTGCAATCTATGTCGTCGGTTACGCCTTGGCCGGCGTCGGGCTCGCTGTGCTGCGGGCGTCCGCTACGACACAATTTCTGGTCTGGCTGCTGATCGCGTTGCTGATCGGCTTCGAGGCGCCCAGCCTGTGGCGCTGGACCCTGGCGCGCCGCGGTTGGACCATGCTCGGCTTCGTTGTCGGCGAGGATGCTGAAATGGCCGAGCGACGTTTTTTCGGCGAATGGAGCAAGCGCGCCGCAGGTTCTCCGTCCAATCCGCCGGCTGCGGCTGAGCCAAAATATCCGGCGCCGGTGCGCCGCGGGCCGCCGTCGCCGTCCGATGTCATCGGTCTGTTCCCCGAGCCGGGAGCGCAGCGGTGAGCGTTGCCATCGTCGACTATGGCTCCGGCAATCTGCATTCGGCGGCCAAGGCGTTTGAACGGGCTGCACGTGAAAGCGGATACAAACAGCCAATTGCAGTGACGAGCGATCCAGATGCAGTGACGCGTGCCGACCGCATTGTGCTGCCCGGCGTCGGCGCATTCGCTGATTGCCGCCGCGGACTCGACGAAATTCCGGGAATGGTCGACGCTCTCGAACAGGGTGTACGGAAGAGCGGAAAACCGTTTTTCGGCATCTGTGTCGGCATGCAGTTGATGGCTGAACGCGGCCGCGAATATCAGGTGACACCGGGCCTTGGCTGGATCGCCGGCGAAGTCGACCGCATCAAGCCGTCCAATCCGGATTTGAAGATTCCGCACATGGGCTGGAACACCCTCAATGTGTTGAAGGCCCATCCGCTGCTGAAGGACATACAGGTTGGGCCGGCCGGTTTGCACGCCTATTTCGTGCATTCGTACGAACTCAAGGCCGCGCAGCGGAACGACCTGATAGCGCAGGCCGACTACGGCGGCCCGCTAACGGCTATTGTCGGTCGCGACAATATGGTCGGTACCCAGTTTCACCCCGAGAAGAGCCAACGATTGGGTCTCGCGTTGATTGCCAATTTCCTGAAGTGGCAGCCGTGATTCTGTTTCCCGCGATCGATCTCAAGGAAGGTCTCGCTGTCCGCCTGGAGCAGGGCGACATGACGCGCGCGACCATTTTTCATCGGGACCCGGCTGTGCAGGCGCGCGCCTTCGAACAACAGGGCTTTGAGTATCTTCATATTGTCGACCTCGACGGCGCATTTGCCGGCAAACCAATGAATGCCGCGGCTGTTGATCGTATCCTCGAAACGGTGAGCATTCCGGTGCAGCTCGGCGGCGGCGTCCGCGATACGGCGACCGTCGAAAGCTGGCTGGAGAAGGGCGTTACGCGCGTCATCATCGGCACCGCCGCGGTCCGCGATCCACCTTTCGTCAAACAGGCAGCGCGCGACTATCCGGGCCGCATCGCGGTTGGCCTCGATGCGCGCGACGGCAAGGTGGCGGTTGAAGGCTGGGCCGAAACCTCGCAACTGTCGGCACTCGAAATAGCCAGGCGCTTCGAGGACGCGGGCGTAGCCGCTATCGTCTATACCGACATCGCGCGGGATGGGATGCTGCAGGGCCTCAATCTCGATGCGACAATTTCACTTGCCAAGGCGATTTCCATTCCGGTGATTGCATCCGGCGGCCTTGCCTCGATCGGCGACATCAAGGCGCTGCTGGCGCCGCGCGCAAAAAATCTCGCGGGCGCTATCGCCGGCCGTGCGCTCTATGACGGGCGGCTGGATGCCGCAGAGGCGCTCATGCTGATCCGCACAGCAAGGACGACTGCCTGATGTTCAAGGTCCGCGTCATTCCCTGCCTCGACGTGAAAGACGGCCGAGTGGTCAAGGGCGTCAATTTCGTCGATCTGCGCGACGCCGGCGATCCCGTGGAGGCGGCCATCGCATATGATGCGGCAGGCGCCGACGAGTTGTGCTTCCTCGACATCACCGCAAGTCATGAAAACCGCGACACGATCTACGACGTGGTGACGCGCACGGCGGAGGCCTGCTTCATGCCGCTTACGGTCGGCGGCGGTGTGCGGACGGTCGACGACATCCGCAAACTGCTCACGTGCGGAGCCGACAAGGTATCGATCAACACTGCCGCGGTCAGCCGCCGCGCTTTTGTGAAGGAAGCGGCAGAAAAGTTTGGCGATCAATGCATCGTGGTGGCGATTGATGCCAAGAAGGTTTCCAGGCCGGACGCAAAGGACCGATGGGAACTTTTCACCCACGGCGGGCGAAACCCCACCGGCATTGAGGCGATCGGCTATGCCGAGGAGGTCGTTGCACTGGGGGCTGGAGAAATTCTCCTGACCTCGATGGATCGCGACGGCACGAAGAAGGGTTACGACATTCCCCTCACGCGGGCGATTGCCGATGCGGTCACCGTCCCGGTCATTGCCTCGGGCGGGGTAGGCACACTTGATCACATGGTTGAGGGCATTCGCGACGGACACGCGACTGCGGTGCTGGCAGCGTCAATATTCCACTTCGGCGAGCACAGTGTGCGCGAGGCCAAGTCCTATATGGCGAACGCGGGCTTGCCGATGCGGCTCGATCCCTAGCCGCAACAGTGCTATTGAGCCGCGCAAAGAGGCTTTCATGAGCAAGTTTACCCTGGCTGATTTGGAGAAGCGGATCCACGAGCGCGCCAAGGCGAGCGCGGCGGAATCCTATACCCGCGCCCTCATCGACAAGGGCGTCGCTCATTGCGCCAAGAAGCTGGGCGAGGAGGCCATCGAAACGGGACTGGCCGCCGTGCAGGATGATGATAGCCGGCTGATCGCGGAATCCGCCGATCTTCTCTATCATCTGCTGGTGCTGCTGGAGGCCCGCGGCGTTACTCTGGCGCAGGTCGAAGCGGCTCTCGAAAAGCGCACGGCGCAAACCGGACACGAGGAAAAGGCCTCGCGTTCACGCGGCTGACGGTAATGATGGAACAGCGCACCAAAGAAAACCTCTCGCCCTACCGTACCTTTTCGCGTGCGGCATGGGCGGCATTGCGCGAGGACACGCCGATGACGTTGGCCTCGGAAGAGGTCACGCGTCTGCGTTCGCTGCACGACCGGCTCGACATGACCGAGGTCGAGGAAATCTACTTGCCGCTCTCGCGACTGCTATCGATGTATGTGGCGGCGACGCAGCGGTTGTTTCGTGCGCAGGAGCGCTTCCTCGGCACCGAGGACGTGAAGATGCCCTACATCATCGGTGTTGCCGGTTCGGTTGCGGTCGGCAAGTCAACCACGGCGCGCGTGCTGCAGGCCTTGCTGGCGCGCTGGCCGAACGTGCCCAAGGTCGACCTGATCACCACGGATGGCTTCCTCTATCCGAACGCGATACTCGAACGTGAAGGCCTGATGGAAAAGAAAGGCTTTCCTGAAAGCTATGACCTGCCGGCGCTGCTGCGTTTCCTTTCTGATGTGAAGGCGGGGCGTCGCCCCGCGCGGGCACCGGTCTATTCCCACCTCATCTATGACGTGATGCCCAACCAATCGGTCGAGGTCGACAGGCCGGACATTCTCATCGTCGAAGGCTTGAATGTGCTGCAGACTGGCCGATTGCCGAAGGATGGCAAGGCGATTCCGTTCGTGTCGGACTTTTTTGATTTCTCGGTCTATATCGACGCCGATGAGGATGTTCTCAAGTCCTGGTATGTGGATCGGTTCCTGACCTTGCGCGGCACGGCGTTCCGCGATCCGAAATCCTATTTTCACCGCTATTCAAATTTGTCCGACGAGGAAGCAATCGAAACGGCCTCGTCGATCTGGTCGCGCATTAACCTGGTCAACTTGCACGAAAATATTCTGCCAACACGGCTGCGGGCCGATCTCATATTGAAGAAAAGCGAAAGCCACCTGGTCGAGAACGTTTCGCTGCGGCGGCTGTGATCACGCCGCTCGGCGGCTCAGATCGAAATGCTCGAAATAGCGTTTCTTGATCGCCGACACTGGCAGAACAATGAGCACGTCGGTGGTGCCGAACTCGTGGTCGACCACTGCACCGTCGCCAATATAGGCGCCAAGCCGCAGGTAACCCTTGATCAGGGGCGGGAGCGCGCGTAGCGCGTCTTTCGGGTTGATCGCTTCCTTCGACATCCGGTTCATGTTCACGTAACGCTTCGGCAAGGCTTGCGCGCGCCACGCGTCCGGCGCGGGCGCATAGTGATGCAGAAATGACAGCGGTAACGCGAGTCGCTTGGGATCGGTGCCGTCGAGGCTCGCGCATCCTATCATCACATCGCAACGATTTTGCAGGATGTACGCATGGATGCCGTGCCACAGCAGCTCGACCGTGCGTTTGTTGCGGTAGGGCGCAAGGACGCAGGATCGGCCAAGCTCAAGGAATTGCAGATTGCCGTGGCGCGCGATCAGCGGGCCGATATCGAATTCGCCGGCGCTGTAGAAGCCGCCATAATCCTCCGCCAGCGGCTGTCGCAGCAGCCGGTAGGTGCCGACCACGGCCGGACGATTGAGCGAGCCACGCTCCGGCGCCGCACGATCAAACACAAGCAGGTGGTCGCAGATTGCGTCATAGCCATCCACGTCGCGCCGCGCGAACAAGCGGCCAGGATTCGCGACGGCCGGGCCTTCCTGATAAAACACGCGGTAGCGAACCTTTTGAGCCTGGCGGACTTCGGCTGCGGTCTGAGCCAGCCGCACTTCCAGCGAGCCAACACGGCCGAGGGTCTGCGTCGGACGGTGTGCGCGGGCTGCCCAGGCTTGCAATCCGCCGTAGGCCTGTAACGACGAAATTATTCCGGGCAGGCCAGGCGCGGCCGGTGCCGGGCGAAACCGCTCGAATAGGCTGCGCTGGGGGTGGAAAGTCTCGCGGCGGACGACGGGCATCGAGGTCCTTTTTCGATGTTAAGTGCGCAAAATCGAGCCGGTTAGCCGGTGTCCGATTGGCGAATCACGGATGGATGACCGGTGCCCCCCTACAGCACGGACCGACCACGGAATTATGACAATGTGCGGAAATTGGTGTCAGGCTGCAAGCGGGTCGCATGCGTGGCCCGAGGCCGCGTTCAGCGCATCGCGCAGCCGTTCGCGATCGAGCGGTTTCACCAGCAGACCATCCAGTCCGGCCGTTCGCGCGAATGTGGCTAAGGCAAGCGTATAGGGCGATATGGCTTGCGGACGGACTACGCTGCACTCTGTATTTCGTCTGCAAGCGCGCGATAGGAGAGCGCCTCGGCGAGGTGCACGCGGCCGACAGAGTCTGCCGCGTCCAGATCGGCGAGCGTACGTGCAACGCGCAAGATCCGATGGTAGCCGCGCGCTGACAGGCGCATGGAGTCGGCAGCATCCCGCAGGAGCGTCATGCCGGCGGGGTCCGCCCGTGCGACGGCCTCCAGGGCAGGCCCGCTCACTTGCGCATTCGTGCGCACGTTGCCCAGGCCCATCCCGGCGTAACGTTCGGCCTGAATGTCGCGCGCGCGCGCGACGCGTGCAGCCACCTCCCGGCTGCCTTCGCTCGGCGGCGGCAGAATCAAATCAGCGGCGGTGACCGCCGGGACCTCGATATGCAGATCGATGCGATCGAGCAGGGGACCGGACAGCCGCCCCTGGTATTCGGCCGCACATCGGATGTTCATCCCGCGTTTGCAGGAAAAACCGGGATCGCTGGAGCGCCCGCAGCGGCAAGGATTCATCGCTGCCACCAGCATGAAACACGCGGGGTAGGTGACGCGATGGTTGGCGCGTGCGATCGAGACTTCGCCTGTTTCGAGCGGCTGGCGGAGCGAGTCGAGGACCTGTCCGGAAAATTCCGGAAGCTCGTCAAGAAACAGGACGCCGTTGTGGGCAAGCGAGATTTCGCCCGGTCGTGCACGCAAGCCGCCGCCAACCAGTGCCGGCATCGAGGCCGAATGGTGGGGCGAGCGGAACGGCCGTCGATTGGTCAGCGCGCCGTCGTCGATCTCGCCGGCGATCGACGCAATCATCGAGACTTCCAGCAGCTCGGCCGGAGAGAGCGGCGGCAGAATCGTCGGCAGCCGCGCCGCGAGCATCGATTTGCCGGCACCCGGAGGGCCAATCATGAGAAGGTTATGTGCGCCCGCAGCCGCGACCTCGAGCGCGCGCTTGGCGCTTTCCTGTCCCTTGATGTCCGCGAGGTCGAGCATGCCGGCGTTGCGTTCGCGAATTTTGGGCTGCGGCCGCGCAAGAACCTGCGTACCCTTGAAATGATTGGCGAGCTGAATCAGCGACTGCGCCGCGACGATCTCGATTTCGGGACTGGCCCAGGCCGCTTCGGGCCCGCATGCGTTCGGGCAGATCAGGCCCTGGCCGCGTCCGTTGGCGCCGATCGCGGCCGGCAGCACACCCGCGACTGCGGCGATCGAGCCGTCGAGGCCGAGCTCGCCCAGAACGGTAAAGCTGTTCAGCGCATCGTGCGGAATTGCGCCGATGGCCGCCATGAGGCCGAGCGCAATCGGCAAGTCGTAGTGGCTGCCCTCTTTCGGAACGTCGGCGGGAGCGAGATTGACGGTGATGCGACGGGCCGGAAGCGCGAGACCGGAGGCGACCAGCGCAGCACGCACACGCTCCCTGGCTTCCGAGACAGCCTTGTCGGGCAGGCCGACAATATTGAACGCCGGCAAGCCCGGTGCGACCTGCACCTGCACGTCGACGGCACGGGCTTCGATGCCCTCGAACGCCACGGTGGCGACGCGCTGAACCATGCAACCGCACCTCTGGTACTACACGCAATAGTAGTAGCGGAAGGAAATGGCGGGCACAAGAACGAGTCAGGAACAAGCTTTCGGCCAAGGACGCCAAGGATGTGATTGATTTGGCACTTTTGGCCGCTATTCATGAGGAGGAAAGCCGGTGGAGATCTGCATGAGCGTCCCGCGAGGTCTCACGATTGCTCTCCTGCTCATGGCGATCGGGGCGCCGGCCTCGGGCCAGGACCTCAAACCGTGGAAGCACGGCGTCATCGAGCCGAAGGGCGACGCCGGCTTCATGGTGATGGTGGGCCAGCGTGATTTCGCGTCGAAGCATGGCCTGAAAATCGAGATCGTTCCGCTGAAAAATGGCGCGACCGCGCACAAGGCCTTGCTGGCGGGCGATCTCGACAGCATCGAATCAAGTCCGGGAGCGACGATCCTTGCCGGCGCACGCGGGGCCGACATCAAGATTCTCGGCTGCGACTGGCCGGGCGTTCCGCACGGGCTGATGGTGAGATCGACTATCAGCAAGGTGGAAGATCTCAAGGGCAAGACAATTGCGGTGGCAGCGCCGGGGTCGCTGCCCAATCTGCTGATCAATGCGATTCTTGATCAGCACAAGATCCCCGCATCCGAAATACGTTTCGCCAATCTTGGCGGCGACCTCGACCGCTTCAAGGCGGTGGTCGCCGGTGTCGCCGATGCCGGCGTCGTCGCCGCGGAGTTCATGGCAAATGCGCCCAAGGACGTGACAATGCTGATCAGCGGTCACGACGCCCTGCCGAACTATGTGCGGTTATGTCTGACCATGACCGGAAAGACGATTACCGAACGGCGCGCGGACGCGATCAATTTTGTGGCGGCGGAAATCGAGGCTTTGACATTCGCGGTCAGCCATCGCGATGAAACGATAAAACTCACGCAAGATACCATCAATGCCAAGCCGGACGATCCGCGCCCGGCCTACGCCTTTGACGATACGGTCAAGCGGCGCTCCATCGATCCGTCAGTCACGTTGCCGCTCGACAAACTCAACTGGATGCAGAACGAACTTGTGAAGGCCGGCAACCTCAAGACACCGATCGATCTGTCGAAGATCACCGATGCCGGGATTCGCGCCGAGGCGGCGAAACGTACGGGAAATTAAATTTTCACCGGCGCCATGATGCCGGCCGGAAAAATATCTTCCGGCCTGGCAAGCCTGTGCGCGATACCTTGCTCGTGCGCGTAGCGCAGGAACAATTCCAGCGTCGGCCGGTTTGCCTCGATTCCGTAGGGAAAGAGATCGCCGAACATCTGCTGCATGCGCATCGCATAGTTCGTCAGCCATGGCACCGGATAACGCGATACGGCCGGATCCAGGATGCGTTCGAGACTTCGGCGTTTGGAGTCCTCGAACGCGTTATAGAGATTGCGTGCGACCCAGGGCTGGTCATCGAGAATCGACTTGCGCATCGCTATCACGTGCATGATCGGATAAACGCGCGTCTTCTCATAATAGCGTTGTTCCATTGCTTCGTAGTCCGGGAACAAACGCACGACGTCCGGATGCTTCTCCCGGAACGAATTCGGCGGGCGTGCGATGATCACGCAATCCAGTTCGCCTGAAGCAATCATGCCGCTCAAGGTCTTGTCCGGCATGCTGGTGAGCTGAACGCCTTTTGGCAGCGATAGCTCTACCTTTTCAATCCGCCCGGCCTCATTTGTTCCGGCCTGCCTCCAGTCGATGTCGGTGAGGGCAACGCCACCCTCATGCATCAGCCAGCCGCGCATATAGACCGCGGCGGTATGCGCCCATTCCGGCACGCCAATCCGTTTTCCGCGAAGATCACCGGCGGTTTTGATGCCGGCCTTGCGATTTACATAAAACGAAGCGAAGCGGAACAACCGCGATGCGTAGACCGGCAAGCCGATAATGTCGGAATCCTTGCGCGTTACCTGCGCCGCAAATTTGGCAAAGGATAATTCGGAGACGTCCCACTCGCGATTGAAAGTGAAACGCGAAAAAATCTCGTGATGACCTAGCGTAAGCCAGTTTGCTTCGATGCCTTCCGCGCGTACGAGCCCAAGACGGAAATCGCGGAAGTGGTCGTAGTCGGTCGTCGCGATGGTCAGCGTAACACTCATGCGCGCCGCTTCGCCTCGATCGTGTCCCAGATCAGGGCCGCGACATCGGGTCCGCCGAGGTTCTTGATCGCGCGAATTCCGGTAGGCGAGGTGACGTTGATCTCGGTGAGATAGCCATCGATCACATCGATGCCGACGAACAGCAGTCCGCGCTCGCGCAAGGCAGGACCAATTCGTTTGCAGATCTCCGCTTCGCGCTTCGTCAACTCGGTTGCCGCCGGTGCGCCTCCTCGCACCATGTTCGAGCGCAGGTCGTCGGCGGCCGGAATACGGTTGACTGCCCCGGCATATTCGCCGTCAACGAGGATGATGCGTTTGTCGCCGTGCTTGATGTTCGGGAGAAATTTCTGCACCACCCATTGTTCGCGGAATGTGGCGGTGAACAGATCGTAAAGCGAACCGAAATTCAGATCTTCGCGCGCCAGCCGGAACACCGCTTCGCCGCCTTTACCGTAGAGCGGCTTCATCACGATGTCGCCGTGTTCGGCGCGAAACGCCTTGATCTCGGCGAGATCGCGCGAAATCAGTGTCGCCGGCATCAGGTCGGGAAATTCGGTGACGAATACCTTTTCCGGAGCATTGCGCACATGCGCCGGATCGTTGACCACCAGCGTCTTGGGGTGGATGCGCTCGAGCAGATGCGTGGTTGTCACATAGGCCAGGTCGAAAGGGGGGTCTTGGCGCAGCAGCACAACGTCGAATTCCGTGAGCTCAGTCCGCCGCGGTTTATCCAGGGTAAAATGGTCCCCGGCCTTATCGCGCACGCTGAGCGACTCGACATGGGCGAACACGTGGCCATTAAGTAGGGCCAGCCGGTCGGGCGTGTAATAAGCAAGCTGGTGCCCGCGTTTTTGTGCTTCCAGCAGAAGGGCGAAGGTCGAGTCGCCCTTGATATTGATCCGCTGGATCGGATCCATTTGCACCGCGATTTTAAGGCTCATGACTACCTATAGGCGAATAAAGCGTTAACACATTACCAGCACTATACCCGCTTCGGGACTGATGTTGCACGGCCGGGGGGCTACCGGTGAATCTGCCAAAGCTTTCGATTGCCGCCAGGCTTTATGCGATTTTTGCATTGATGGCGGCCACGACCGTTGCGCTGTCCATGGTCGCGGTTTCGAACGCCCGCAACCATGCGGCACTCACCGATGAATTTGAATCCGCCAATAACGGCAGCTGGAACGTCGAGCGCATTAACGGCCTGATATATGCCACGGTGATGGACACGCGCGGCATATATATGTCGGCCGACCGGGCCGAAGCCGCGAAATACGCCGACTCCCTGGTCAAGGTCACCGATCAGATCAGCGGGGTGATTGGTGACTGGCAACGCAGCGTTCGCAACAGCGACGCGCTCGCGTTCAGCAATTTTGCCGTCCGGATTAACGGGTACCAGGATTCCCTGTATGCCCTTGCGCCTGTCGCCAAGCAGTCGGGCGCCCAAGCGGCGCGGGAATGGTCCGACAAAAATCAGCCGGCTGAAATTCGCAGCGCGCTCAGCAAGGATCTGGCAACGTTGAGCCTGCACTACAGCGATACGGCCAGTAAGATCTACACACAGATCGACGAAGGCATCGATCATACCGCCCTGCTGCTGACAATACTCGCGTGCATTGCGGTCGCGCTGGCGCTGGTGGGCGTGGCGATCATCGCACGCAGCGTGACCAGGCCGATCACCGACATCACAAGCATTACGCAAGCTGTTGCCGGCGGCGACGGCGCCATCGCCATACCGTTCAGCGATCGCAGGGACGAAATCGGCGCGCTGGCGCGCTCGATCGGCGTGTTTCAGAACGCCATGCGCAGCAATGAGGAGCTCAATCGCACCGTCCGCAACGACGCCAATCTGCGCGCCCGGCGGCAGGAGCAGATGTCGAACGAAATCTCGCATTTCTCCGGCGAGGTGGAAGCGACGTTGGCTGAACTCGGGCGCATTTCAGATGAGATGCTTGCCGCCTCGACGCAGCTCACGGCGGCTGCCGACAATGCCTCGAGCAAGACGTCACGGGCCGAAGAGGCTTCCTCGGAAGCGTCTGCCAACGTGCGCGACATCGCTTCGGCTGCTGATGAATTGTCCGCATCGGTCAACGAGATCGACCGTCAGGTGGCGCAGTCCAACGCCATTGCCACCAAGGCGGTCAACGAAGTCGAATCCACGAATATTGCAGTCAAGGAGCTCGACGAAGCCGCCGCACGCATCGGCGACGTGGTCAAGCTCATTACCGACATCGCTGAACAAACCAATCTGCTCGCGCTGAACGCGACCATCGAGGCCGCGCGCGCCGGCGAAGCTGGCCGCGGGTTCGCGGTTGTGGCGGGTGAAGTCAAAGCACTTGCCGGGCAAACCAGCCGCGCGACCGAGGAAATCGGCTCTCAAATTGCCGGCATGCAACGTGCAACCCAGCGTTCGATCACGGCAATCACCGGGATTGAACAGACGATCCGCGAAATCGGCAATATCAGCAGTGCCATCGCCGCCGCTGTCACCGAGCAGGGTGCCGCCACCCAGGAAATCGCGCGCGGCGTGGAGGTTGCGGCAGAGCGCACGGTCGCGACGGCGAGGGAAGTCAATCTCATGGGTACGGCCACCCAGGACACACGTTCGAGCGCGACGACGGTCAAATCGGTGGCGGACGATCTCGGCAGCGTCGCCAGCCGGATTCGCGCGCAGGTCGACCAATTCTTCGAACGGCTCAGCGCCTAGTTTGCTTCGAAAGCGGCCGGGATGTGGCGCGGAATTTTGCTGGGCGCCACCAGGATCGCGTCGAACCGGATATCGCGAATCGTTTCGTCAGGATTTGCTGCCAGCCAAATTTCGGCAGCGGCCGCAATGCGCCGACGCTGCCGGTCGCTGACCGCTTCCGCGGCCTCATCAAGGCTTGCGCGCGCTTTCACCTCGGCAAACACAAGAAGGTGGCGCCGGCGCGCGACAATATCGATTTCACCAAGCGGGCTCCGCCAGCGTCGCGCCAAAATGCGGAATCCCTTCGCGATCAGGAACGCCGCAGCGCGGCTTTCGGCGGAGATGCCGACCCGAAACGCTGCCTGTCGTTCCGGACGCGGCGCAGGCTTTGGCGGACGGGACGGCTGATCAGTCTGCGTCATCGGCGGTGTCTCTGGCGAGCACAAGTGCGCGCTGATAGACCTCGCGGCGCGGGCGGCCGGTGGCGAGCGCAACCTCGCCGACCGCGTCTTTGACAGAGACACGGGTCAAGGCCTGGCGCAGCAAGTCGTCTATGTTGTCCGCCGGTTCACCGCCATCCGGGGGCGGTGCCACGACAATGACAAACTCGCCGCGAGTCTCCGCACCTGTGGAATATTCGTGCGCCAGTGTCACAAGATCGCTGCGTTTCACTTCTTCGTGCAATTTTGTCAGCTCGCGGCAGATTGCGGCTGCGCGCGTTCCCAGGGTGGCGGCGAGATCGGCGAGTGCCGCCGCAATACGCGGCCCACTCTCGAACAACACAAGCGTTGCCGGAACATTGGCGAGCGCGGCAATGCGTTTTTGCCGCGCGCCTTGTCTGGGCGGCAGAAAGCCTTCGAAGAAGAAATGATCCGTTGGCAATCCGGCGACCGAAAGCGCCGTCAGCACAGCCGACGCGCCGGGGAGCGCGGTTACCGCATGACCGGCCTCGCAGGCCGCTCGCACAAGCTTGTAACCCGGGTCGGAAATTAAAGGCGTGCCGGCATCCGAAACCAGCGCGACAGCCTGACCGTCGGCTAATCGTGTGAGCAATTTTGGCCGTGCCTCGGCCGCATTGTGCTCGTGGTAGGGCGTGAGCGGAGTTGTGATGCCATAGCGTTCCGTGAGCTTGCGGGTCACGCGGGTATCCTCGCAAGCGATGACATCGGCGCCCGCGAGCAGTTCGAGCGCGCGCAGGGTGACATCGCCGAGATTTCCAATCGGTGTGGCGACCAGATAGAGACCGGGTGCGGCCTCGGCCGCCTTGATTGCGGTTCCAAAAGGCGCGTACCGGCGGGACCCTGCTTTGCTTTCAATTGGCATAGACCGCACTCTAGACGGCCACCTTTGGCACGTCATTGGTGGCAAAATCTATCGCCCATTCATACTCTTAACTTTTGCAGCGATACCGGTTACGACTGACACAGAATCGTCGCGCGGGGAGCGACCATGCCGTCTATGTCGCGCAAGGAGGGGATGCTGGCGCATGCGTGGTATCGCGTGCGCATGGTTCTATCCTTTTCCGCGGCGGCAATAGTACTCGCCGCGTGCGCCACCCAATTGGGAGGCGGCGAGCCGACGCCGCAGCCGGGCGAACCGACGTCAGCGAACGCTTCTGTCGGAGAAGGCCAGGTTCGTGTCGCTATGATCCTGCCACTATCCGCACAAGGCAACGCCGGCGTTGCTGCACAATCGATGAAAAACGCCGCTGAAATGGCGCTCGCCGAATTCAAGAGTCCGAACGTCCAACTCCTGGTGAAAGACGACGGCGGCACTCCGCAAGGCGCACAAGCCGGCGCCCAGCAGGCCATCTCCGAAGGCGCAGAGATCATCATCGGTCCGCTGTTCGCGCAATCAGTCAGCGCTGTTGGACAGGTTGCGCGCGCACGCAATATTCCGGTGATCGCGTTTTCCACCGATGCCAGCGTGGCTGCGCGCGGCGTCTATTTGCTGAGTTTCCTGCCCGAAACGGATGTACGGCGTATCGTTGAATTTGCAGTTTCGCGCGGCAAGCGTTCATTTGCGGCGCTCTTGCCGGATAACGCTTACGGCACGGTGGTGGAAGCGGCATTCCAGCAGGAAGTGTCCCGTCGCGGTGGCCGTGTCCTGGCGCTGGAAAAATATCCGCCGGATGCGAACAGGATGTCCGATGTCGCCCGCCGCGTTGCGCAGGCGGCGAACCAGGTCGACAGTATTTTCATTCCCGATGGTGCCGACGCTGTGCCGCAGGTCGTGCAGGCGCTCGCTGCCGACGGCGTGAATCTCAAGCGGGTGCAATTGCTCGGCACGGGGCTGTGGGACGATCCGCGTATCTTCTCGACGGCCGCGCTTGAGGGCGGGTGGTACGCGGCGCCGGAGTCAACCGGCTTCCGTAGTTTCTCCGGACGATATCGCGCTCGCTACGGACAGGATCCGGTGCGTACGGCGACCCTGGCCTATGATGCTGTCGCGCTGGTCGCTGCGCTGGTGAAGACGCAAGGACCGCAACGCTTCAGCGAGCAAGTGCTGACCAATCCGTCGGGCTTTGCCGGTATCGATGGCGTGTTTCGTTTCCGCCC
>DASSIJ010000105.1:0-12934 GCA_035692045.1 Pseudolabrys sp. | reverse complement strand
GGGAGCACGCCGAAGGTCTTGTCGCAGTCGGCGCCGGTAACGATGGACACGACGCCCTGGACTTTCAGCGCCTCCGATACATCGACATTGACGATCTCGCCGTGCGAATAGGGACTGCGGTAGATGCGGCCGGCCAGCTGGCCGGCGCCAAGAATGTCCGCAGTGTATTTGGCGCGGCCGGAGACCTTCTCGGGCCCGTCGATCATCGGCACATACGAGCCGATGTTGTGTGCGGGTGCGGGTTTGTTCATGCCGTCGCCCCATTTGCATTCAGCACGGCCACGGTTGTCATTCCGGAACGCGGCCGGAGGCCGCTAGCGCGGAATCCATAGTCCCGGTGCTGCGGAGCATGCGGCCCGCTTCGCGGCGTCCCGGAATGACGGAAAGAGAGCTGGTGCATCATGGCGCGATGCCCTGTCTGCCGAGCGTCACGGCAAATTTCACCGCCTCGATGATTTTCACGTAACCAGTGCAGCGGCAGATATTGCTGCCGAGCGCCTCTAGGATTTCCGCATCGGTCGGATTCGGGTTTTTCCGCAGCAACCCGGCCGAGGCCATAATGAAGCCTGGCGTGCAATAGCCGCATTGCGAGCCGAGCTTTTCATGGAAACCGCGCTGGACCGCCGAGAGCTGCCCGTCCGTGCCAAGCGATTCAATGGTGTCGATGCGTTTGCCCTGAACGGTTGCGGCCAAAGTGAGACAGGAGAGCGTCGGCCTGTCATCGATCAATACGGTGCAGGCGCCGCACTCGCCGCCGTCGCAACCCGTCTTTGTGCCGGTAAGTCCGACCTTCTCACGCAGATAGTCGAGCAACAGAATGTTGTCGGCGACCGCGTCGGCGCGGTCACGGCCATTGAGCCTGCATTCAAGCAGACGGGCCAAGCGTCTCATCCCCTCGCGCGCATGACCTGCGCGCTTATTGTCTTGTTTTGACAACGAATACTAGCGCCGCAGCACGCCAGGTCGAAGGCCTTCTCCAGACCAATTCCCGGGAATGGCTGGAACGATTACGCCGACCCAAACCTGGCGATCACGTCGGCAGGGATTGTGGTACCGCCGATCTTTTCCGGGTCATCCTTGCTGCGCGACGCCCAAACGCGGGTTTCACCGCCCTCGACTGCCAGTTCTCCGCCGACCGAGAGCTGGTGTTCGACGTCGAAGCTGGACCGGCGGAATTCGCTGATCCGGGAAGTCATGTCGACCACGTCACCGAATTTGATGGGTTTGAGGAAATTGGCGCGCACATCGACGAGCGGAATTCCCATGATGCCGAACTCACTTGCGAGTTCATGCGGCTTGACGCCGAGCGCCGTCTGAAACATCTGCCAGGTGCTGGCGTCGAACATCTCGAAGAAACGACTGTTGAACACGATGCCGGCCGGATCGCACTGGCCCCATTCGATCGTCAACTGCCTGCGGAAAGTGAAAGATGCCACGCGAGTTTTCCTGACTTCTGCGATGCGCCGCTTATAACGGGGCGCGGCACCGGCGTAAATGCGGGCAGCGTTTTTCTGCTGTCGTCCCGGGCGAGCGAGCGAAGCGAGTGAAGTCCGGGAACCATACTCCGCAGCATCTCGGCAAGCCGCGGCGTATGGACCCCCGCTTTGGCGGGGACGACAGCGAACGATTCCGCATCACCGCCGCGCCTTGCGTTTCCGCTTTACCTTGCGCTTGCGTTTGCGCGGATCCTGCCATTCCACAACTTCCTGCGAAAGCATCTCGACGCGCGACATGCGACGGCGTTGGCGCAGCGCGCGCCGCGGCGCGACCGGTAGATGCGGCGAGGTGTCGAGATCGACCAACAGCTGGTCGAGATCGTCCGGCGCGATCACCCAGCTGCGCGGCGAATAGCGTGCGAGCGAAAAAGGCTTAGAAAAAGACAGCATCGATTTCTTGCCGCCGGGCAGGGCGTACTCGTGCGCATACGTCATCGCGAGCTCGCGTGGACTTCGATAGATCGGATCGCGCCAGCGCAGGATGGCATGATTGGTCTTGCTGATAGCGCCCCACAGCCCGTGTTCGCGAAAAAGCGCAATGATGTGGTCCTGATCGCTCGGCAGCGCGCGAATATCCATCAGTAGTGGTGGCCTGCCGTGATAGGCCAGCGCGGCGGCGGCGAAGATCGCACCTTCGGCGCAGTGGGCCATGCACGCCTTCAGGACGCTGCGTGGCGACATGGCCGTATCGCCGTTGAGGCCGAAATTGACCGGCAGCTTGTCGAGGAAGGTCTGGATCTTCTGCGGCGTGTCGAGGCGTACGAACAGCCGATGCTCGGCTGGCGTCAGCAGTGCGTGCAGCCTGCGGCGATAAGTGGACATCAAGGAGCGAAGAGTTCCGAAGTGAGCGACATCTTCTGTGTTTTGCATACGTTTTTGCGGGATTCGAGCGGTACCGGCGTTCTCCACAAGGGGGTCGCTGCAGGAAGAATTTGCACGTCTTAGCGGCAAAAACGACGAATTTCTTCTTATTTTTGGGCAGTTATTGCGGTTTTTTAGAATAACATCCTATTTATCCAGACATGCCCATTGGCACGGGAGCTGAGCAATGACCGATTTTCCCCATGAACGCCGAAGTGTCTTGGCGCCGACCTGGCTCGATAACTGGGCGGTGGCGATTGCAACAGCGCTGGTGGCCCTGATCGTCCTCGGCGTTCTGCCGCACCTTGCCGGTTAAGGAGACCCTTCGTCCATGAGTACCACCACCTGGCCCGGCACAACGCCCCGTCGTGCCGACAATGTCGAACTGGCGCCGCGCATCAGCGAAGACTGGCTGTCGCTGATCATCGGGCTTTTCATTTTCATTCTGGCCCTGGCCGGCATCGCCAATGTCGACCTGCTCGGCTGGGTCGTCACCACATCGGTGTGGAATGACGCGGGCAAGGCTCTTGGTACGGTGTCAAAGTCGTATGCCTCGCTTGGGGGCTTCGGCGCACTGGTTGCAACCTACGTCGCGCTGCTCGTCGTCCTCAGCGCTGCCGCGGTCGCACTCAAGAGCGACCTCAAAAAATTCGCGCTTGCGTTCACCGCGGTGTTCTGGATCGCCTATGCGAGCTGGATAGTCGGTAACTACGCCAATTTCGCCGCGGTTACGCCTGCTGATCTGCAGAAATTTGGCATCAGCTGGTCGCTCAAGTTGACGAACGAAGGTGCTTACATTTTCGCCCTGATCGCGGGCCTGATCATCGCCAATGTGTTTCCGCGTTTCGCCGAAGGGATAAAAGAAGCTGTACGCCCCGAGCTCTACATCAAGATCGCGATCGTGATCCTGGGGGGCTTCTTTGCGGTGACGGCCGCCGGCAAACTGTCGCTGGCGAGTTCTCTCCTGCTGCGCGGCGTCGCGGCCATCATCGAAGCCTATCTGATCTATTGGGCAGTCGTTTATTTCGTTGCCCGCAAATGGTTCGGCTTCAATCGCGAATGGGCGGCGCCGCTCGCGTCCGGTATCTCGATCTGCGGCGTGTCGGCGGCGATTGCCACTGGCGGCGCCATCCGCGCGCGCCCGATGATTCCGGTGCTGGTCTCCTCGCTGGTTGTCGTGTTTGCGGTCGTCGAAGTGCTGTTGCTGCCATTTCTGGCCCAGACGTTCTTGTCGCATGAGCCGCTGGTGGCGGGCGCCTGGATGGGTCTTGCCGTCAAGACCGACGGTGCGGCGGTTGCCGCCGGCGCCATCACGGAGTCATTGATCCTCGCGCAGAACGCCGCGGAAGGCATCAAGTATCAGCCTGGCTGGATTCTCGGCACGGCGGCAACGATCAAGGTGTTCATCGACATCTTCATCGGTATCTGGGCCTTCGTGCTCGGCTACATCTGGACAAACCACATCAATCGCACCTCGGACAAAGCGAGCGTGCGGGAGATCTGGGAGCGCTTCCCGAAATTCGTCCTCGGATTCGTATTGACCTTCGCGATCGGGCTTTACCTCGCGCTGGCGACGCCGGCGAATATCGCGACAAAAGTGCCAGCGGCGATGGGCGAAGCCAACACTATCCGGGTCGTCTTCTTTATCCTGACCTTCTTCTCGATCGGGGTGCTCTCCAACTTCAAGAAACTTTGGCAGGAGGGCATTGGCCGGCTTGCCGCGGTCTACGTCGTGAGCCTGTTCGGCTTCGTGATCTGGGTCGGTCTTTTGATTTCCTGGCTGTTCTTCAGCGGCGTGAAGCCGCCGTTGGCCAGCTAAGGCAAGGAGCAAACAATGTCGCAAGTGAATGTCGGCGAGGAATTTCGCAAGGCGGAGGTCGAGCCGCTTCTGCCGATCGAGAAGAAGCTGATCGGCTGGAGCCTCGGCATCGGGGTGGCCCTGCTCGTCATCCTCGCCATCGTCAACCACCTGTTCCCGGTGTCTATCTGACGCCCTGCAATGCGACGGCGCCTGTCGCGCCGCCGAGAAATGAGAATGGAAATGTCGCCAATTCCGAAGACCGCGCCGTTCGCCGAAGAGGAGATCGATCTCCTCAACCGCGTGGTCGGCCCTGCCAGCGCCAACCAGCGGGCGTGGCTTGCCGGGTTCCTCGCAGGTCTTGATGCCGCAGGGGCAGGTGCCGTAGCGCCGCAGCCGGCCGCGCCTGCGCGTCCGGCCGAGCCGCTGACGATCGTTTATGCGAGCGAGTCAGGGAATTCGGAGAAGCTTGCCGGCGATCTCGCCAAGTCGGCGCGCAAGAATGGTCTCAAGCCGACGATCATCGACATGGCCGATCTCGAACTGTCGGCGCTCACGACCGCCAAGCGACTGGTCTTCATCGCCGCCACCTGGGGCGAGGGCGAACCGCCGGCGCGGGCGATCCGTGCCTATAACGAGTTGATGGGCGAGGGCGCGCCGCGCCTTGAGGGGGTCGAATTCGGTGTGCTCGCGCTCGGCGACACCGCTTATGCGGAATTCTGTGCGATCGGCAAGAAGATCGATGAGCGGCTGGCCGCACTCGGTGGCAAGCGCATCGTCGATCGCGTCGATTGCGACCTCGATTTTGCCGAGCCCGCCGGCCGCTGGATCGGCGACGCCGTGAAGGCGCTGGCGCCTCCGAGCGCAGGCGGACGCGTGATCGAGGTCGATTTCGGCGCCAAGCCCGCTCCCGCGCTGAATACCGATGTGGTCGAAGCCGAGATCATCGAGTACGTCGACCTTAACTCCTCGCGGTCAGACAAAGAGACCATCCATCTCGCGCTCGGCTTCGAAGATGGTGCGCCCGCCTACGAGCCGGGTGACTCGCTCGACCTCTACCCAGAAAACGACCCGGCCTATGTGGACGACTTGCTCAAGGCTGCCGGCCTTTCCGGAGACGAAAAGCTGCGTGCAGAGTTCATCAAGTCACGCGATGTGACCACGCTTTCGCTCAAGACCGTCGAGACTTACGCGTCGTCGACCGGCCACCAATACGTCAAGACCTTGCTCGACGAGGGCCAGGCAAAGGAATGGATCGTTGGCCGTCAGCTCATCGATCTCATCGCGACGTTTCCGATCGCGCTCGATGCCGAGAAACTGCGCGCGCTGACACGGCCGCTTGCGCCGCGCGCCTATTCGATTGCCTCCTCGCGGCGCGAAGTCGGCGATGAGGCCCATCTGCTGATTTCGGCGGTTCGCTACGAAAGCCATGGCCGCGCGCGCAAGGGCGTTGCGTCGAGCTACGTGGCCGAGCGGCTCAAGCGCGGCGACCGCGTGCGCGTAAAGGTGAAGCCGAACAAGCATTTCGCGCTGCCGGCGCCCGACAAGGACATCATCATGGTGGGTCCCGGCACAGGCGTCGCACCGTTCCGCGCTTTCGTCCAGGAACGCCGGGCCACGGAGGCCACGGGCCGCAGCTGGCTGTTCTTTGGCGACCGGCATTTCACGCACGACTTCCTCTATCAGCTGGACTGGCAAGATGCCCTGAAAGACGGTGCGCTTACGCGCATGGATGTCGCGTTCTCCCGCGATACGCCGGAGAAGATCTATGTTCAGCACAAGCTGTGGGACCGGCGCGCCGAGCTGATCGAATGGCTCGACGGCGGTGCCCTTTTCTATGTCTGCGGTGACGCCAAAGCCATGGCGAAGGACGTTCGCGCCGCATTGGTGCGCGCCTACGCGGACGTAAAGGCTCTGTCCCCCGAGGCGGCCGAACAGGCGGTGGTGACACTGGAGCGCGAAAAGCGCTATCTGCAGGATACGTATTGATCCTGCGTCTGGACGGCCCATAAGCGCGTTTACGCGCGTCTTCAACGGATAAGCAATGACCGACGACGTCTCGCGCAACGAGCGCATCAAGGAAGCAAGCGACTATCTGCGGGGGACGCTCGCCGAAGGGCTGCGGGAGGAAATCACCGGCGGCATCGTCGAGGATGACCAGCAGCTGGTGAAGTTCCATGGCATGTATCTGCAGGACGACCGCGATCTGCGGCCGGAGCGCACGCGCAAGAAAATGGAGAAGGCGTTTGCCTTCATGATCCGCGTGCGAATTCCGGGGGGCGTGCTGACACCGCAACAATGGCTCGCGCTCGATGAGGTTTCCCGGGTTTACGGCAATGGCACCATGCGGCTGACCACGCGGCAGACTGTACAGCTTCATGGCGTCATCAAATCGAACCTGAAAGCGACACTGAAAGCGATCGACACGGTTCTGCTTAATTCCATTGCGGCCTGTGGTGACATCAACCGCAACGTCATGTGCAACGTCCTTGCGGAGCAGTCGCGCGCGCACGCCGCCGCGATTGAGCTGGCGCGCTCGGTATCCGACCACTTGTTGCCGCACACCCCCGCCTACCGGGAAATCTGGCTCGATGGCGAGCGGATCGCGGGCGGCGAGGGGGAAGTTGTCGAGCCGATCTATGGCAAGACTTATCTGCCACGCAAATTCAAGGTCGTGGTCGCAGTGCCGCCGTCGAACGATGTCGACGTGTTTGCACACGATCTCGGCTACATCGCCATAGCGGACAGTGCGGCCAATATCATCGGCTGGAATGTCACAGTGGGTGGCGGCATGGGAATGACTCATGGCGAACTCGATACTTATCCGCGCACCGCTGACGTCATGGGTTTTTGCGAAACCGCGGATGCCGTCAAAATCGCCGAGGCCGTCGTCACGGTGCAGCGCGACTGGGGCGACCGCAAGAGCCGCAAGCACGCGCGGCTTAAGTATACGATCGAGGATCGCGGTCTCGACGCTTTTCGCGCCGAGGTGGAGCGCCGCGCCGGTGTTGAACTCGCGCCGCCCAAGCCGTTCACGTTCACGTCGACTGGTGACCGGTACGGCTGGAGCGAGGGGAGCGAGGGACGCAGCCACCTGACACTCTTCGTACAGAACGGCCGCGTCCATGATGTGGGCGGGGCCGCTCAGCAAACAGCATTGCGCACCCTCGCTCAGATGCACGAAGGCGAGTTCCGCATCACGCCGAACCAGAATTTGGTCATTGCGAACGTGCCAACGAGCCAGCAAGCGGAGATTGAGCGCGTCGTGCGCGAAGCGGGTCTGCTTGCGCCCTGGTCAGGCTTGCGGCGCAATTCAATGGCGTGTGTTGCGCTGCCGACTTGCGGGTTGGCACTTGCCGAAAGCGAGCGCTATTTGCCCGATTTGCTGACGGCCCTCGACGAACAGCTCGCCGCGCACGGGCTTTCCGCGGACGATATCGTCATTCGCATGACGGGTTGCCCCAATGGCTGCGCGCGGCCCTACCTCGCTGAGATTGGCTTGGTCGGCAAAGGACCAGGACGTTACAACCTCTATCTCGGCGCGGCTTTCGACGGCTCGCGCATGAACAAGCTCTACGCCGAAGATCTCGATCACGCGGGCATCGTTGCCGAACTCCATCCCTTGTTTGCGGCATACGCCTTGGAGCGCCAGAAGGGCGAGCGCTTCGGCGACTACGCCATCCGGGCCGGCTTTGTTGTGGCGAGCGGAAATGGCCGCGATTTTCACGCCAATGTCGGGAAGCAGCGGACGCGGTGAGCAGCGAACGTAGACGGCGTGGGACTCAATCAAACAGGTTGAGGCCATCCAAAATCTGGTCATTTGCCGCAAATTGAGGCGGCCGACGCCATTTGCCGCGTCCAAACAGGCATTTCTTCTGCCAAGTCAAATGGAATGGGTCTTGCTTGAACAGGACGAACGAATGGTATGGGCCGCGGCCCGAGAAAAGGGATGTCGATAGGGACAAGGAATTTGGCTGCGACGGGCAAAGGATCGGATTCATCCACCCACGGCACGTTATTGTCGGGGGAGCAGCGGGATTCGAGCCTGAAGATTGCGATCGTCGATGAAAGCCCAGTCCGTGCTGCCATCCTTGAAGATGGCCTGCGTGAAGCTGGATTTACCCAGGTCGAACGCATCGCCGAAATGCACAATCTGCTCTCGCGCATCTATGCCCTCGACCCTGACGTGATCCTCATCGATCTGGAAAATCCAAGCCGTGACGTGCTCGAGCAGATGTTCCAGATGAGCCGTGCCGTGAAACGGCCGGTCGCGATGTTTGTCGATCAAAGCGACAGTGCTTCGATTCAGGCCGCGGTCGATGCAGGTGTCTCGGCGTACATCGTCGATGGCCTTAAGAAAGAGCGTGTCACCAGCATCCTCGATCTGTGCATTTCGCGGTTTAACGCATTCGCCCGCCTGCAATCCGAGCTCGATCATGCCAAAGGCGTATTGGAAGAGCGTAAGGTCATCGACCGGGCCAAGGGCGTGCTGATGCAAGCCAAAAAGCTCAGCGAAGAGAAAGCCTATGCACTGCTGCGCACGACGGCCATGAATGAAAACAAGAAGATCGTGGAAATTGCGCAATCGGTCCTGACGGCGGCGGAGCTGCTCAAATGACCGAGAAGATTCGAATTGGCTTCATCCCGTTGGTTGATGCGACTGCCCTGTTGGTCGCCGTTGACCATGGTTTTGCTGCGGCAGAAGGGCTCGATGTCGAATTGGCCCGCGAAGTGTCGTGGTCGAATGTGCGTGACAAGCTCAATATTGGCCTGTTCGATGCCGCGCATCTGCTGTCACCGGTTGCGATCGCCTCGAGCCTTGGCATCGGTCACGTGCGGGTGCCGCTCGTTGTGCCGTTCAATCTGGGGATCAATGGCAACGCCATTACAGTGTCGCCACGACTCTTTGCGATGCTGTCGAATGCGAGCGATGGCGATCTGACGGATCCCAAGGTGTCGGCGCGAGCATTGGCACGTGTGGTACTGGAGCGTAGAACGCGCGGTCTCGAGCCGCTCACCTTCGGAATGACGTTCCCCTTCTCCAATCACAATTATCAGCTCCGGTTCTGGATGGCCGCGGGTGGCGTGGATCCGGACGAGGACGTGCGCCTCGTTGTGTTGCCGCCACCGTATATGGTGGAAAGCCTCGCCAGCGAACAAGTAGATGCTTTCTGTGTCGGCGCGCCCTGGAATTCCGTGGCGGTTGATTTGGGTGTCGGAAATATCCTGCACTTTGGGTGTGAGATTATGGCGCAGGTCTCGGAAAAGGTATTGGCGTTGCGCCAGCGCTGGGCCGATGAAAATCCTGACACGGTTTGTGCACTTGTTCGCGCCCTCGCACGTGCGACGGAGTTTGCCGACCAGGCAGTCAATCGCGAGCATGTGGCGCGCATTGTTGCGCAGCGGCTCGGGACCACTTCCGAACTTGTCGTCCGCACGTTAATGGGAAATCTCAAGACGTCACCTGATGGATCAATCCGGAAATCCGACCGGTACATTGTCGTTGGTCCCAACGGTGCGAACCGACCCGATCCTCTTCAGGCTGCTTGGGCCTACGCGCAGGTCGTGCGGTGGGGACAGGCGCCGTTGTCAGAAGAATTGCAAGCAACGGCCGAAAGCGTTTTCCGCCCCGACCTCTATGATGCGGCACTCGGGGGCACCCTTACGCCAGGGCGCGGCATTGAAGGCATCGGGGCGTTCGTCGGCCCACAGTTCGATGCCAGCGACATTGCCGGTTACTTGGCGTGGTGGCGGGCGAAACGCGCACAGCGGCCACACCTGTCTGTCGTTCGTTGATTTTGCACTGCACAAATATTCCGCAGTCTGCGCCGTCCGTGAGCACCGAATCGTTGGTTTTGTGACTTCCATCAGGCGCGCCTTTGGCGACAAACTGTTGATTGGATTGGAGTTTTTTAGCGTTTTGCGGACTTGGCACAGCACTTGAATTGAATAGAGCGAAGGGACGTCGCCTCGGCGGCGCTCCTTGGTCCAATGACGGGCCGATAGCAACGCCGCTGTCCTGGGGAATGCGCAATGGCGCGCTTCAGGCCAGCGGCTTTTTTGTCGGTGCGACAAAAAGAGACGCGAAGAGGAAACGGCGGGGTGGGGCGTACCGACCGGGGCAACACGAACCGAAGGATGGCGACAACAATGACGATCAAGCAGGAACGCAATGGCAGACGCGGTTTGAGCCGCCGCTCACTTCTCAAAGCTGGTGCAGGAACTGCTGCATTGCTCGGTGCGGTCAATACGCAATTTCCCTTCGGCCTGCCGATCGCATCGGCTGATGGGCCCGAGGTAACGAAGGCGACCCTCGGCTTTATCGCGCTCACCGATGCGGCGCCGTTGTTTGTCGCGAAGGAAAAAGGAATTTTCGCCAGGAACGGTATGCCCGACGTCGAAGTCGCAAAACAAGCCTCGTGGGGTGCGACGCGCGACAATCTCGTTCTTGGCGGCGATGCGAACGGCATCGACGGCGCGCACATCCTTACGCCAATGCCTTACCTCATCAGCGCTGGCAAGGTCACGCAGAACAACGTGCCGACACCGATGTACATTCTTGCTCGGCTCAATCTCAACGGCCAATGCATCTCGGTCGCCAAGGAATACGAGGACATCAAGGTTGGTGTCGATACCGCGCCGTTCAAGATCGCGCTCGAGAAAAAGAAGGCATCGGGCAAGGCGGTCAAGGCTGCGATGACGTTTCCCGGCGGCACACACGATCTTTGGATCCGGTACTGGCTCGCCGCCGGCGGCACCGATCCTGATAAGGACATAGAGACCATCGTCGTCCCGCCGCCGCAAATGGTCGCGAACATGAAAGTCGGGACGATGGATTGCTTCTGCGTCTGTGAGCCGTGGAATCTGCAGCTTATCCATCAGCAGATTGGTTATACGGCAATCACGACCGGTGAGCTTTGGAACAAGCATCCTGAGAAATCGTTCGGCCTTCGCGCCTCGTTCGTCGATAAATATCCCAAGGCGACGATGGCTTTGCTCAAGTCCGTGATGGAAGCACAGCAATGGTGTGATAAGCCGGAAAATCGCGACGAGGTGGCGGCGATCTGCGCCAAGCGGCAGTGGATAAACTGCCCAGTCGAAGATGTCACTGACCGGGTCAAGGGCAGGTTCGACTACGGCATTCCGGGCAAGGTGGTCGAGAACAGCCCGCACATCATGCGCTATTGGGCGGATCACGCCTCGTATCCGTTCCAGAGTCACGATCTCTGGTTCCTCACCGAAGATATCCGTTGGGGAAAATATGAAGCGGGCTACGACACGAAAGGCTTGATCGCCAAGGTCAACCGCGAAGATCTTTGGCGCGACGCGGCCAAGGCGCTCAACCTCACAGCCACCGATATCCCGGCCTCGAAATCTCGCGGCAAGGAAACCTTTTTCGACGGCAAGGTCTTCGATCCCGAAAATCCCGGCGCTTACCTCAAGAGCCTCAACATCAAGAGGGTCGAGGTTTGATGTTTGCGGGGCCGCCTGCGCAGGCGGCCCGCGGCTATTCGAAACACCGGAGAATTTTCCCGATGAACATGCCACTAAAATCCGACCTGGTGACGAGTGCGGCCCCGACGATTGCGACCGCCGCCAGTGAACCGGTCGTGGTTGAGTTGCCATCGAGACCGTTTGCTTTCAGAGCAAAATTGGCTGCCGGAATAAGCGCAGTTCTGGCGCGTGTTATCCCTCCGGTTGTTGTTATTGCGTTGCTCCTAGCGGTATGGGAGTTGCTGTGCCGCAAGGCGGGGGCGACCTTGCCGCCACCTTCGCGCGTGTTTAGCGATACGAAGGAATTGATCTTTGACCCATTCTTCGATCGCGGCGGTATCGACAAGGGCTTGTTCTGGCATCTGTCTGCGAGCTTGCAGCGAGTCGCCGTAGGCTATGCGATGGCGGCGGTTGTCGGCGTTGCGCTCGGTACTTTGGTCGGCCAGTCGATGTGGGCGATGCGCGGCCTCGATCCGGTGTTTCAGGTGTTGCGTACTGTACCGCCGCTCGCCTGGCTGCCGCTGTCCCTCGCGGCGTTCCGGCAAGGGCATCCGGCGGCAATCTTCGTGATCTTTATCACGGCGATCTGGCCGATCATCATCAATACCGCGGTTGGCGTCCGCAACATCCCTCAGGACTATCGCAACGTCGCGGCGGTGCTGAGACTCAATCCCGTCGAGTTCTTCGTGAAGATCATGGTGCCATCGGCGGCGCCATACATTTTCACCGGCCTGCGCATTGGCATTGGCCTGTCGTGGCTGGCGATCGTCGCCGCCGAGATGTTGATCGGCGGTGTCGGCATCGGTTTCTTCATCTGGGACGCATGGAATTCGTCCCACATCTCCGAAATCATCCTGGCCCTGATCTATGTCGGTCTGGTCGGCTTCGTTCTCGACAGGATCGTTGCGGCCGCAGCGTCAATCGTGACGCGCGGTACCGCGGCCAACTGAAGGAGCAATTCATGATCCCCTATTGCAAGATCGACCACGTCGCCAAGACCTTCAAGCGCGGTAACATCGAATCAAACGTGCTCAAGGACATCACGCTCGATGTTGCGAAGGGCGAGTACGTCTCGATCATCGGTCACTCCGGCTGCGGAAAGTCCACGCTGCTTAATATTGTGGCTGGGCTCGTGCCCGCGAGCGAGGGCGGCGTATTGCTCGAGGGCCGGCAAGTCGACGAGCCGGGCCCCGATCGTGCCGTCGTATTTCAGAACCACAGCCTGCTGCCCTGGCTAACCGTCTACGACAACGTACGACTGGCGGTGGATAAGGTGCTTTCCGGA
>DASSIJ010000104.1:0-18456 GCA_035692045.1 Pseudolabrys sp. | reverse complement strand
GGGCAACGCCGCTGATGCGCGCGCGCGCGCCGATGCCGCACAAAATGCCATGACGCAATTGCGCGACAGCGTACAAAGTCTGTCGAAGAATGCCCCGGCGAGTCTGTCCCCGGCGGATGTCGATATCGTGCAGAAGCGTCTTGCCGCGCTTGAACAGGCGGTCAAGGTTGCTCCGGCGGACAGTGCGGCACGGCTTGCGCTCAGCGCGGCAGCGTTGCGCGACACCGTCGCGAGCGGTGCGCCATTCGTCGCCGAACTCGATGAAGTAAGATTTCTCGGTGCGGATGAGAAATCTCTGGCGCCGCTGGTCCCCTTCGCGTCGAGCGGAGCGCCAACCATCGAGACGCTTGCGCAGGAGCTGCGTGCGTTGATTCCGGCGATCATGAAAACGTCCGGCGCGCAGGCACCGGCTGGCAACTATCTGGAACGGCTGGAGGCGAGTGCCGCCAGGCTCGTGCGTATCCGTCCGGTCGGTATGCCAGCGGGTGACGATGCGTCTGCCGTGCTGGCGCGCGTCGAGAAAGAAGCGGCGAGCGCGGCCATCGATGACGCACTCACCGATCTCGGCAAGCTCGATGTCGCGACGCGAGCGCCTGCCCAGGGCTGGATCGCTAAAGCACAGGCGCGGCAGGCTGCGGTCGCCGCTGCGCGTGAGCTTGCGAGCCAGACCGCGCACGCACTTGGCAAGCGATGAGGCCAGGATGATCCGGGTCATCCTTTTTCTGGTTTCGATCGCGGTCATAGCCGCCGGCTTCGCCTGGATTGCCGACCGTCCGGGTGAGGTCGCCATCACCTGGATGGGCTATCGCACCGAAACCTCCATCATGGTGGCCGTCTTTGCCGTTGCCGTGCTCGTGATCGCAATCTTGCTGCTGTGGTCGATTGTGCGCGCCATTCTGCACTCGCCCGAGCAGGCATCATTGTTCTTTCGCCATCGTCGCGCTGCCAAAGGCTACCTCGCAATCAGCCGGGGCTTGATCGCAATCGGTGCCGGCGATCTGCGGGTCGCGCGCAGGTCGGCCGACGAGGCGGCGAGGCTGTCGCCGGGCGATCCACTCGCGATGTTGCTCACGGCTCAATCCGCGCAGATGGCGGGTGACCGAAGCACGGCGGAACGTGTGTTTCGAGAAATGGCCCGGCGCGAGGACACCAAACTCCTGGGGTTGCGCGGTCTTTATATCGAGGCACAGCGGCGCAATGACACAGGTGCCGCGCGAGCCGTGGCCGAGGAGGCGGCCAAAGTGGGCCCGGCCGTCGGCTGGGCCGGGCAGGCTGTTCTCGACTATCGCTGCACCACGTCCGACTGGGCCGGCGCACTGGATGCGCTCGATCACATGAAGGGAGCGCTGGACAAAGGCGACTACCGGCGCAAGCGCGCGGTGCTACTTGCCGCCCGCGCACAGGCTCTTGACGACCTCGACCGCGACGCTTCGCGCGCGCTGGTCCTGGAATCGGTCAAACTTGCGCCGGACCTGGTGCCCGCCGCCGCATTGGCCGGGCGGCGATTGGCGGAATCGGGAGAGCCGCGCAAGGCACGAAAGATTCTGGAAACGGCCTGGGCGATCAATCCGCACCCCGATATCGCGGAGAGTTATGCCAATGTGCGGCTCGGCGACAGTGCGCGCGAGCGGCTCGCACGGATGCAGAAGCTCGCCGCCAAGGTCCCCGGCCAGCTTGAAGGCGTTTTGGCAGTCGCGCGCGCAGCGCTCGATGCGCGCGAATTTGCAACAGCGCGCGCGGCACTTGCGCCCTATTTGTCGGCGCCGACCCGGCGCGTTGCGACATTGATGGCGGAACTCGAGGAGACCGAACACGGCGACGAAGGCCGCGTCCGCGAATGGATGACACGCGCCATGCGCGCCTCAGGCGATCCGGTCTGGACCGCGGATGGTGTGGTGTCGGATCGCTGGCTTCCCGTGTCGCCGAACGGACGGCTCGACGGTTTTGAATGGAAAGTTCCGCTGGCCGAGATCGGCGTGAGCCGTCCGGTCATCGAGGTCACCCCGCCCGCCGCCGAGTCGATCACGATTGCACCGCCCGCCCCGCCCGAGCCGGCACCCGAGCCACCGGCTGAGGCGCCACGCAAGAGCGCGCGATCCAAAACACCTGTGCACAAGCCGGTCGAGCCTGTGATTCCGCTCGTCCATGCGCCGGACGATCCGGGCCTCGATTCAGGCCTTGATCGGGATCCGGTGCCGGAAACCTCAACGCCACCGGCCAGCGATGCCTGGCAACGGTTCCGTCAGCTGTTCCGTTGAAGGCGGCGCAAGGAAAAGGCTGTATTGCTTGCCAATTGCTTGCCAAGCGAGGTCCACGCCGATATCAGTGGCGCGGTTTCAGCCGGCGTAGCTCAGCGGTAGAGCATCCGCTTCGTAAGCGGGTGGTCGGGGGTTCAAATCCCTCCGCCGGCACCGCCTTGATACGGCAACATTTTACGGCAGGACCTCATCGGCGAGGCATCAGTCACAACCTCCCGCTGCGGGTCAAGCGCAGTCAGGCGGTTACTTTCATCCAATTGCTTGAAATAGCATTATAATTTATGCTCAGGAGCAAGATCGGGGCGGGGATAGCGACCAACTTGCCGAATTAAGCCTGTCATTCGCCCGCGCCGATAACGTAAGATATTGGCGCATCGGATTCAGTCACTTCGTCCCGCAGAGTACCGCTATGGCCAGACCTGCTGTCATTCTCGTCGGAGCCGACAAAGGCGGCGTCGGTAAGACCACCGTCGCCCGGACCTTGATCGATTACTTCGGCGCCCATCAAACCCCGACCCGAGCGTTTGATACCGAGGCGCCGCGCGGGACGCTCAAGCGGTTTCATCCCGAGTTGACGGAGGTCGTCGATGTGACCTCGGTCTCCGATCAAATGAAAATCTTCGACACGCTGGGGAGCGCCGACGCCAAAGTGACGGTGATCGACGTTCGCGCCGGATTGTTGTCATCGACGCTGCAGGCGCTCACCGATATCGGTTTTCTCGAATCTGCCAAGAAGGGACAGATAACCTTCGCGGTATTTCATATTCTTGGATCGTCGATCGCTTCGCTGCAGGAAATCGCCGAAACGGCCCGCGTCGTCGGCGACGCCAACTATTTCCTGGTGAAGAATTTCATCAACAACACTACGTTCTTCGAATGGGATCCGGCGACCTACAATTCGTATTTCAAGAAGATCAAGGGCGCCGAGGAAATCACCATTCCCAAGCTCAACGAGATGGCTTACGAGCAGGTCGAAGTGGCCAGCGTTCCGTTCGTTTCATTTATCGGCAACAAGGGCGTGAAGGGCGAAGCGGCCAACAATTCGTTCGTTCTGCGCGGCTATGTCCGCCATTGGCTGGGTAACGTCTGGGGTGAGTTCGACCGCGTGAAACTTGTCGATCTTGTCTCGCCAAAGATCGAAAGCAACGTCCGCCAGGTAGCTGGCTAGCGCTTCCAAGAAATCCAAAGAACGCCGATCGAGCAGCGGCGTCCGGTCAGGCGATGGCATTCCGCAGCTCCATCACCATTGTTGCATCGCCGCGGCCACGCGTCGGCAAAACGTTGCTGGCGCGATTGCTCACCGACTTTCATCTCGGTGAAGGCCGCCTGGTCGCGGCCTTCGATCTCAATGCCGGTGAGCGGACACTGGCGCAGTTTCTGCCTGAAAAGACCACAATGGCCTCGGTTCGCGAGATCAGCGGCCAAATGGCGCTGTTCGACCACCTGGTCGCGCACGAGGGCGTAACCAAAGTCATCGATCTTGGTCACGAGTCGTTTGAATCGTTTTTTTCCGTCGCCCACCAGATCGATTTTATCGAGGAAGCGCGCCGCCGCTCGATCGCTGTCGCGATCCTGTTCACGATCACGCCCGACCAGACATCGATCGGCGCCTATCGCGGCCTGCGCGACCGCTTCTCGCATGCAACGCTGGCGCCCGTGCACAACGAACTCCTTGGGCCCGCACAGCATCGCGATAAATATCCGCTTGCCACGGGAGGTCCGGGCGTCGTGCGCATGCCAGCTCTGGCGCCCGGCTTGCGGCGATACATCGAGACGCCACCCTTCTCATTTGCGGATACGCGGATCGACGAGAGCACCAGGATTCCGCCGGACTCCCAAAGCGAGCTTCAGCGCTGGTTACGCCGAATTTATCTGGAGTTTCGGGAACTCGATCTGCGCATATTACTGGCCGATTTGCGGTCCTCCATCCAGTTTGGCTCCGGAACCTGATTTCGCGGGGAACCGGGACGACCTTGGCGCGTTTCTCTCGCCGGACTTCCCGCGCGCATGTCGCGCTGACCGGAAGAGGAGGCACGCGATGTGGATCACGCTATTTACGATCGTCATCGGTATCGCCCTCTGCTTTGGTTTCGGGGCGATGGCCGTGCAATCCTATGATGAAAAGGTTCGGTCCTGACGGGTCGGGCGGCGGCCCGCCAAGCTAGGTGCGGGCTTAAGTGCCAAGGTTAGGTGCGCTGGCGGCCGGAAGGCCGCCCATTTTTTTGGACCCTGGCACCAGCGCAATCATGGGAACTTTGCAATAATGCCTTGGCATGCCAACGCCCCTTCTGCTGTCGCGGCGATTTGCGCCGTTGTTCTGGTGCCAGTTCTTCGCGGCTTTCAACGATAATTTTCTCAAGACCGCGCTGGTCTTTGTCATCCTGTTTCAGTCGGGTGCGCGCAATTCCGAGGCTCTGATCACGGTCGCGAGCGCGGTGTTCATTGCGCCCTATTTTTTTCTGTCCGCGCTCGGAGGTGAACTTGCCGATCGCTACGACAAGGCACGCGTTGCGCAACGGCTCAAATTCGTGGAGATCTTTGTGGCCGCTCTGGCGGCGTGGGCGTATGTGCGGAGTTCGCTTCCGCTTCTGTTCGCCGCATTGTTCGGCTTCGGTATTCTCGCGGCGCTTTTTGGTCCCATAAAATACGGCATTCTTCCGGACCATCTGCGGCGCGAACAGCTGCCCGCCGCCAACGCGCTTGTGGAAGGAGCTACGTTTGTCGCCATTCTTCTGGGCACGATTGCGGGCGGGCTGGCCGCGCGCGATCCTGGCGACGCGGGACTGTTCGCTGCGCTGATCATGAGCTTTGCGGCAGGATGCTGGACATCGGCGCTGTTGATCCCGGCGACCGGCGAGGGCGCACCGCAGCTCAAAATCGCGACCAATATCGCCGCTTCGACCGCCGCGATGATCCGGTATCTTCGTGCAGACGCGAGATTGTGGTGGGGCGCGATGGTGACGAGCTGGTTCTGGCTCGTCGGCATCGTGGTGCTGTCGCTGCTGCCGCCGCTGATCAAGACAATCATTGGCGGGAACGAAGAGACGGTTACAGTCTATCTCGCCGGGTTTTCGATTGCGGTCGGTGCCGGCTCGGGTCTGGCGGCCGTGATCGCGCGCGGGCGCATTGTCCTCAGGACGACGCTGGTCGGCGCGGTCCTGCTCGGGGCTTTCGCGCTCGATCTTGGACTGGCCACGTTTGGCGTGCCCTCCGCGGCATCGCCGCAAGGGCCGGCCGCGGTCTTTGCATCGCCGCTCGCCATACGCGCCGCAATCGACTTATGCGGACTCGCGGTTGCCGGCGGCCTGTTTATTGTCCCCGCCTTTGCCGCGGTGCAGGCCTGGAGCGATGCAGATCACCGCGCCCGCACGATTGCCGCCGTCAATGTGCTTAACGCAGCATTCATGACTGTCGCGACGATCATTGTCGCCGGCTTGCAGAAATACGGAACGACCGTGCCGGAGCTGTTTGTGCTGATTGGCGTCACCACGCTCGGCGTTGCGCTGGCGATCTGGAAAACGATGCCGAAAACCGAATAAAGTTATTTCCCGCGCATCTTCAGCACACGGTCGACCATCTCGCCGGCGACACCGAGATAGTTTGCGGGATCGACCAGCTTTTCCAACTTCTTGCGGTCGGCGTACTTGCTGATCTCCTTGTTCTCGGCGAGCAGGTCGATCAGCGGACGACCGGTTTTAACAACCTCACGGCAGATGTCGTAGACGAGATCATGGGCCTTGTTGCGGCCGAGATCGGCACCGAGCCCCATCATCACCGCTTCGGACATGATCAACCCCTTGGTGATGTCCAGATTTTCGCGCATCTTCTTCTCGTTGACCTGCAAGCCCTCGACCAGAAAACGCGTCTGCGCCAGCGCGCCGGCTGAGAGCATGAAGATTTCGGGCAGCGCGATCCATTCGATTTCCCAGGGACCGGTCGATCGCTCGTGGTCCTCGACCTGGGCCTCGAGCAGTGCGGCAACGAGCTGCCGTACCATAGCGGTCTGCGCCGTGATGTAGACCGAGGAAATCGGATTGCGTTTCTGCGGCATGGTCGAGGATGAGCCGCGGCCGGCATGGAATGGCTCATAGACTTCCTCGACCTCGGTTTGCATCAGCAATTTTACGTCGAACGCGATCTTGCCGCAGCTTCCGGTGACCAGGCCGAGAAAGCAGCCGACTTCGGCAATGCGATCGCGCACCGTGTGCCAGGAAATCTCCGGCTGGCCGAGCTTGAGCTCTTGCATTAGCTCGTCTTGTACTTTCAACCCATCCTTGCCGAGCGAGGATAGCGTGCCGGCGGCGCCGCCGAATTCACCCACCAGCACGCGCGGCTTGAACTCCCTCAGCCGTTGCTTATGGCGTTCGAAGGCGGCGAGCATGGTCGCCATCTTGTAACCGAAGGTGATCGGCACCGCCTGTTGAAGATTGCTGCGTCCCGCCATCGGCGTGTCGCGGTATTTTCTGGCGAGCGCCGCCAGCCCGTCGCAAATGCCGTCGATATCCTTTTCGATGATGGCAAGCGCCTCGCGGATCTGCATGATGGTGGCGGTGTCGGTGATGTCCTGGGTGGTTGCGCCCCAGTGCGACCACTCGCCAAGCCCGTCTTTGCAAAGCTTCACCAGCTGCTGCACGACGGGGAGCACCGGATAGCCGATCCGCTCGGTCGCTTCCTTCAGTTTCGCCATGTCGATTTTGTCGGCCGAGCAGTGGCGGACGATTTCGGCAGCCGCTTCCTTCGGAATGATCCCGAGCCTGGCTTGCGCGCGCGCGAGCGCTGCCTCGAAGTCGAGATATTTCTGCACGCGGTTCTCGTCCGAGAACACATTCCGCATTGCTTCGGTGGTGAAGATATCGCGGAAGACCGCGGAATCAAGGATCGTCGAAGGCATTCGGGCTCTCCTGTCGGCCGCACGTTAGCGTTTCCCGCGCGGCGATCAACACGCGATGCGGCCAAGTGCGATCAAGTCCGATCAAGTGCACCGGTTGCGCTGACGGGTTTTTCAGTCCCAAATAGCGCAAATTTGTCTGCCGACAAGGAGGCCCGCCATGACCGTGATGACCAAGCCGCAGCAGAGCTTCCGGCTTGAGCCCGTGCATCCGAAGCCGGAAGAGGCGCACACCATGCCGTACGCCCCTGCGGTGCGGATCGTAGGCGCCTGCGACCTGATGTTCCTGTCCGGCGCGACCCCGTCGCCGCTTTATCACAAACACCCGCATGTGGACGCCGAGCACATACACCCGCACTCGATCGAAGAGCAGACCACGCGTGCGATGGAGGCAATCAAGTCTATCCTCGACGAAACCGGCGCGAGCTGGCGCGACGTCGTGAAGGTCACGAAGTATCTCACCGATTTCCGCGATGCCGACGCCATGCACGCAACCATGGGCAAATATTTCGGCGACTGGCGGCCGGCAAGCACGACCGTTTGCATCAACCAGTTGTCGTCGCCGGGGGCGCGCGTCGAGCTCGACATGATCGTGGCGCTGCCGAAGAAAGCCACGTGACACTACCATCCCATCTCGCGCGCATAACCGAGTCTGAATATCCGCGTTTTTCCGACGCGGAAATGGCGCGCCGGCGCACGGCCATTGAAGCGCTGCTGGCCGCGGCGGAGTGCGATCATCTTGTCGTCTGCGGCGCCAATCGCTTTGGCTCGGCCGTGCAATGGCTGACGCAATGGCCGGTGACCGCCGAGGCGATTGGCGTGCTGACGCCGGGCCAGCGCGACGCGTTGTTCGTCCAATATGTCAACCACGCGCCACAGGCGGGGATTCTCGCCGACAAGGCCGATGTGGCGTGGGGCGGAGAATCGTCGATTGCCGCAGCGAGCAAGGTGCTGGAGCAGCGCGGCGCACGCCAGAACCGCGTTGCAACCATCGGTCCGGTCAGTGCGGAACAGCACGCCGCCCTCTCGGCTAAATTCGGAAAACTGAAAAACCTCAACCGCGACTATATTCGGTTGCGGCAGGTGAAATCTCCCGAAGAGCTCGATTGGCTGCGCATCGGCGCGCATTTCAGCGATCTCGGAATGGCGGCGCTGCGTGACGGATTAAAGCCCGGGCTGAACGAACGTGAGCTCGGCGATTTGGTGGAGCGTGCCTACATTTCGCACGGTGCGACCAATGTCATTCATTACATCGGCGTTACGTCGATGGATTCGCCGGATCTAGGCGTTCCCCGTCAGTTTCCTCGCATGCGAAATGTGCAAGCGGGAGACGCGGTGGTGGCCGAGATCAGTGCTGCGTTCTGGGAGCATCCGGGGCAGGTGCTGCGGAGTTTTGCACTCGGCGAGCCGAACAGGCTTTACCGCGAGCTGCATGCGGCGGCAGACGCGGCATTCGATGCGATTGCGGCGGTGCTCAAGGGCGGCGCGACCCCTGCGCAGGTTGTCGAGGCCTCAGGCGTGATCGAGGACGCCGGCTTCACCATCATCGACGATCTCTTGCATGGTTATGGTGGCGGCTATCTGCCGCCGATCCTCGGCTGCAAGAGCCGCCCGGCCGGCCCCGTGCCACAGGAACCGTTCCGCGCCGGACAGACAGTGGTCATTCAGCCGAACGTCGTCACCCGCGACGGCAAGGCCGGCGTGCAAAGCGGCGAGATGGTGTTGATCACACACACCGGAATTGAGCGGCTGCACGCGATGCCGCGCGGCTTCCATATTATTTGAGCTGTTCCGCCATCCAGTCGGCGCTTTGCGAGCGCCAGCGATAGGCGCGGTTGGTCGCGATGTGGTTGCCATCCTCGATCATCATCAACTCGACCGGCCCTTTCGCCTCACGCGCGAGGCGCTCGGCGTCCTTGGCCGGCACGATGCGGTCGAGCCGTCCGTTCACGATGAAGAGCGGACAGGTGATATTCTGCGCCACGCCTTCAAGCGACAGTGTGCTGGCGTTCTTGCGTGCCTCGTCCTGCGTCTTGCAGTGGCTGCGCACACGAAAGGCCTCACGTGTGAGTTCCGGCAGGCCATCCCAGGCGACGCCCCAGTTGAATGGCCCACCCAGCGCGATGCAGGCTTTGATGCGTTTGTCGAATGCCGCGGCTCGCGGGGCATAGTAGCCGCCCAGGCTCACGCCCCACATGCCAAGGCGTTTGGCATCGAGATCGGCGCGCTTTTCGACGAAATCGATAACGGCCTTCACCGGCACTTCGTAGTCGCCGCGAATGGCGAAGTCATATTGCGCTTCGCCCTGGCCCGGCCCTTCGAAGATGAGCGTTGCAATACCGCGCGCAAGGAACGGTGCTTCGTAGGCGTCGCCTTCTTCCTTGGTCGAATCGAGTCCGACCGCCATCACCACAACCGGTGGCCGGTCGATGCCCACCGGCTTGCGCAGGATGCCGGCGAGCGTCTTTCCGTGATACGGGATCTCGACACGTTCGCCGGACGGTCTCAAGTGAGGCAGTGCCATCTGCCGGCATTCGATCTGCTTCCTGTGCGCGGCTTTCATCTGCGCCTGGTCGTGGACGAAGAGGAAGGACGCGAAGTGATAGTAGACGCCGGCACGTTGCAGGCATTCGCCGGCCGTCAACGAATGTTTCTTCGCGAGCGCGTCACGTCCGAGTTTCTCGTGATGTCCGGCGCGTGCTGACCAGGCGCTGCACCAATCGTTATATGAAGAGATCGAACCGGTGACTTCCTCGAAGTCGGTCAGCACCACGCCGTTGGCGACGAACCGAGGGCCCCAATGCGCGATCGCGGCCTTGAGCAAGGGGTCTGATGACATGCAGAATTTCCTTGTGATGATCGTAAAAGAGGCGCGCTAGCTCGCTTTTTCGTCGCGACGATACCAGGGCATGAAGTGCCGCGTCGCCCAGTTCACCAGCAATTCAAAACCGACGCCGAAGCCCGCGAGCAGCAGCACGCCGACAAAGGCTTCATTGTGATGATAGGAGCGCGAATTATAGAGGATGTAGTAGCCGAGCCCTCCGACCGAAAGGAAGAACTCCGCCACCACCGCGCCAATCAATGCGCGGCCGGCGGCGAGCCGGAAGCCTGCGAGCAAATAGGGCATGGAAGCGGGGAGGACGATGTCGGTTAACGCCCGCAGCCGGCCGGAGCGGAATGAACGGGACACCTCCAGATATTCACGCGGCACCGAGCGGGCTCCGTCGGCGACGTTCATTGTAATAGCGAATATTGCGGCGAAGATAATGGTGGCGATGCGGGCCGCGCCCGAATAACCGAACCACAACGAAAACAGCGGCAACACGATGATCATCGGCATGGCATTGAAGCCATTGATGTAGACGCGGAATACCCGGTCGAATGTGGGGCTGCGTCCCATGAGCAGTCCGAAGATGGTGCCGATGACGAGTGTGATGGCGAGGCCTTGGGCCACCGCCGATAGCGTGGAACCAAGCGCCTGCAGAAACGCCGGTTCGGTGATGACCTTGGGGATCGCAAGCAGCACGCCGCTCGGCTTTGCGACGTAAGCGGGAGCGGAGACGCGAACCACGATCTCCCAGACAAGGATGATCGCAAGTCCCGTGATCAGGCGCGGCACAAAGGCGCCGGACCAGCGGCTCACCGTCGGCTTGTGGGCCGCGGGGACGGGCGTGGAGAGAGCCTGCTCGGCCATCGCTACTGTCTCCACCGGGCGAAATGCTGTTCGATGGCGAGGCCAAGCCGTGTCAAACCGATACCGAGCAGGCCGATGATCAGGATCGAAGCGAACACGCCGCCAGTATCGAAATTCTGTGAGGCGCTCATGATGAGCTGGCCGAGGCCGGTGGCAGACAGGAAGAATTCCGCCGCGATCATTCCGACCAGTGCACGGCCGATCGCCTGGCGAACGCCGGTCATCGTGTACGGCAGGGTGTAGGGCAACATCACTTCGCGCCACAGCGCCCATTCACTTGAGCGGAAGGATTTGGCGACCTCGATCAGCTCGGGCTTGATGCTGCGCGCGCCCTCGACCGTGTTGTAGAGAACGGGGAAAACCGCAAACAGAAACACAACGAGCAGTTTGGGTGCGAAGCCGAAGCCCATCATTGAGAGAATGAACGGGATCAGTGCCACCATCGGCGTTGCGTAGAGAATCATGATGTAGGGCTCGACGCCAATGCGCAGCGTCCGGATGCGCGCCAGCAGCATGCCGAGCGGCATTCCGACGATCAGCGCAAGGATAAAGCCTGCGAGGAACAGTTTTGCCGATTCGAGAAGTTGCGTGAGGAAATTGCCGCTCACCACCAGCTGCCAGAGCCGCACCAGTGTTTCCGAGAACGGCACCATGAAAGCCTTGCTGGTGCTTCGCCCGGCAATCTCCCAGAGGGCGATACCTGCGAATACGCTGATCCAGACAGGTGCGTGGCGGCGAATGGCGTTGCTGAGCACTGACTTCGATCCAGTAGGCAACAGATGACAAATTTATCACCATCACCCTGAAGCGCGCCTTCGGCGCGCATGTCAGGGTGATGGATAGAGGACTGCGTGATGCGGCCCCTTCGTTACTTCACCATCGCATTGGCATCTTTCCAGACACTGGCGTCGACGAATTTGTCGTAGCTCACCGGTTCCTTGTCCGGATTGATGGAGCCGATCTTCTTCATGAGGGCGGCAACCGCCTCGATCTTGTTGCGCGGCATGCCGTCGTCCTTCGCGGCCCAAAAGTCGATGTCGAGGAACGCTTTGAGCGCCGCCTTATTGACCTCCTTGTTATGCCCAGTGACGGCCGCCGCTTCGGCGACTGCGTCGGCGTTCTTCGGGTCCTGCATAAAGCGGGCAGCCTCGATCATGCCGGCGACCGTGCGCACAATGGCATCGCGGTTCTTTGCCAGATTGTCCTTGCGCACGACCATGATGAGATAATGGCTTGTTGGGTTCGTATTCTTCATCGCTAACAACAGATGCAGCTTCTTGCCTTGGTGTTCGATCTCGGCGAGGTCATCGAGATGCAGCACAGCAAAACGCAGTTGGCCGGCGAGCAGTGCGGGACCCGGGGTAGAGCCCAGTGCGATCTGCTTGGTGTCTTCGATCTTCACGCCCGGGCAGCCGGTCAGCATCGAGCGCAACGCCACCGAACGCGCGCCATTGATCGAATCGACGCCAATATCCTGGCCGACGAGATCCTTGCAGGTCTTGCCATCTTCGGTCGTGCCGATCACCCAATCCGGATTGGGCATGCCGTAGACCCCAACCAGCGGGACATCGGCGTTCGAGACCTGGTTGATGACTGGCGGCGTCGGCGACCAGGCCATATCGATGTCGCCGGCCACGACTGCACGTGCGGCTGCGGTGCCGTTGTCAAACGGACGGATCTCGACATCCACGCCATGTTTCTTGAAGAAACCCTGCTTTTCCGCGACGAAGGCGATCGTCACCGAATAGATCGGCGGAATGCCCGGAATTGCAACGACAACCTTCTTGCCTTGTGCCGCGGCCGGAACACCAGCCCCGAGCAATGCGGCCAGCAGCACGCCTCCAGCCATCAACGAGATGGTTCTACGCATCATGGAATCCTCCCTTTAACTTTCACGATTTTCTTATTCAGCGTTCGAGATGGAATTCGGCTTCGCGGGCTTCCCGCATCAGCGTGCCCCACACCCGTTCGCGCAATTCGGCGAAGCGGGGCTCCCGCAGTGTCTCGCGCGTACGCGGATTGGGCAAATCGATGGTGATGGTCTCATGGATGCCTGAGGGCCGCCCCTTGAGCACAATCACGCGATGTCCGAGCAGCACGGCCTCCTCGATTGAGTGGGTAACGAAGACCATGGCCGTCGGCCGTTGCTCCCAGATATGCAACAGCTCGAACTGAAGGATTTCACGCGTCTGCGCATCGACCGCGGCAAACGGCTCATCCATCAGCAATACGTTGGGCTCGACCGCGAGAGCGCGGGCAAGACCGCAGCGCTGCTGCATTCCGCCGGACATCTGATAAGGAAATGCCTCTTCAAAACCCGTGAGGCCCACCAATTTGATGAACTCCGGCACCTTGCGCGCGATCTCGGCCTTCGCGGTCCCCGCCATGCGCAGACCGTAAGCCACGTTCTCGAACACCGTCTTCCATGGAAACAGCCCGAAATGCTGAAACACCATCGCGACACCGGCGATTGGCTCCGTAACACGCTCGTCGCCAACCCAGATCTCGCCGGCGTCGTGCGGCAGCAGACCGTCGATGCAACGCAGCAGCGTGGTCTTGCCGCAGCCGGATGGACCAACAATTGCAACGATTTCGCGCTCCCCGACATCGAAGTCGATGTTGCGGAATACTTCGAGCGCGCCGTAATACTTTCCTAAACCGCGGACTCGAATGCGGGGTTCAACCTTGGCACCCTGCGCGGCGGAGGCTGGACGAATGGCAGATGGCATGGTCGTCTGATTTGTCACTCTGCGGCCTGCTTTGAGGGTTTGGCGTTGATCTTGGCCCAATAATCTTCGGCCATTTTTGAACGCTGGAGTGCGTCCAGGCTCTCAAATCCGGGCGCCATCGACGCGTCGGTGCCGGCGAGAATCTGATGATGTTCGATGTTCAGTGTCCGCAGCCAGCGCTGCTGGCCCATTGTGATAGCGACGAAATAACCGATCTCGACCAGCTCCGGCTCGCTGAAGTGTTTGTGCAGGCGATCCCATAGCTCATCAGTCGCGGGCAGGTCCCAGGTGATCGCCTCGGCATAAGCCAAGGCGGCCTTTTGCCGGTCATCGTAGCGTGTCGAACTCTCGAAGTTGATCAGGTCGGAATAGTCATCTTCCTTGAGACCGGATTTGGCTGCCTTGATCGAGCGCTGGTTGCCGCAGAACTCGCACAGCACCGAACGCGAAACGTAGATGCGGCAGAGCTCCTTGATCCTGTGGTCGGCAACTCCATTCTTGAAAACGTCACGCCAGGTGTTGGCGAATGACCAGAACGTCGCCGGCACATGTGCACGAACGGCCTGGCTTTCCGGGCGCGGCGTTCCTTCTCGCGCGCATCGCTCGAATTCGGCGATCATCGCCGGATCCTTAATCGTGGAAGGATCGACATAACTAATGCGAGGTTTCGACATCTGCAGTTTTCTCCCGGAAAAATGTCACCGCGCTCCGGCTTCGGATGCGGTGGTCGTAGTCTTGCGACGGGTCAGGCATGTTGCCGCAACGTCGCCGCACGGGCAACGCCGCCCGTCGTCTTTTAGTAACCGTGCTTTAGCCTTGACGATATCCGAACTCCACCGGCCCGTGGGCGACAGCCCCGTATTTGCGGGCTTTCCTGAATGACCGCCGTGCCATCAGGCTGAATCCTTTCTTATCGCGCGCGCAGGTATACGAACCAGTATTCTTAATTTTGTGCAAGGTTACTCTAAAGTTGATCAGGCTTCGGCTACCAGATTTAAACGGTACCAGTTCATGTGCTCTTCAGCATAGGCACAATTGCGGCAGTCATATTAGTAATTCAATACTCCATCCTCTCTAGTGTTCGCACGAACAGACCGAAGAAGATTTCGGTTGCGTCAAACGGGGCTTGTCGCCGTGCGTGCCAGTACCATCGTCATGATCGGGTTTGCCGTCGTCTTCGGCCTGCTCGCAGTATTCATCGCTCAAGTCTGGCTCAACAATCAGGCCAGCCTGCGGGCGAAGAATGTCGAGCCAGCAAAGACGGTCGCGTCGCAAACCGTGGTGGTCGCAAAACAGCCTTTGCGCTTCGGCACCGAGCTCAGCACGCCGATGCTGCAAGAAGTGCCCTGGCCGTCTGACGCTTTGCCGAGCGGCGCCTTTGCCAGGATCAGCGATGTCATGTCCGGCGGCCGCCGCGTTGTGCTGGCCGCGATCGAGGCGAACGAGCCTGTGCTCGCACTCAAGATCACCGGAGCTGGCCAGCGTGCGACGCTGTCGGCGCTGGTCAAGCCGGGCATGAAGGCCGTGACCATTCGCGTCAATGACGTCGAGGGTGTCGGTGGGTTTGTGTTGCCCGGCGATCATGTTGATGTCGTGCTCACGCGTCAGCTCGAAAAGGGATCGGCCACCACTCAGGTCGTGTTGCAGAACACCCGCGTGCTCGCGGTCGATCAGAGCGCCGACGAGCGCGCCGCCAAGGCGGCAGTCGCGAAGTCGGTCACGCTGGAAGTCGACACCGTCGAAGCACAGAAATTGTGGCTTGCGTCTTCAGTCGGCAGCCTCTCGCTTTTGCTGCGCAAGGCCGGCGAAACCGCCGAGGTGCGGACGCGCAAGGTCACACTGAACGATTTGGGCACCAACGAACCGGTGAGCACTGACAAGGTTGCCACCACGACGGTTGTGGTGACCCGCGCGTCGGCGAAGCAGGAATACACCGTTCCAGCTGAGGGAAGTAATGGGGTCTCGGCTGCGACGGAGCGGAGGCAAGTCACCTGGTAAGTCCAGGCTTTGGGATCATCGAAGGGGTGGGGGAGTGTGTCGTGAATAAACATCATGAAATTAACGTCGGCTTTCGCTGGCGGTCTGAGGACAGGACCACGAAGCGTGGCAACTGGCTGCGCGATCTCGCGATCGCGCTTGCCATTGCCCTGGCAGCGTCGATTTTGGGCATGGTCGGCGACGCCTACGCGCAGTCGCGAACGATCCAGATCAGCGGCAGCAACCGGACCGTCATGGTGACTGTGCCGATCGGCAAGTCCGAGGACGTGCGCACCGACAACAGCTTTGTTGATGTGGTGGTCGGTGATCCGGACGTGGCCGACGTCAATCCGCTCACCGATCACGCGCTGTCGATTCTTGGCAAGAAGATCGGCACGACCCGCGTGTCGGTTTATGCCGAAGGCAAGAAGATGATCGGCATTTTCGACATTGAGGTGTCGTACGACATTACCCGGCTCACCAACGAGCTGAAACGGCGCTTCCCCGGTTCGCGGCTCGAGGCTTCCACCGTCAACGGCCGCATCATGCTGTCGGGCGAGATTGCCGATGCCGCCACCCTCGACAAGGCGGTGACGATCGCCCGCCAGTTCGGGCCGGAAATCATCAATACGGTATCGGTGATGTCTCCGCAGCAGGTCATGCTGGAAGTGCGTTTCATCGAGATTTCACGGACGGCCGGCCGCGAGCTTGGTGTCCAGTGGAACCGATTTGGCGAGCACAGCATCACCAATATCGGCAATCGCGCCAGCGCCAACAATCTGCCTGTCAGTGCCGCGACTGAGGCTGCCGCAGGCGTTCTCTCCGGCGCATCGCCGTTCGGTTTCTTGATCGCCCGAATGGTGGCGAACGGCGCGACCACCGATGTTCTGATCAACGCGCTGGAGCAGAAGGGCATCGCGCGTAGCCTTGCCGAGCCGAACCTGGTGGCACTGTCCGGTGATACCGCCAGCTTCCTGGCCGGCGGCGAATATCCGATCCCGGTTGCGGGATCGTTCGGCCAGGTCACCGTCGACTACAAAAAGTATGGTGTCGGCCTGGCGTTCACGCCGACCGTGCTCGGCCGTGGCCTGATCAACATGAAGATCGAGCCCGAGGTGAGCCAGATCGACACGACGCATACGATCTCGGTCAGCAACGGCGTCGCCGTGCCGGCGTTGACCGTTCGTCGCGCTTCGACGACCGTTGAATTGCGGGATGGCCAAAGCTTCGTGATCGGCGGCCTGCTGCAAAGCGACAACAAGAACGCCATCGAGCAGCTGCCGTGGCTCGGCAGTGTCCCGGTGCTGGGTGTGCTGTTCTCGAGCAAGTCATTTCAGAAAAACGAAACCGATCTCGCGATCATCGTCACGCCGCACCTCGTGCGTCCGGCGCGGCCAGGCGACGAAATCAAGACACCGGTCGACGATAGCCTGCCGGCGAATGACGTCGATTTCTTCCTGCTGGGAAAGACCGAGGTCTCGCGCGAGCAGGCACGCCATCTCTCGCCTGCTACGGCCCGCTTCGCTGTCGCCGGCGACCAGCCGTTTACCGGGCACATGCTTGATCTGCCGAAGGGGGAGTCCAATGCGACGATTCAGTAAACCGCTGCGCACGTTTGCGCTTGGCGCTCTTCTCGTCGTGTTGGGCGGCTGCTCGGAGTATCTCGACCGGCGCGACACTATCGCGAAGTCGGGCGGCAACGCGGTGGCGACCAATATGATCACACAAATGGTCGATCCCTGGCCGCGCGAAAGCGCCGACCGCAACATCGCGTTCAACGGCGTGCGGATGGAAGGCGCCTTCGAACGCTATCGCAACAATCGGGTCATAGCACCGCGCGGCATCGGCACGTCGAGCACCTATCAGGATGCGGGCGGAGGCGGCGGCGGTGGTGGTGGACAGAATAACTCGGCGCCAGTCGGGCCTGCCGTGTCGGCAGCACCGGTAAAATAGACGGAATTGCGATCGCATCATGCGCATTGGACGTACCCAGGAAACGAACCGCACTCGCGTGGTGGTTCTTAGCGCCGACGCCGAATTTGAGAATTCGGTGCGAACAACCTTTGGCGCGTCGTCTGCGATCGAACTCGCCCTGGTTTCAGGCCGCCTCGCCGAGCAGGGCGACACGCTCGATATCGCCGGCGCGAGCGTTGTTGTTGTCGATCTCGATGCCGGTCGTGCGGATGAGATGGCGGCGCTTGCCAGGTTGATGGCGCGAGTCGGCACGTGGCCGCCTGTCGTGGCAGTGACGCAGACGTTCGATGAAAATGTCGCGCGCACACTGCTGCAGATGCGGACGGCCGACTTTCTGGTGAAGCCGGTCGAACCGATCGATCTGGTGCGCGCATGCGCTCGTGTTGCCAAAGGACCCGGCGCCGGCGCGGAGGCGACGGATGCAAAGATCTACACCTTCCTGCCCGCGGTTGGCGGCGCCGGTGTCACGACGCTTTCCGTGCAGAGCGCGATGATCCTGCTTAACAGCGGAGGTCCCCGCGCGAAGCCGTCCACGTGCCTGGTGGATCTCGACTTCCAGCATGGTGCGGTGGCCGACTATCTCGACCTCGAGCCTCGTCTCAATCTGGCTGAAATCGAACCGCGGCCAGACCGCCTGGATCGGCAATTGCTTGAAGTCATGCTCTCGTACCATGCCTCCGGCCTCGCTGTCATTGCTGCGCCCAACCGGCCAGCCGAGATGCGCCTGTTCGATCCCGACGTTGTGACGCGCCTGCTCGATCTCGTATCCACCAATTTCGAATATGTCGTGTTCGACATGCCGCGCACCTGGTTCTCGTGGACCGACAGCGTGCTGCTCGGCTCAAACAAACTGTTCATCGTCAGCGAAACCACGGTGCCGGGTCTTCGACATGCCAAGCAACTGGTGGCAGCGATCAAGGAACGCCTTGGCGAGGG
>DASSIJ010000103.1:0-6770 GCA_035692045.1 Pseudolabrys sp. | reverse complement strand
ATCGACTGCAGAGTCTCGGCAACCGCGGATTCGAGCGCAGCGCCGGCCGGCGCGTGTTCCGCCAGCAAGGTCATGGTGTCCTGTTCGCCTGCGCGGTCGACCACGAGCCGGAGACGCTTGAGCTCGGGGTGACGTGCCGCGATCTCGGCGATCTGCTTGGGATGCACGAACATACCCTTTATTTTCGCCGTCTGATCGGCGCGGCCCATCCACCCTTTGATGCGCACATTCGTGCGACCGCACGGCGAGACACCCGGCATCAGCGCGGAAAGATCGCCGGTGCCGAGACGGATCATCGGATAATCCGGGTTGAACGAGGTCACGACGACCTCCCCCACCTCGCCATCCGGCACAGGATCGCCGGTGCCAGGCCTCACGATCTCGACGATGACGGTTTCGTTCACGATCATACCTTCACGGACTTCGCTCTCATAAGCAATCACGCCCAGTTCGGCAGTCGCATAGCACTGCAGTACGGCGACGCCACGACGGCCGAGTTCATCGCGCAGTGAGGCCGGCAGCGCGGCGCCCGACACCAGCCCGCGCTTGATCGACGATACGTCTTTCCCGGTTTTCTCGGCGGTATCGAGAAGGATCTTGAGGAAATCCGGCGTGCCGAAATAACCGGCCGGCCTGTAATGCGCGATCGCCTCAAGCTGTTGCTCGGTATTGCCGACGCCACCCGGTATGACCGCGCATCCAAGCATGTGTGCGCCCGACTCAAGAATGAAACCGCCCGGCGTGAGGTGATAGGCGAAGGAATTGTGAACGATGTCACCGGGGCGCAGGCCTGCAGCGTAGACGGCGCGCGCCGCGCCCCACCAATCCGCGCCCTCGCCCTCCGGTTCGAAGATCGGCCCCGGCGACATCAACAGCCTTCGCACTTTACCCGCTGCGGTCACATTGAGGCCCCCGAAAGGCGGATATTCTTTTTGCAATGCCGATATGTCCGACTTGCGCAGGACAGGAAGCTTCGCCAACGTCACGCGCGATGTGACTGCTCCCGGAGTCACGCCCGACAGATGTTTTGACCAGCCTGGCGCCGTCATTGCGCGCGCAATGATGTCGCTCAGGCGCGCGAACTGCTCACGTTCACGCACGGGCTGATCGCGGATTTCCAGGGCGTCGTAATGTTCGGGCATGGCTTACGCCAGCCACCTCTTGCGGCGGCGGTAGTGCTTGCCGTCACGGAAGGATTTGCGCCGGCCTTCGGAAATTCCGAGATAGAATTCCTTGACGTCCTCATTCTCGGCGAGGGCCCCCGCTTCGCCATCCATCACCACGCGGCCGTTTTCAAGAATATAGCCGTAGCGCGCAAAGCGCAGGGCCATGTGCGTATTCTGCTCGGCCAGAAGGAATGAGACGCCCTCCCTGTCGTTGAGATCCTTCACGATGCCGAAAATCTCCTCAACGATCTGTGGGGCAAGACCCATCGAGGGCTCATCGAGCAGGATCATCTTTGGCCGGGACATCAGCGCGCGGCCAATGGCGCACATTTGCTGCTCTCCGCCCGAAGTGTAGCCGGCGAGCGAGCCCTTTCGTTCGTCAAGCTTTGGAAAATAGGAATAAACGAGATCCAGGTCACGTTTGATGGCGGCCTTGCCATCGCGGCGCGTGAAAGCGCCAGTCAGCAGATTCTCTTCAATGGTGAGATGAGCGAAGCACTGACGCCCTTCCATCACCTGTATGCACCCGCGGCGCACCAGTTCATTGGGCGAGAGATCCTGGACCTCGGCGCCATCAAACACGATTGAGCCTTTGGTGACATCCCCACGCTCGGCGTGGAGCAGATTGGAAATGGCTTTCAGGGTGGTGGTCTTGCCGGCGCCATTGGCGCCGAGCAGCGCGACAATCCCGCCCTTCGGCACGTCGAGCGATACGCCCTTGAGCACCAGAATGACGTGGTCGTAGATGACTTCGATATTGTTGACCGAAAGGATCTTCGCCGCTTTGGCGGGCGCCGTGGTTTCGGTCTGCGTTGCCGCCGACATGGCCGCTCCGAAAAAGACCCTCTCCCCGCCGTGATGGCGAGGAGAGGGATACTTCAAGCGCTTAGGATGACTTGTCGCAAGGTTCAGTGCGTTTCGGCCAGCCGGCATTAGCCGACGAGTAGTCCTTGGCCGCCGATTCGATCAGCGGGCGGACCTTGGTCTTGAGGGGTGCGATCCAATCAGACCCTTGCGTCCACTTGGTGCCGTCCCACCGCGCCATATAGGCCGAGTTGTGACCGTTGTGGTCTTCGCACGCGACTTTCATCGGTGCAGCAAAACCCTCGGCGCCGATTTCCTTCAACCGGGCATCGGTGATGTTGAGGGTTTCCAGACCACGGCGCATGTCTTCGCCGGTAATCACTTTCTTGCCGGTGATCTTCTGCGCGTTGCGGATTCCTTCCGCGATGATGATCGAGTTGAGCACGCCCCGATTGTAGAAGTTTTCGCCAACCTTATCCTTCGCGGTCTGGGACTTGCCCTTATCGACGATGTACTTCTGGATATCCTTGATGATAGGGAAATTGGTCCCGACCTGATTGAAGTCGAGCGACAGATAGCCCTTGGCTGCGTCACCGGCTGGGCGCGCATCGTCGTCGCTTCCGGCCCACCAGTTACCGATGAGATGATCCATCGGATAGCTGTTCTTGGCCGCTTCCTTGACCGCAGTCGGATTCATCGTGCCGAAGCCCTGGATATAGATCCAGTCCGGACGATCGCGGCGGATATTGAGCCATTGCGATGACTGGTTCTGCATCTCCGCTGCCGGCACCGGATAGAGCTTGAGCTCAAAGCCGTAGTCCTTGGCGAGCGCCTCGAGTAGCGGGATTGGTTCCTTGCCGTACGGCGCATCCAGATAGATCAGGCCGACTTTCTTGCCCTTGAGTTTATCCAGGCCGCCTTCCTTGCTGCCGATGTAGCGGATGAACATCGAGGCGCCGTCCCAGTACGTCGCTGGCGGGTTGAAAATCCACGGGAACGTGGTGCCGTCCGCCGACGCCGAGAGGCCGTAGGCCATCGACAGGATCGGAATCTTGTCGACCGCCGCTTTCGGGATGATTTGCAGCGTGATGCCGGTTGAATATGGATTGATTACGACTGGATTCCTCGATTTGACCTGCTCGTAGCACTCGACACCTTTCTTGGTGTCGTAGCCGGTCTCGCATTCCTCGACGAGGATCTTCACGCCGCCGATCCCGCCATCACGCTCATTGAGCATGTTCAGGTAGTCGGCCATGCCGTTCATGATCGGAGCGCCCGAAACCGCAAACGGGCCGGTCCGGTATGACAACAGCGGAACGAAAATGTTGTCGGCGGCACTCGCCGTCACAGGCGCGAACGACGCGCCGACGATGACGGCAAAGGCCGTTCCGAGCAGTCGATGGTACAATCGCATTGCCTTCCTCCCTTTCGTTTCCCGGGCGCCATGGCCGCCCATCATCTCTCGGCCTCGGCTCAACGCCGCGTGCCGCCCCCGTCTGGACCGGGGTGTTGGTTGAGATTGTGCCTCGTTAATAGGGGAAAGGCCACACCCTCAATTTCTGCTTGCCAACCTGCCACAACCGCGCGAGGCCGGCCGGTTCGGCAATGAGGAAAAGCACGATCAACGCACCGATGATCATGTATTGGATGTGCTCAACTGTCGCAGGGTGAACCGGGATGCCGAGCTTCGGAGGGAAATAACGCAGCGCGATCGGCATTATGAAAATCAGCGCGGCGCCAAAAAACGACCCGGTCAAACTGCCAAGCCCGCCGATGATGACCATGAAGAGAATGAAGAAGCTCAGATTGACATCGAACACGGCCGGTTCGGCACCGCCATACCAAAGGAAAACCAGAAGTGCGCCGGCAACGCCGCAGTAGAACGACGATGTCGCGAATGCGAGAAGCTTGGTTTGCAGAAGCCGGATGCCAATGAGATCGGCCGCAAGATCCATGTCCCGCACTGCCATCCACATGCGCCCTATCCGGCCGTGCACGAGGTTCGATGCAACCCAGGTCATCACGACAACGAAACCAAGCACGACGAAATAGCGAGTCGTATCCGCCGCGGTCGCACCGGTGATCGGTATCCCGAAGAGTGTACGCGTCGGGACCTCGATCGCGCCAGACGCATTGTAATTATAGAACCACGGCTGCCGGATGAAGCACCACGACAAGAAGAACTGCGCGGCGAGCGTCGCCACTGCCAGATAAAATCCCTTGATCCGCAGCGACGGCAATCCGAACAGAACGCCGACAGCCGCCGAAAAAAAGCCCGACGCGACGATCCAGATCAGGATATTCACGTTTGGGAAATACGAGGTGAGCTTGTAGCAGGCATAGGCGCCAACGCCCATGAAGGCGCCGGTCCCGAGCGACAGAAGCCCGGTATAGCCGGTCAGCAGATTGAGCCCGATGGCAGCGAGCGAGAAAATCAGGAACGGGATCATGACCGCCTGGATCAAAAACGAACTGCCGAACCAGGGAATGATCACGGCTGCAATGAACAGGATGATCGCCAATCCGATCCGGTCCTGCATGATCGGAAATACGGCGAGGTCCGCTGCGTAGTTCGTCTTGAATTGGCCGGCCTCACGATAAAACATGATCAGATCCGCTCAATAATGCGTTCGCCGAACAGACCTTGTGGGCGAAACAGAAGAAAGATGAGCGCGATGACGTAAGCGAACCAGGATTCAATGCCGCTTCCCATCAGCGGGCCCCAATAGAACTCGCCCAGCTTTTCACCGACGCCGATAATCAGCCCGCCGACAATGGCTCCCGGAATTGATGTCAGCCCACCAAGAATGAGCACTGGCAGGGCTTTTAATGCGACCACTTCGAGCGCAAACGAAACGTCGGAGCGCGCGCCCCACATGATCCCTGTGGTGAGCGCCACAAGGCCCGCGGCAAACCAGACGATGACCCAGATCTGCTCCAGCGATATGCCGACCGACAGCGCCGCGCGGTGGCTATCGGCGACCGCACGCAGCGCGCGGCCAATACGCGTTCGCTGGAAGAATATTGCGAGCGTTGCGACCATGAGCGATGCAATGATTGCCGCCGCGATATCGATTTTTTGAAGCGACACGAAGCCCCCCGCCATTTTGACGTCGATCGCGCCGCGCGGGAGCAGAAGCTGGTCGGCAATCATCACTTTCGTTTCGCCGCCGAAGATCAGTTCACCGAAGCCAATCAGGAAATACGTGAGTCCGAACGTCGCCATAAACAGGATGATATCGGGCTGATTGACCAGCGGTCTGAGAATCAGACGTTCGACCGCAACGGCGAGACCGAACATCACGGCGATCGTCAACGCCAGTGCCAGGAAGGCGGGCACCCCATGTTCGTGGAAACCCACCAATGTGAGGGCGGCAAACACCACCATGATCCCCTGCGCAAAATTGAATACGCCCGAGGCTTTGAAGATCAGGACGAAGCCAAGCGCGATCAGCGAATAGAGGACGCCGGCGACAAGTCCTTCCCACAACGTCTGTACGAGCAGGTCGGGCGCGGTGCCCATCTGCACGAAAGGATCGACAAAGACTTTGTAGAGAATGTCCATGTGTCCTCAGTGGGCCACACCAAGATAGGCGTCGATGACCGCCTGGTTGCGTTTGACTTCGTCGGGCGTTCCATCGGCGATCTTGATGCCGTGATCGAGCACGACCACACGGTCGGACAGGTCCATCACCACGCCCATGTCGTGCTCGATCAGCGCAATGGTTGTGCCGTATTGATCGTTCACGTCGAGCACAAAGCGCGACATGTCCTCTTTTTCCTCGAGATTCATGCCGGCCATCGGTTCGTCGAGCAAAAGTAATTCAGGCTCCATGGCGAGTGCGCGGCCAAGCTCCACCCGTTTTTGCAGGCCATAGGGAAGCCGGCCCACCGGCACCCGCCGGATTTCCTGGATCTTGAGAAAGTCGATGATTTCCTCGACGCGGTGGCGGTGCTCCACCTCCTCGCGCATGGCCGGACCGTAGCGGAACAGCTGCCAGAAGAAGCTCGAGCGCATTTTGAGTGTGCGGCCGGCCATGATGTTGTCGAGCGCGGTCATACCGCGAAACAGCGCGACATTCTGAAATGTGCGGGCGATGCCGCCATAGGCCGCTTCATGAGGACGCATTTTCGCGCGCGTCTCTCCCTTGAATGTGATGCGTCCCTGCTGCGGGTGATAAAATCCATTGATGACGTTGAGCATCGACGTCTTGCCGGCGCCATTTGGCCCGATGATGGCCCGGATTTCTCCTTTACGGATATCGAAGGAGACGTCGCTCACCGCTTTCACGCCGCCGAACGAGAGCGATACGTTCTCGACCGACAAAAGCACATCTCCGACCGCAGCTTCAGGACCGCCGGTCGCCCTCATGCGGCTTTCCCCACGGGAGCTGGTTCGCTCTTCATGTCGCGGATTTTCACCCGGGCGCTGATCGTGCCCTTGCGACCGTCCTCGAAGGTGACCTCAGTCGAAATGTCAGCATCCTTTGAGCCGTCATAGAGCGCCTTGATCAGTGGACCATATCGCTCGGCGATGAACCCACGACGCACTTTCTGAGTGCGGGTGAGCTCACCGTCATCGGCGTCAAGCTCCTTGTGCAGGATAAGAAACCGCTTGATTTGCGCACCGGCCATCACCTTGTCCTCGGCGAGCGAGCGGTTCACCTCGGCAACGTGCTTTTCCAGCATGTCGTAAACGAGCGGGTGACCGGCCAGTTCCTGATAGGAGCCGTAGACGACGTTGTGGCGCTCGGCCCAGCTTCCCACGGCCGTGAGATCGATGTTGAGCATCGCGCAGAC
>DASSIJ010000102.1:0-4326 GCA_035692045.1 Pseudolabrys sp. | reverse complement strand
GATTTGTTCGCCGGGTGGCATATTTTTCAGGATGACATCCTTACCGATTTGCAGGCCGACGACTTCGGCGGCCTGAGTGAAATAGAATTCGGCAGACGAACCGGTGACGATGCCGATCGTCGCGGGCGGATTGCTGCCCTTGAAATCGGTGAGCTTCTTGATCGGCGAATCCACGGGGACAACGGTTGAATGCTTTAGGTTCGGCGCGACGACGGCAATTGCGCGCACCGGCACGCCGCGGTCGAGCAGTGACGTGAAGGGGAAATTTCCGCCGTTCCCAACTTGGATCCGGGCAGACGCCACAGCTTCGTTGACGTCGGGACCAGCGGCAAAGGCCTGGAATTTGGCCTCCAGGCCGCGCTTTTCCAGAAGCTCGGTCTTGTCCATGACCACGTTGATTGTGTTTTGGCCGGAGAATGGTCCTTGCCAGCCAAAACCGAGTGGCCACCACCCTTTCTGTTTCAGCCAGGCAACGGACTTATCGGAGACTTTCTCATAGGGCTGCGGCCAGCCCCAATCGGTGAAGCTCTGTGCGGCCGCTGGAACCATTCCGCAAATGAGTCCGGCGAAGGCCCCTGCGGCCACTATGCCGAACCTCATTCCTGGTTGCTTCTGCATTTCACTCCTCCCCACTTTTTTGGTTTGATCGAAAGTCGAGGTAACTGCGTATCGGACCGATTGCTTCTTTTGACCCTCCAACTGTCTACTGCGCATTCCTCGTCAGACCTGTTCGATAACGAATAAGGTGCGGCCGTATTCAACGAGCTCGGCGTTTTCTGCGCCGATTTGCACGATGCGGCCGGCAACCTCGGAGTTGATCGTCGTGAAGAGCTTCATGACTTCGATGAGGCAAAGTGGCTGGCCTGGGCTAACCACGCTGCCGACTTCGACGAACGGCGGCGCTTCCGGATTGGGTGCTCGGTAGAAAGTCCCGACCATCGGAGCGGTTACCTCGACCTGGTCCGCAGCCGCTTCGACTTTGGGTGCGGCGGTGCGGGCCTCGGGGGCAGGGGCTCGAGACACAGCGAGTGGCGGGGAGCCCCGCTCCGTATATTCAGCCGCAGCTGCTGGTGAGACGCCGTTCCGGCGCACCACTAGCTTCATGTCGCCGGTTTCGACAACGAGCTCATCGCATGAACTGCTGTCGATGAGCTTTATGATCTCGGCGATCTCGTCGTAACTCAGGCTCACACGCGCTCCTTTTCGTTCGGATCGCGTCCCGCTTCGTCGATGGTCGCAGTCAATCGATCTGCCGTCGCCTGCAGAAGCGGAACATGCTGCAAGCCCTGTTCTAACGACATGCGTGCAAGTGGCGCCGAAATTGCGAGCGCCGCGACCCGCTGACCGCCCGGCGAGCGTACCGGAACGGCCACGCACACAACCCCCGCCAAAAATTCCTGATTATCAATCGAAATCCCGGTTGCCCGGATCGTATCGAGTTCCGCCTCCAGCTCTGCAACTTCGGTGAAGGTGTTTTCGGTGTAGCGATAGAGGGGGATCGATCGCAGCAAGAGCGCGCGTTTTTGTGTGGGGAGCTGGCTCAGGAATAGTTTGCCCATGGACGTGCAATGCAACGGCACGCGCGAGCCCGGCTCAAAACGCAGCCCAAAGGGCCAGGCTGACTCCACTCGATCGAGATAGATCACGTGGCTGCCGGTCATCACACCGAAATTGCAAGTCTCGCCGATCTTCTGCGAGAGCGCTTCGAGAATGGCGTGGCGCGGGGCGCGCAACATTGAAGCCGCGACGATGCCCAACCCGAGTTGCACCATGCGGGCGCCCGGCACGAACCGGCGACTTCCCGGTTCACGCTGCAACAGGCCTTCACTTTCGAGCATGCGCACAATGCGATGCGCCGTCGGCTTGGGGAGGCCCAGCAACGCGCCGAGCTCGGACACGCCAAGGGGGCGGCGCGCCGACGCCATCGCCTCGAGAATTGCGACAGCCTTGACGGTGGGAAATGTTTTCGCCGGCTGCTCTGCGGGAGGGGGCCGCCGTTTGGACTCGTCTTCGAGCCGGCTGTTGTTCGACAACGGGGTGCCGAGGAGAGGCATAAGAGAAGTATCAAAAACCGAAACAAAACGTCTTGCAATATGAATTTGTCCAGTGCGACAGTTGAGCGTCCACCTGCTGGGTGAACAGCACAACTGGGAGGCGAGCGATGCAGCGAGTGCTGGTCGCCAATCGCGGCGAGATCGCGCTGCGAGCTATCCGCGCCTGCCGTCAGCTGGGGTACGAAAGCCTCGCTGTCTTCTCTTCTGCCGACGCGAATTCGCCTCACCGATGGGCGGCCGATCATGCGATATGCATTGGCCCGCCGCCGGCGACCGCAAGCTATCTCAACGCAGCCGCGCTGCTCGAAACCGCGATCGCAATGAAGTGCGATGCGGTCTATCCCGGTTACGGGTTCCTGGCTGAAAACAGCGCATTTGTGGAGCGCTGCAACGAAGCCGGATTGACCTTCATCGGCCCCGACGGTGAGTGTATCTCACGCATGGGCGACAAGGTCGCGGCGCGTCAGACCGCCGCCGCCATTGGAATCCCGGTTGTGCCGGGCTCGGAACAAGGCTTTACATCGGCAGGGCCTGCCCGCGGTATTGCGGGCGATCTCGGGTTTCCGCTGCTGCTGAAGGCAAGCGGTGGCGGCGGCGGCCGCGGCATGCGGGTTGTGACGCGCGACGAAGACTTTACCGCGCAATTCGAGCAGGCTTCGGCTGAAGCGAAAGCGGCGTTTGGAAACCCGGAGATCTATCTCGAACGTTTTTTCTCGCAGGTTCGCCATATCGAGATTCAGGTTTTTGGCGACCACCACGGCAACCACGTGCATCTTGGCGAACGCGACTGCAGTGTGCAGCGGCGCCATCAAAAGCTTGTCGAGGAATCGCCGTCGCCGGCACTTGACCAGGCGACACGCACGCGCATGGCGGAGGCGGCCGTCGCATTGATCAAGTCGCTCAACTACGTCAACGCCGGGACGGTCGAATTCATCTTCGATCCTGCAAGCGGCAAATTCTTCTTTATCGAGATGAACACCCGGATCCAGGTCGAACATCCCGTCACTGAGATGGTCACCGGCACAGACCTTGTGGTCGAGCAGTTTCGTGTCGCGGCTGGCGAAAAGCTCTCGTTTGGCTCGACATTCTCCGAAGGAAGGACGGCCATCGAATTCCGCATCAATGCTGAGGATGCGGCGCGCGACTTTCGGCCTTCGCCGGGAATCCTCAAGCGATGGCGCCCGCCGAGCGGACGCGACATTCGCATCGATAGCCATGTCTACGAAAACTATGCCGTGCCGCCCTATTACGATTCCATGTTGGCCAAGCTCATTGTCACGGGGCCCGACCGCGCGGCGGCGGTGGAGCTAGCCAAGTCGGCATTGGCTCGCTTTCATGTGTCGGGGCTTGAAACCACCGTGCCGTTCCATGTGCGGCTTCTGCAACAGCCCGAATTCGCGCGCGCCGAAGTCCATACGCGGTGGGTCGAAGAAAACCTGCAGGCGGTGACGCATTGATGGCCCAAAAACGAACCATCAACCTGGTCGACGTGACGTTGCGCGACGCGCACCAATGTCTGTGGGCGACGCGCATGACCACAGCAATGATGGAGGATCTGGCGCCGCGCCTCGACCGCGCCGGGTTTGAGGCAATCGATCTCGTGGGTGGGGCCGTCTTCGATGTGTGCGTGCGCTACCTGCGTGAGGATCCTTGGGAGCGAATGCGCATCCTCAGCGGGTGGGTCAAGCACACGCCGCTGATCGTGATGACGCGCGGCCAGAGTCTGTTCACGTTCGAGTTCTTTCCGGACGATATCGTCGAGCTGACGGCGGAACGAATATTTGCCAATGGCATCCGCTATCACACCCCCTATGACGCACTCAACGACATGCGCAACATGCAGGTGCCGGTGCGCGCCGCAAAAAACGTCGGCCTCTATACAGCGGGCGGTATCGTGTACACGGTCAGTCCCGTCCATACCGACGATTACTATGCGCGCAAGACACGTGAGCTTGTGTCGCTCGGCGTCGACGCCGTTTATATCAAAGATCCAAGCGGCCTTCTGACGCCCGAACGAGCGCAGACTCTTGTGCCCGTGCTCAAGGGTGCGTGCGGACGACTACCCCTGCATCTGCATTCGCATTGCCTCACAGGGCTCGCGCCATATACAGCGTGCCGCGCCGTGGAACTCGGTGTGGATGTGGTCCATACGGCGACATCTGTGCTGGCCAACGGCGCATCCCATCCTGCCACCGAATGGTTCGTCGAGAACATGCGACGCGATGGTTTCAATGTTCCCGTCGATCTTCGGCCTGTTGAAGAGGTTGCCGAG
>DASSIJ010000101.1:0-2472 GCA_035692045.1 Pseudolabrys sp. | reverse complement strand
GCGTCCAATCGACCGGTAACATTAATCCAGGAACGGGCGACCTCGATTTCGCCGCAAAATGTGCCCGTAGTACAGTTAATCGCCATGCCCCGCCGCTCCACCACCTCCCCCACTCCGGACAAGCGCGCCGCGCGCCCAACCTTTCGCCAGCGCTACGATGAGCTTGAAGGTCGCCGCGCCGAGTTGTCGGACCGGCTGCACTTGCTTGGCGAAGCGGCACAGGCGCACCCGGCGTACAAACGAGCGCAGAAATTGCTCAATGACATTTATCGCAGAGAAAAACTGCCGCAGCGCCTGGCTGTATTGCAGGCGGCAGGCTGGCTGATCGATATTCTGGAAAAACTTGTTGGCGCGGTCTGATCTAACGGCCGTTGGCTCGGTCTCCCCGGATTTGATTCTCTCTGCGAATTCTGCCGCTTGCAGAGTCCATTCCCGACTTTAGACGTAAGACCTGAGACGGACAGACGTCCATTGACGCGCGGCGTATTTCTCGATTGGGGAAGTCTATCGTGTGATTGCGCGGGCGGCTGCCTCCAACAAGAAAACAAATCAGCGCGGCAAATCGGGGAAAAACGCCCATGACGGCGATGACTGCAAACCAATATCGCGAGGGCGGGATGACATCCGAAGAGCGGATGGTCATTTTCGCTTCATCGCTTGGCACAGTATTCGAGTGGTACGACTTCTATATCTACGGAACGCTGGCGCCCATTCTGGCGGCGCAATTCTTTTCCGGCGTCAATCCGACGGCGGCTTTCATCTTCACGCTGCTCGCTTTCGCCGCCGGCTTTGCGGTGCGCCCATTCGGTGCGCTGTTTTTTGGCCGGCTCGGCGACATGATCGGCCGCAAGTACACCTTCCTCATCACCATGTCGCTGATGGGTGTCGGCACCTTTTTTATCGGTTTGCTGCCGTCCTACGCGTCCGCCGGCATCATCGCGCCGATCATTCTGATCGGTCTGCGTCTGGCGCAGGGTCTCGCGCTCGGCGGTGAATACGGCGGCGCTGCTATTTACGTCGCTGAGCACGCGCCGAAGAACAAGCGCGGTCTCTACACCTCGTGGATCCAAACCACGGCGACGCTCGGCCTGTTCATGGCGCTGCTGCTGGTACTTGGCATTCGCAGCGCTCAAGGCGAACCGACCTTCGCAGCCTGGGGCTGGCGAATCCCGTTCCTGCTCTCGGCTATCCTGCTTGCAGTCTCGATCTGGATCCGGCTAAGGCTCAATGAGTCGCCGGTGTTCCAGCGCATGAAGGACCTCGGCAAAGGCTCCAAGCGGCCGTTGTCGGAAGCGTTTGGCGAATGGGCAAACCTCAAGATCGCCATCCTGGCGCTGTTCGGCGCTACTGCTGGTGAAGCCGTCGTGTGGTATGGCGGGCAGTTCTACGCGCTGTTCTTCCTGTCACTGACGGTGAAAGTGCCTCCGGTTACGGCGCAAATTCTGATCGCGACCGCGCTGCTGCTCGGCACGCCGTTCTTCATCATCTTCGGTTGGCTGTCGGACAGGATCGGCCGTAAGCCGATCATCCTGGCGGGCTTCGCACTGGCGGTCGTGACGTACTTCCCGATCTTCCAGGGCCTGACGCATTTCACCAATCCGAGGCTGGAAGCAGCGCTGGCATCAGCTCCGGTGACCGTGATTGCCGACCCGAGTGAATGCTCGTTTCAGTTCAATCCGGTCGGGGTCGCCAAGTTCACCACCTCTTGCGACATCGCCAAGTCGGCGCTGGTCGCCCGTTCGGTGAACTATCAGAACCAGGAAGCGCCGAAGGGAACGAAAGCGAGCGTGAAGGTCGGCGATGAAGTCATCCAGACCGGCACGCCGGACTTCGCCAAGCAGCTTGGTGACGCGATCAGCAAGCACGGCTACCCGGCCACAGCCAATACGGCGGAAATCAACTACCCCATGACGATCATCTTGCTGACCATCCTGGTGATCTACGTCACCATGGTGTACGCGCCGATCGCCGCCTGGCTGGTGGAATTGTTTCCGACCCGAATCCGCTACAGCGGTCTGTCGCTGCCGTATCACATCGGCAACGGCTGGTTCGGCGGCTTCCTGCCGGCCACCGTGTTCGCCATCGTGGCAGCGACGGGGAATATCTACTCCGGCCTATGGTATCCGATCGTGGTCGCTGCGATGAGCTTCGTCGTCGGCCTGATCTTCCTGCCGGAAACCAAGGATCGGGATATTACCCACATGTAAGGGCAGGAAGGCGGCTGCACAGATGCCCTTCTTCCACTTTCAAGCCCCGCGCCGGCCATGCGGGGCTTTTTTATGCGCGATGGGCGTCCGACGATGAGGCCGTCATGGGACGTCGACAGGTCAAGTGGTCGAGGGCTGCGGTTATTTCGACACAATGTACGCGACTTGTCGGCACCAGGTAAAAGCAGCCGTCAGGCCGACATATCCGTCGGTGGTTGAAAACTCACTGATCAGACCGGTCAAAAGGTCCACCGTGCGCACAGTG
>DASSIJ010000100.1:0-7583 GCA_035692045.1 Pseudolabrys sp. | reverse complement strand
GGCGCAATCGAAGGCGAATGCTATTTCCGCGGTGTTGCGGGCGAACGTTTCGCGGTGCGCAACTCGGGTGCCCTCGCGGTGATCGAAGGCGCCGGTGACCATTGCTGCGAATACATGACCGGCGGCGTTGTGGTGGTTCTCGGTCGCACCGGCCGCAATTTCGCAGCGGGCATGTCGGGTGGCATCGCCTACGTTCTGGACGAGGACAATACGTTCAAGTCGCGCTGCAACATGGCAATGGTCGAGCTTGAGCCGGTGCCGGAAGAGGAGCAGGTCGCCGAGCAGGAGTTTGGCCACTACAACGATCTCGAGAGCCACGGCCGCGTCGATGTCATGTCGGATCTGACCAGCAAGGATGCCGAGCGGCTCAACCTGCTGATCTCCAATCACGCGCGCTACACTGGTTCAAAGCGCGCCGCTGAAATCCTTGCCAACTGGAGTCACTATCGCCCGCTGTTCCGGAAAGTGATGCCGGTTGAATACCGGCGCGCGCTCGCTGAGATGGCGAAGGAGAAGGCCGCCACGATGCAGGCCGCGGAATAAGTATGGGTAAGGTCACCGGCTTTCTGGAAATCGAACGCGAGGATCGCGACTATGAGCCGGTCGCGGAGCGCGTCAAACATTGGCGTGAATTCGTCCTGCCGCTTCCCGAACAGGAAATTCGCGAGCAGGCGGCGCGTTGCATGGATTGTGGCGTGCCTTATTGCCACGGCACAAGCCGCATCACCGGCGCGCCCACCGGTTGCCCCGTCAACAACCAGATCCCGGACTGGAACGACCTGGTCTACCGCGGAAATTGGGACGAAGCCGCGCGCAATCTGCATTCGACCAACAATTTTCCGGAGTTTACGGGGCGCGTCTGTCCCGCCCCGTGCGAAGCGTCCTGCACGCTCAATATCGACGAGAATCCGGTCACCATTAAAACGATCGAGTGTGAGATTGCAGATCGCGCGATTGCGCAGGGTCTCAAGCCCGACAAGCCGCAAAGCAAGACCGGCAAAAAGGTGGCGGTCGTCGGTTCCGGCCCGGCGGGCCTCGCTTGCGCGCAACAGCTCGCGCGCGCCGGGCATGAGGTGCACGTTTACGAACGCTGGGCCAAAGCGGGCGGCCTGCTGCGCTACGGCATTCCCGACTTCAAGATGGAAAAGATCCACGTCGACCGCCGTGTCGAGCAGATGCAGGGCGAAGGCGTTGTCTTCCATTATAACGCTGATGTCGGCGTCAGCGTGCCGGCCGACAAGTTAGTCAAGGAACACGACGCAGTGGTGCTGGCCGGCGGCAGCGAGAAATCGCGGGATCTGCCGATTCCCGGCCGCGAGCTGAAAGGCATCCATTTCGCTATGGAATTTCTGCCACAGCAGAACCGGCGCGTGAGCAATGAACCGCAAGGGGACGCCGAGCCGATTCTCGCCAAAGGCAAGAAAGTCGTCGTCATCGGAGGCGGCGATACCGGCTCCGATTGCATCGGCACTTCGACCCGCCAGGGCGCGGAATCGGTCACCAATTTCGAGATTATGCCACAGCCGCCTGAGCACGAGAACAAGATGCTCACCTGGCCGGATTGGCCGCTTAAGCTGCGCATCTCCTCAAGTCACGAGGAAGGCGTCACCCGCGAATTTGCCGTGTTGACGCAAAAATTCACCGGCGAAAACGGCCAGGTCAAGAAACTGCATTGCACGCACGTGGACGCGAAATTCAAGCCGGTCCCCGGCACCGAATTCGAGATCGAAGCCGATCTGGTTTTGCTCGCCATGGGTTTCGTGCATCCTGTGCACGAAGGGATGCTCAAGGCGCTCGGCGTTGCACTCGATCAACGCGGCAATGTTTCTGCTGACACCAATGCCTACCTGACCTCGGTGCCCAAGGTGTTCACGGCCGGCGATATGCGGCGTGGGCAATCACTTGTGGTCTGGGCAATTCGCGAAGGCCGCCAGGCGGCGCACGCGGTCGACAAATTCCTGATGGGCTCGACTTTGCTGCCGCGCTGACCCTCGGATCAAGTCCGAGGGCAACGTGCCTGCATCGCGCTAGCGGAAAAAGCTGAACGGATTTCCGCCGGAGGGGAAAAGGCCTCGCGGCGGGCGCGGAACATCATCTTGTTTCGGCCTGGGCCTGACCGCGGTCGTTTGGGTGGGCGGGGTCTGGGTCGTCTGGGTCGTTTTGCCGGAGCTTCCGCTCTTTGGCACGGCCGCTTTCTGCTCGGGCGGAGCCGCTACCGGTTCGGCACGCGAAGTATCAGCCGGCATGGGCACCAGGAGTTCCGCAGGAGCTGCGGCAGCCGGCAAATCCGCATCGCGCTGTAAGGCGAAATTATCGGCGCGCCCGGCCGGTGCGGGGATTGGCTCACCCTTGACCAAAACTCGCGTCGCGATGGCGTCGCCATGCGGAGCACTGTTGCCGCCACCACCGAGCAATTCTTCGGAACCGCCGGGCCCTACAGTCAGCGGAAGCACAGGACCGGCCACAGGGCGTGCGGCTGGTTTACCGTCGGGCACCGACGGCGCAATTGGGCCTGAAGGCAAGGCGACCGGCATGACGCGGCTGTTCATGTGGCGGCGGATTTCGCGCTCGACATAGTGCGCGAGTTTAAGCGCACCGGATTTCGTAAAATAAACGCCGTCGTTCGAGCGAAGGCGGCGCATCTGGCCTTCATAGTCCGGGCCAAAATTGGAAAATTTTCCAGTTTCGTCGACGAAGCCGTCCCAGACGTCGATGTAAATGACACCGGCACGTTCCGCGCGCGCGCGGTAGAGATCGTTGAGATAAACCGCATCAGCCGTGGACTTGGGGCCACGGATCGAGGGCAAGCCCACCCAGAATACCGGCACGCCCTTGCTTTTGAGTGCTGTGATCGTGTCGTCGATGCGCTTCGAATATATCTCAGCCCATTGGTCGCTGCGAAATTCAACGCTGCCGCTCGTCTTTTTTGCCGGCTGCGACTCAGTCGCGACGATCGATGACGGCTCCTGGTCCTCGATCTGATCCTTGTTATCCTTGTTTTGCGCGCCCTGCTCGCTTGCAGGCTTGTCGGCTTCCTTGCCCTTCTTTTTTTCGGCATCCTTTGCGAGATCACGCTCACGAATGCCCTGACGGTCGCTGACGCCGAGCATCATCACGACAAAGTTGGTCTTTTCCGGAGTGAGCATGTCGCGCGCAACACGCCACCAGTCGAGATCGCCCTTCTGGTCATAGCGCACGAGTCCGGAATGAACCTTGTTCTTTCGGACGACGGCGATCTCGGGTGAATCCGAAAATGCATCTTCCAGGCCATAGGCAAGCCAGTCGGCCATGCCATCGCCGAGAACCACAACCGACGTCGTCGGCGTAACCGGCTCGGCTTTCGGATCCGCTTTGCGTGGAGGCGGCGCACGCGAGTTGTCGACTGGCGCCGCCTGCTCGGCAGGCCCCTCATTGGACCGATCTCCGCCACCAAAGAAGCCGCCAAAGAAGCCGCCGCCACCACCGGATCGCGGACGCTGTCGACTCAGGAACGGAAAACGGTCGTCGCGAAATTGGGCTTCGGCCGGCGATGTCAGCGTAACTTCCACTGCGATAATGCCGGCAAGATCGGCCGCAGCCAGAAGAACCGCCCCCGCGAAACAGCGCGATAAAAGGTTTTTTCCAAACATACCGATCGCCCCATCGCCCTAGCGACCCATGGACCAATAGCGCCCAAAAAATGTCAACTCAAAAGGTGGACGCAATAACATCCTTAACGGGCGCGTAGCTGATCGAGCACACCTGCCGATGCAAAACCATCTGGAATCCGGCCATTTTTGGCCTGAAAATCTCGAATTGCAGTGCGAGTCTTAAGGCCGACTTGACCGTCCGGTTCACCGACATCGTAACCGTGATGCGTCAGCAATTGCTGTAATTCCAGTCGTTCTGAGCGTGACAGCACACGCTCATACCGCGGCCAATCCTGCACGAACGACGGTCCGCCGCGCAGCCGGTCAGCCAAATGCCCAATCGCCAGCGCATAGGCCTCGGCCGGATTGTATTTCATGATGACGTTGAAATTCGCCAGCATCAGAAAGCCCGGCCCCTGGACGCCTGCCGGTACGAGTAAAAATGCGCTGTCCTCCGGATGCGGAAACGATTGGCCATTTGCACGTTTAATTCCATGGCGCTCCCACTCGCGAATGCTCATCGGGCGGGCATGATCGGCAAGTAAAAAATTGAACGTCGCCGGTACCACCACCTCGTAGCCCCACGTCTGCCCGGTAACCCAGCCATCTTTTTTCAGGTTGTTGGCGGTGGAAGCAATGATGTCCGCTACAGAGTCGACAACGTCACGGCGACCGTCACGATCGAAATCCACCGCATATTTCTTGAATGCGGTGGGCATGAACTGTGTCGGTCCGAATGCCCCGGCCCACGATCCGACCAGGCGGTCAGGCCGGACATCCCCACGCTGGAGAATCTCCAGCGCGGACAGAAACTCCTCCCGGAAATAGCCCTGTCGGCGGCCAATACAGGCGAGAGTAGCGGTGGAACGGACAACCGAACGTTCGCCGACCAACGTGCCGTAGTTGGTTTCGACCCCCCAGATGGCTGCGATAATATGGCGATCCACGCCATAGGCCCGCTCCGCAGCATCGAAGGTTTTCCGATATCGTTCGAGCAGCGCGCGGCCTTGCTCAATGCGCTCATTGGTCACCAGGATGTCGAGATAATCCCAGAAGGATTTGGTGAACTCTGGCTGATTGTCGAGCAGATCCATGATCCGCAGGTCTGGCGTAAGCGAAGCGGTATAGGTCTGAAAGGTACTTCGCGAGATGCCGCGCCGCGCCGCTGCCGGCCACAACCGGTCGATGCAGGCGTGGAAACTTGCGGCGGCCGCGCGGATCGCCTCGGCGGTCATCAGCGGGTGACCGGAGCCGCCCGATTCCCCGCTCCACTCCGGCGCCGCCTGTGCGGGGGGCGGAAGGGACCCGGTGGTGCTGACCGGGCCGCGGCCATTGCGTGCGTCTTGCGCCGCGACAACGCCACAAGCCGCCGTCACGATGCCTGCCGCAATGGCTATGGGCCACACTCTCCGCATGCCGGTCCTCGTCTTCACCCAATCCCCCTATCTATGGGTGCCTCGATATCATTTCAGCCGCGTTAATGGTGTACTTTCCTTAATGTCGATCTGGACCCCCGCCCCTCTCCCGTGCTTTCTGCCGTCAGGAACTCACGACTCGCATAACCGCTGAAATTGTCGCATGACCCGCATCCGTAAAGCCATATTTCCCGTTGCTGGCCTAGGAACCCGGTTTCTGCCGGCAACCAAGGCCATGCCCAAGGAAATGCTTCCGGTGGTCGACCGGCCGCTTATCCAGCACGTGGTGGATGAGGCGCGCCAGGCCGGCATCGAGCACTTCATCTTCGTTACGGGCCGGAACAAGAGCGTGATCGAAGATCACTTCGACCGCCAATTCGAGCTCGAACTGACTTTGACGGAGCGGGGCAAGAAAGCCGAGCTCACCCTTCTGTCGGAAGATCTGCCAGAAGCCGGGACCGTGAGCTTCACCCGCCAGCAATCGCCACTCGGTCTTGGCCACGCAGTCTGGTGCGCGCGAGAACTGGTCGGCCATGAACCATTCGCACTGCTGCTACCGGACGTGCTGGTTCAGCATACGCGCGGTTGCCTCGCGCAGATGATCGACGCGGCGAAGGATCTTGACGACAACGCCAATATCATCGCGGTTGAGGAAGTACCGAAAGAGCGGGTGCACATGTATGGCGTCGTCGGTGTCGGCGCGCCAAAAGGCAAGGCATTTTCGATCACTAAAATGGTCGAGAAGCCGCAAGCGAGTGAGGCACCGTCCAACCTCACCATAACCGGCCGGTACATACTGCAACCGCAGATCTTTGAATTGTTGGGAAAGCAGGCCGCGGGTACCGGCGGCGAAATTCAGCTCACCGATGCCATGCTCGCGCTCTCGCGGGCCCAGCCATTTTACGGTCTCAAATTCGAGGGCCGCAGCTTCGACTGCGGATCCAAAATCGGTTTCCTTACGGCCAATGTAGCCTATGGGCTGGAGCGCCCCGACATTGCACCGGAGTTGCGCTCCGAGATGCGCCGCCTGCTCGGCGAAAAATGATCAGCGCCGCAGCGGTCGCGTGAGCAAGGAGATGCTCTCAAGTTGGCCGGCGGCGGAACGCAACGGGTTCCGGCACTAGGTCCATCCCTTGAGTTCGCGCACGACAATATCGCGGATGACCGCCATGCCTCCCTGGCTATCATTGAGGCAAGGAATCGCAGCAAAATTTTCACCGCCTGCATGCCGGAAAATTTCCGCGTTCTCCATGGCGATCTCTTCCAGAGTCTCGAGGCAGTCGGCGGAAAATCCGGGAGTGATAACCGCAAGGTTTTTCACCCCGCGCTCTGCAAGCGATTTGACGGTCGCGTCAGTATAAGGCTTAAGCCATTCAGCCGTGCCAAACCGCGACTGGAAGGTCATGACCAGCCGCTCATCGTTGAACTTGAGCTTCTTGCGAAGGAGCGCTGTCGTCTCGGCGCAGTGGCTGGAATAGGGATCGCCTTTGGCGACGTAGTCCTCCGGCATACCGTGATAGGAGGCGAGGATCACCTCCGGTTTGAAGGCAAGCTTTGCCAGCGCCGTAGTCAGCGAAGCCGCGAGCGCGTCAATATAGACAGGCTCGGCATAGTAAGGGGCGGCGACGCGCAGTGTTGGCTGGAAGCGCATGCGTTCGAGTGAGCGGAAGACTTCATCGCACACGGTGGCCGTCGTCGCTGCCGCATATTGTGGATAGAGCGGCACGATCAGGATTCGTTCGCAATCCTGTGCCGCGAGCGCTTCCAGACGGGAGCGGATCGACGGATTGCCGTAGCGCATTGCCCAGTCGACGCGGACCCGCTTGGCAACCTTTTCGAATATTTCGTCCAGCTTGTCGGATTGCGAGCGTGTGATGGTCTTGAGCGGCGACTCGTCGCGTTCTTTGTTCCAGATCTTGTCGTAATCGCGTCCCTTGCGGCCCGGCCGGACGGTCAGAATGATCAGGTTGAGAACCAGCCACCATTTCAGGCGGTTTTCCTCGATCACGCGCCGGTCAGACAGAAATTCCTTCAGATAGCGCCGCATAGCCCAGTAGCCCGTCGAGTCGGGCGTTCCGAGGTTGACTAGCAGCACGCCAATGCGACCGGCGGCTGCCGTAGCCGTGTCCGGACTCATGGCTTGCGCTCGTCGGCGATCAGCTTGCCGTCATTCGGTAACGAGCCTGGCGCAACCAGTTTCACCGTGCCCTTGAGCTTGGTGATCGACTGCAGAGTCTCGGCAACCGCGGATTCGAGCGCAGCGCCGGCCGGCGCGTGTTCCGCCAGCAAGGTCATGGTGTCCTGTTCGCCTGCGCGGTCGACCACGAGCCGGAGACGCTTGAGCTCGGGGTGACGTGCGGCGATCTCGGCGATCTGCTTGGGATGCACGAACATACCCTTTATTTTCGCCGTCTGATCGGCGCGGCCCATCCACCCCTTGATGCGCACATTCGTGCGACCGCACGGCGAGACACCCGGCATCAGCGCGGAAAGATCGCCGGTGCCGAGACGGATCATCGGATAATCCGGGTTGAAAGAG
>DASSIJ010000099.1:0-4297 GCA_035692045.1 Pseudolabrys sp. | reverse complement strand
CCGGTAGGGTGGTTTATTTCCGCCGCGAGATCGGCGCGTAGTCCCGACGAGTTGCGCCGGTATAGAGTTGCCGCGGCCTGCCGATCTTCTGGTGCGGATCCTCGATCATTTCTTTCCACTGCGCGATCCAGCCGACGGTGCGCGCAACCGCGAACAATACGGTGAACATCGTGGTCGGGAAGCCCATCGCCTTGAGTGTGATGCCCGAATAGAAATCGATGTTGGGATAGAGCTTCTTTTCGACGAAATACTCGTCGTGCAGGGCGATTTTCTCGAGCTCCATAGCGACATCGAGCAGCGGGTCGTCCTTGATACCGAGCTCGGTCAGCACCTCATGACAGGTCTTCTGCATGATTTTGGCGCGCGGATCGTAGTTTTTGTAAACGCGGTGTCCAAATCCCATCAGGCGGTAGGAGTCGTTTTTATCCTTGGCACGTTTGATGAATTCCGGAATGCGATCGACCGATCCAATCTCGCGCAGCATGTTGAGCGCGGCTTCGTTGGCGCCGCCATGCGCGGGACCCCATAGACAGGCGCAGCCGGCGGCGATGCAAGCGAACGGATTTGCGCCGGAGGAGCCCGCAAGCCGCACCGTCGAGGTCGACGCGTTTTGCTCGTGATCGGCGTGCAAAATAAAAATGCGGTCCATGGCGCGCGCCAGGACCGGGTTTGGCTTGTATTCCTCGGTCGGCACCGCGTAGCACATACGCAGGAAGTTGGAGGCGTAGTCGAGATCGTTTTTCGGATAAACGAACGGCTGACCGATCGAATATTTGTATGCCATTGCAGCGAGGGTTGGCACCTTTGCAATCATTCGGATCGAAGCGATCATACGCTGATGCGGATCGGAGATGTCGGTGGAGTCGTGATAGAATGCCGATAGTGCACCGACGCATCCGGTCATAACGGCCATTGGATGCGCGTCGCGACGGAAGCCCTGGAAAAAACGACTCATCTGCTCGTGAACCATCGTGTGACGGCTCACACGGTAGTCAAAATCAGCCTTCTGCGCGGGGGTCGGCAACTCGCCGTAGAGCAGCAAATAGCAGGTCTCCAAAAAATCGCCATGCTCGGCGAGTTGCTCGATTGGATAGCCGCGATACAGCAAAACCCCTTCATCGCCGTCGATGTAGGTGATTTTTGACTCGCAACTGGCGGTGGACGTGAAGCCGGGGTCGTACGTAAACATCCCGCTCTGGCCATAGAGCTTCGAGATGTCGACGACATCTGGGCCGATCGTTCCGGGGTAGATCGGCATGTCCCAATTGTTGTTCCCGACGGTCAGTGTGCCGGTCTTATTCTTGGCGCTGGTCTTGGCGTCCATAGTCGAGCCCTCAAGTTGGCCGCGAGCGGTGCGCGTCGAAACATAATGGGTTAGGGATGCTGGCCGCTTTGTGCGTATCCCATTCATATGTGCGCTGCAAGATAGCGCAAGGCCAGGGCTTGCCTTGCATATGGGCACTGCGCGGGGTGATTGCCCAAAATGAAATTTTACCGGGCGGCCTGATCCCGCAGGCGCGCAAGGCTTTCGTCCCGCCCCAGAACCGCAAGGACGTCAAAGATCGGCGGCGAGGTCGTGCGCCCGGTCAGGGCGGCCCGCAACGGCTGTGCCACGGCGCCAAGTTTGAGGCCTGCGCGCTCGGCATAGGGCCGTACGACGGCCTCGGCGGACGTCGCATTCCAATCGGGAACCGCCTCCAGTTCCGGCAGCAGTGCGGCAATCAGCGTCTTGGCTTCCTCGGTCAGCAAAGCCTTCGCTTGATCATTGATATCGAGCGGCCGGCTTGTCCACAGATAGCGGGACGCATCGAACAATTCGACTAAAGTCTTGGCACGCTCTTTCAACCCGGGCATTGCCGCCAGCAGCTTGGCGCGCAGAGCCGGCGTCATTTTGCTCGCAAGTTCCTGGCCGCCCGCAATGTGGGGCAAGAGGTGCTCAAGGGCGGCAATGAGATCGGCGTCATCGCTTGAGCGGATGTAATGGCCGTTGAGGCTCTCGAGTTTTGTGAAATCGAAGCGTGCGGGCGAACGGCCGATCTGTGGAAGGTCGAAGGCGCCGATCATTTCTTCGGTCGTGAAGATCTCCTGATCGCCGTGGGCCCAGCCCAGCCGCACCAGATAGTTCCTCATCGCCGCCGGCAGGTAGCCCATCGCGCGGTAGGCGTCGACTCCGAGCGCGCCGTGACGCTTCGATAGCTTGGAGCCATCGGGTCCGTGAATGAGCGGGATGTGCGCCATGATAGGCACCTTCCAGCCGAGTGCCTGATAAATCTGGGTTTGGCGGGCACCATTGTTGAGGTGGTCGTCACCCCGGATGATGTGGGTAACGCCCATGTCATGGTCGTCCACAACGACTGCGAGCATGTATGTGGGCGTGCCGTCGGAACGCAACAGGACGAAGTCATCCAGGTTCTCGTTCTGCCAAACGACGCGTCCCTGGACCTGATCCTCGACGACGGTTTCCCCCGTGAGCGGCGCCTTGAGCCGGATCACCGGACTGACGCCCGCCGGCGCGTCCTTTGGATCACGGTCGCGGCAGCGGCCGTCATAAAGGCGCGTGCGGCCTTCCGCCCGGGCCTGCTCGCGCATCGCGGTCAGCTCGTCAGGACTGCAATAGCACCGGTAAGCATGCCCGGAGGCGAGCAACTGCTCGGCCACCTGACGATGGCGGGCCGCGCGTGAAAACTGGAAGACAATCTCGCCGTCCCAGGTGAGGCCGAGCCAGGTCAGCCCATCGATAATGGCATTGATCGCCGCAGCCGTTGAGCGTTCGCGGTCGGTGTCTTCGATCCGAAGCAGCATCTTGCCGGCGTGCCTGCGGGCGAACAGCCAGTTGAACAAGGCAGTTCGGCCTCCACCGATGTGGAGAAAGCCGGTGGGCGAGGGCGCAAAGCGGGTGACGACGGGCTCGGTCATCGCGGGCCGTGTATCACAGTTCCTGTCAATTGTGTCACCGCGATTGACATTGAGCCGGGCGTTCCGTCATGGCATAGGCCGCAGGATATGATCGTTTGAAATCGAGGAAGCATGGCGAGCGACGATAAGGCAAGAGGCGAAGCGGGTCTGAGTGAAGCCGGGCGCGACTTCATTCGTGACATCGTTAAGGCCGACCTCGATTCGGGTCGCGTAAAAAGCGCTGTTACGCGCTTCCCACCCGAACCCAATGGCTACCTGCATATCGGCCACGCCAAATCGATCTGCCTGAATTTCGGCATTGCCGAGGAGTTTGGGGGACGCTGTCATTTGCGTTTCGACGACACGAACCCCGTCAAGGAAGAGCAGGAATACATTGATGCCATCGAAGCCGACGTGCGCTGGCTGGGCTTCGATTGGGGCAAGCACCTGTATCACGCGTCAGACTATTTCGAACAGCTTTATGCGTGGGCGGAGGATCTGATCCGGGCGGGCAAGGCCTACGTCGACGACCAGAGCCCGCATGACATGCGCGTCAATCGCGGCACCCTGACAGAGCCCGGCAAGAATAGTCCGTTTCGAGACCGCGAGGTCGATGAAAACCTTGACCTGTTCCGGCGGATGCGGGCCGGTGAATTTCCCAACGGCGCCCGCGTTTTGCGCGCCAAGATCGATATGGCATCAGGCAATATCAATATGCGCGATCCGGTGCTTTATCGGATCCTGCACGCCAGCCATCCACGCACGGGCACGGAGTGGAAGATTTACCCGAGCTATGACTTTGCTCATGGTCAGTCCGACGCGCTCGAACACGTCACCCATTCGATTTGTACGCTGGAGTTCGAGGATCACAGGCCGCTCTACGACTGGTTTATTGCAAACCTGAAGGTCCCGGCACGCCCTCACCAATACGAGTTCGCGCGGCTCAATCTCACCTATACGGTGCTGTCCAAACGTGTGTTGACTGAACTGGTACGCGACGGGCACGTGAGCGGGTGGGACGATCCGCGTATGCCGACGCTCGCCGGGCTGCGCCGGCGCGGCGTGCCGCCGGCCGCGATCCGCGATTTCGTCAAGCGCATCGGCGTCGCCAAGGCGAACAGCCTGGTCGATCTGGGATTGCTCGACTTCTCGATCCGCGAGGTGCTGAACAAGTCGGCGCAGCGGCGCATGGCGGTGCTGCGCCCGCTCAAGGTCGTGATCGAGAACTATCCAGAGGGTCCAAGCGAAGAGCTCGACGCCATCAATCACCCCGAGGATCCCGACGCGGGAACGCGGCGCATCCGTTTCGGCCGCGAGCTTTTCATCGAGCGCGACGATTTTCTGGAGAATCCGCCGAAGAAGTTCTTTCGTCTGGCGCCGGGACGCGAAGTGCGCCTGCGCT
>DASSIJ010000098.1:0-6508 GCA_035692045.1 Pseudolabrys sp. | reverse complement strand
TGGACGTCTGGATCGTCGACGCGCTTCGCAAGGCGCCGCATCCCAGTCACTTCAATCTCGACGAGGCCCTCGAATGGATAGCGCGCATCAATCCAAAGCGAGCGATCCTGACAAATCTCCACAGCGATATGGACTACGCCGTGCTGCGCGCAGAGCTGCCGCCAGCGGTCGAACCGGCTTACGACCTGATGAGCTTTGTCGCGGCTTGATGTGGCTCCCAATGCCTCCGAAGCAGACTGTCGCTTTTTATCTAAAATCGTCCGCATGGCCGCTGGTAAAGGCTGTGAAAAGCCTACATGGGGAAATATTCCATAATATGTCTTATGCGAATCACGGACCTGCGGCAATGAACACGCTTTGCTATCGTCGTGCTGTCCGCCGTCCAACATCAGCACAAGCTCCAGCCCGGTGAAGCCCTCCCGTGACATTTCCCGCCTGATCGAGATCATGGCGGCGCTGCGCACCCCTGGGAGCGGTTGCCCCTGGGACCTCGAGCAGAATTTCCAGACAATTGCTCCCTACACGCTCGAGGAGGCTTACGAGGTTGCCGACGCAATCGCGCGCGGCGATCTGGCGGGGCTGAAGGACGAACTGGGGGACTTGCTGCTCCAGGTCGTCTTCCACGCCCGTATGGCCCAGGAGCAACGCGCCTTCGAGTTTGCCGATGTGGTTGAGGCTATCACCACCAAACTGATCCGGCGGCATCCGCATGTCTTCGCCGATGCCGACGGCAAGACCGCCAAGGCTGTGGAGGGCCTCTGGGCGCGCATCAAGGCCGAGGAGAAGGCCGAGCGCGGCGAAGAGGCGCCAAAGGGAGCGCTCGCCGGTGTACCGGTCGGCCTGCCCGCGTTAACCCGCGCCTTGAAGCTCCAGGACAAGGCTGGGCACGTCGGTTTCGACTGGAATGATCCGCGGGCCGTCCTCGCCAAGATCCGCGAGGAAGCGGACGAGATCGAGGCCGAACTCGATCGCGGCGATCCAGTTCAGATGGCTGCTGAGGTCGGTGATCTTCTCTTCGCCGTTGTCAATCTTGCCCGGCATCTGGGCGCCGACCCTGAGGGCGTCCTGCGCGAAACGAACCTCAAGTTTGAGCGGCGGTTTGCCGCAATCGAGCGCGCGTTAGCGTCGCGCGGAAAAACGCCCAAGGATGCGAGCCTGACCGAAATGGACAAGCTGTGGGACGAGGCGAAGGCGGCCGAGAAGGCCGCCTCTACCCGTGATTGATTGCCGCCCTGGCCGTGGCTCCGATCAGGCTCGCGATAACAACACGCCTGAGATCGCGATCTGAAATTGCCGTAAAGCCATTGTGTCCCTGCCCCTTTTTTGCTCCGGATTTAGCCCGGCGGTTTGACTTCCGTTGTCTCCGGATATTTGTGCTTCACCAGCGCTGCATTTTTCGGGTCGGCCCGAACGCTAAGTGCCAAACGTCCTTCCTCATTCATCTCCCGTGACAGAACTTCCGAGTGGCGATAAAGCCAGCTCAGACCCGCTCCATCGGAAGGATCAATCGACAATCGAAGAGTCTGTCGCTTTTCACCGAGACGCTGTTCGATTGCGGCGAGCAGACGTTCTATCCCTTCCCCCGTCAATGCTGACACAGGAAGTGGCTGGCGTAGATGTTCGCGCCGCTCGGCGAGGTTGAAAATTCGCACGCGGTCGTCTGAATTCATACGGTCGATCTTGTTCCACACTTCAACCACACGTGGATCACCGGCTTCGATACCAAGCTCGACGAGTACTTTTCCCACGTCGTAAGATTGTGCGTCAGAATCTTCGTGCGACATGTCGCGTACGTGCAGGATCACATCAGCCTCGATGACTTCTTCCAAAGTCGCGCGAAACGCCGCGACCAGCATGGTGGGAAGATCCGAGATAAATCCGACAGTATCCGAGAGAATGATCCTCGCGCCGTGCGGCAGCCCAACGGCGCGCAGCGTTGGATCAAGTGTGGCAAACAGCACGTCCGCCGAGAGTACGCTTGCAGCCGTCATGCGGTTAAACAACGTCGATTTGCCCGCATTGGTGTAGCCGACCAGCGCGACAATCGGGTAAGGCACGCGCTTTCGGCTGTCGCGATGAAGTTTGCGGGTCCGTTTGACCTTGTCGAGCTCAACCTCGATCCGTGCGATACGCTCTTCGATAACCCGCCGGTCAGCTTCGATCTGGGTCTCGCCGGGCCCGCCGAGAAAGCCAAAACCACCCCGTTGTCGTTCGAGATGAGTCCACGAACGAACCAGCCGGCTTTTTTGATAGGTGAGATGCGCAAGTTCGACCTGCAGCGCACCTTCACGGGTACGCGCGCGGCGCCCAAATATTTCCAGGATCAAACCCGTTCTGTCGATAACCTTTGTATTCCAGGCCTTCTCCAGATTGCGCTGCTGCACCGGCGAGACAGGGCAATCCATGACCACAACAGATGCCGACAGGCTTTTCGCCAGGCCGGCAATCTCATCGACCTTGCCCTTGCCGATGTAGGTCGCGGGCCGGATTTCATTGAGGGTCACCAGCCCGGACTCGACCACATTCAGATTGATAGCGCGCGCTAGGCCCACGGCCTCTTCGAGCTTCGCTTCGGGGGTGCGCATGTCCGCCGGCGGACGCGTAGCGGCTTTGCGCGGCGGGTTCTTGAGCCACGGCTCGATAACGATCGCGCGGCCGGTCTCCGCGCCCGATGTCGTTGGGCTCAGAAGATCGGCGCGCTGGTCACGACGGCGTACTTCCAATCAGACCTTGTCTCCGGCCGGCGGTTCGTCGGCCCCTTCGAAGAGCTGGATCGGGTGACCCGGCATAATGGTCGATATCGCATGCTTGTAGACCAGTTGGGAATGTCCGTCCCTACGCAACAGCACGCAGAAGTTATCGAACCACGTCACCACACCCTGCAATTTAACGCCATTCACCAGAAAGATGGTGAGAGGTATTTTGCTTTTGCGGACGTGGTTGAGAAAGGTGTCTTGCAGGTTTTGCGCACGATCGGCTGCCATTGCCGTTTTCCATTTTTTGCTCGCGTCTAGCGCGCGAGACCTTATTTGCCCAAGTCCGTCCGCATGCGATGCATGCGCCGCTTCGCCCCCTCGCAAAAGCGGTGCGAGGCCCGGGCCTATATTAGATGGCAGGTGTCGTTCCGGCGCAAGCATAAGTTCATGCAAACCCCGCCAAAATACTGAAATAACGGCATTTTTGCTTTTTCCGACGAGCCTGGCGCGCCGCGCCCCGTCCCGCCCGGGACGTTCCTATTCTCTGATTTCGGCGTGGCGGTGATAGTCGCGTCGCAATGCTGTTGCGACGAGCCCCGGAGCGCCGTTGCCGACGGGACGACCGTTGATGCTCACAACCGGCAGAACGACCTGGCTTGCGGAGGTGATAAAAGCCTCGCGCGCGCCGTAGGCCTCCTCGACCGTAAAACAACGCTCTTCAAACGCGAGGCCCTGCGCCTTGATCACATCGATCACAACCGACCGTGTAATCCCGGGAAGGATATCATGGCCGAGCGGATGCGTGATCAGCTTGCCGTCGCGGCTGACGATCCAGGCATTCGACGATGCGCCCTCGGTTACCAGACCCTGGGCATCGACAAGCCAGGCCTCGCGTGCGCCCTGCTCGCGCGCAGCCTGTTTGGCCAGCACGTTCGGCAATAACGCCACCGATTTGATATCGACACGCTTCCAGCGAATGTCAGGCACGGTGACGACGGCAATTCCTTCCGACGCAACCTGCTCGAGGCGCCCCAAATCGTTGTCTCGCGCGGTTACGACCAGGGACGGTCTTGTATCGGCAGCGGGAAAAGGAAAATCCCGTCGCGCCACGCCGCGCGTAACCTGAACGTACACGATGCCATCGCGCACACGATTGCGCCGTATCGTTTCGCGCAGCACGACTCCCAGCGCCGCCGGCGACATCGGTCGCGCAATGCGTAGTTCGCCGAGCGAACGGGCGAGGCGCGCCATGTGCCGGCCTTCGTCGACCAGTCGGCCTCCCCTCACCTCGCACACTTCATAGACACCATCTGCAAATTGATAGCCGCGATCCTCGACGGCAACCATTGCATCGGTCCGAGGTAAGTAGCGCCCATTGACGTAAGCGATGCGCGACATGGAAATTAATCGATTCCAAGTGCCTTGAGCTTACGGTGCAAAGCGGAACGCTCCATGCCGACGAATTCCGCGGTCCGCGAGATATTGCCGCCGAAGCGGCTGATCTGCGCCACGAGGTATTCACGTTCAAATACTTCGCGGGCGTCGCGTAGCGGCAAACCCATCAGATGTTCACCGCCGTTTCCATTTGGCATACTGGGGACCATCGACCCGACGTCGGGCGGCAACATGCTGGCATTCATCACCGCATCAGGTTCACCGCCGGCAAGGATCATCAGCCGCTCGACGTTGTTGCGCAGTTGCCGCACGTTGCCAGGCCAATTGTGCGATTGCAGAACCGCCATGGCATCCTCACCGATACGCCGCTTTGGCAGGCCTGTTGCCAGCGAAATCTGGTCCATGAAGTAGTCGACAAGATCCGGCACATCCTCACGTCTCTCGGCCAGTGGCGGCACACGGATCGGCACAACGGCAAGGCGGTGGTAGAGATCTTCGCGGAATTTACCCTCGCCGATCAATGTTTCGAGGTTGCGCGCTGTCGAAGACACGATACGCACGTCAACGGCGATCTTGCTGCTACCGCCAACTCTCTGGAAGGTCTGGTCGACGAGCACCCGCAGGATCTTGTTTTGCGTCTCACGCGGAAGGTCGGCGATGTCGTCGATGAACAGTGTCCCGCTGTGCGCCTCTTCGAGGGCACCAGGTTTGCGTCCTTCCAGACCGTTGGACTGATCAACGCCGAAGAGTTCTATTTCCATTCGGTCCGGCGTAATCGCGGCCGCGTTAATGACCACGAACGGACCATTCGCGCGCCCCGACAACTGATGGAGCGTGCGCGCGGCGAGTTCCTTTCCCGCTCCCGAGGGACCGACGACCAGCACGCGGCTGTTTGTCGGCGCCACGCGTTCGATTGCCTGTCGCAACTGGGCAATCGAAGATGAATGGCCAACCAGCGTTGCTGGCACTGGCGCGAGTTGTTTGAGCTGCTTGACCTCGCGTTTAAGGCGTGAGTTTTCCAGCGCGCGGTCGGCGACGAGCACCAAGCGATCGGCTTTGAACGGCTTCTCGATGAAGTCATAGGCTCCATGTTTAATGGCAGCGACAGCGGTCTCGATGTTGCCATGGCCGGAAATCATAACGACCGGCATCTCGGTGTGCTCCTGCTTGACAGCATCGAGCAACTGCAAACCATCGAGTTTACTGCCCTGCAACCAGATATCGAGAAACACCAGATTTGGTCGCCGCGACGCGATCGCATTCAACGCATCATCGCTGTTGCGAGCAGTACGCGTGCTGTAACCCTCATCCTGCAAGATGCCCGCGACAAGATCGCGGATATCCGCCTCATCATCGACTATCAGAATTTCAGCGGCCATGTGCTACTCACTTGCGACTTTTGACTTTTCAGGTTCGGTAGATTCGGGTTTTCCGGCGGCGGCAAACCTCACGCGAACCCAGGCGCCCCGTTGCCCCTGAATCTTTTCATCAGCGTCGCGCAACTCAATTATGCCACCGTGCTCCTCGGCGATGCGCCCGACGATAGCAAGTCCAAGACCAGTTCCTTTCTCTCGAGTCGTGACATAGGGCTCAAGCAGGCGGTTGCGATTTGTCTTTGGCAAACCAATGCCGTTGTCCACGACATCAATCACAATATCGTCGCAATCACGCGCGGCGAACACGCGGATCACGCCCTTACCGAGCTCACCCGGCGGCACCGCCGCAATAGCTTCGGTCGCATTCTTGATAATGTTGGTAAGAGCCTGGGAGATCAGCCGGCGATCAAATCGAGCTGGCATCGGATCTTCGGAGATATCGGCAGCGATATCGATTTCCGAATTGCCGACACGCATCAAAAACACCGTTTGCCGCACGACGTCCGCGACATCCTCGGCAGAGACCACCGGCTTCGGCATGCGCGCAAAATGGGAGAACTCATCGACCATCCGCCTTATGTCATCGACCTGCCGGACAATGGTGTCTGTGCACTGTTCAAAAACCGTGCGGTCTTCGGTGATCATCTTCCCGTACTTGCGGCGCAAGCGTTCGGCTGAAAGCTGAATCGGCGTAAGTGGATTCTTGATCTCATGCGCAATGCGTCGTGCCACGTCCGCCCACGCTGAAGTCCGCTGCGCAGCCACCAGCTCGGTAATGTCATCAAGCGTTACGACGTAACCGCGGTCACTATCGCCCGATTGCTCGCTCGTGACGCGCACCGACAAATTGCGTTCGCGGCCGTTGCGGCTGATGGTGATCTGGTCTTGCGTAGGCGCGCCGGATTGCGCCGCAGTCATAATGCCCGCAAGCTCGGGCAGCACTTCGGTCAGCGACTGACCGAGCGCTTCTTTTTCCTGATGCCCAATCAATTTTTCCGCTGACCGGTTGAGAATGCTCACGTTCCCGTTGCCGTCCACGCC
>DASSIJ010000097.1:0-4942 GCA_035692045.1 Pseudolabrys sp. | reverse complement strand
GGCCTGGTCGGCTCCAAGGTCAGCATCATCTCGCACAAGGTCCAGACGACGCGGGCGCTGATCCGCGGCATTGCCGTCGAAGGACAGTCGCAACTCATTTTCGTCGATACCCCCGGCATATTCTCACCGCGCCGCCGGCTCGACCGCGCTATGGTGACGACGGCCTGGAGCGGAGCGCATGAGGCCGACCTCGTCGGGGTGCTCATCGATTCGCGCAAAGGTCTGGACGAAGAAGCGGAAGGCATCCTCGCCAGGCTTGGCGATGTGAAGCCGCCGAAGCTGCTGATCCTCAACAAGGTCGATGTGGTGGCAAAAGAAGCACTGCTGGACCTGGCGAAGGCGGCCAATGCCGCTGCAAAATTCGAAGCGACCTTCATGGTTTCAGCGCTGACCGGAGACGGGGTCGCCGATCTCAAGGTTTGGCTGGCGCAACGTGTTCCGCCAGGGCCGTGGCTCTATCCGCCAGACCAGATGTCAGACGCACCGATCCGGCAGCTTGCGGCGGAAATCACACGGGAAAAGCTGTTTGAGCGGCTTCATCAGGAATTGCCTTACCACTCGACGGTCGAAACCGAATCCTGGAAGGAACTGCGCGCCGGTGACATCCGGATCGAACAGACCATTTACGTCGAGCGCGAAAGCCAGCGCAAGATCGTGCTCGGCAAGGGCGGGCAGACCATCAAGGCCATCGGCGAAGCTGCGCGCAGGGAAATCGCGGAGATCGTTGAAGCCAAGGTGCATCTCTTCCTGTTTGTGAAGGTCCGCGAGGGCTGGGGCGAAGATCCGGAGCGCTATCGCGCCATGGGTCTGGAGTTTCCGAAGGAGTAAGAGCGTTGTTGTCATTCGGGCGCGCGTAGCGCGCGGCCCGGACAACCCCTGTCACCGTGATTTTCTCTGATTCTGGGAGTATGGATTCCGGGCCCGCGCCTGAAGGTTGCGCCCCGAGATGACGAGTAAAATATGCAATGGACCGATGACGGCATAGTGCTCGGGGTCAAGCGGCACGGGGAGGCGAATGCCATCCTCGAACTGATGACGCATGGCCATGGGCGCCATCTCGGCCTTGTGCGCGGAGGTTTTGGCTCGCGGCTCCGGCCGGTCCTGCAACCGGGAAACAGCGTGAGTGCTGCCTGGCGGGCACGACTCGACGAGCATCTCGGAAACTATACGGTCGAGGGCTTGCGTCTGCGGGCGGCCAGTTACTTTTCTGCCCCGCATGCGATCTATGGCGTTACTCATCTGGCCGCTCTGATGCGGCTGCTGCCCGAGCGCGATCCGCATACCGGCCTTTACGAGGCGCTCGACGCGATTCTGGATCAGCTCGACGACCCGGCGCTGGCCGCGCCGATGGTCGTGCGGTTCGAATTGCGGCTTCTGTCCGACCTCGGTTTCGGGCTCGATCTTGAACAATGTGCTGCCACAGGCGCGTCCGGCGATCTTGCTTACGTCTCGCCGAAATCCGGGCGAGCGGTTTCGCGCACCGCCGGGGAGCCATGGGCCGACAAGATGTTACGGTTACCGGCATTCCTCGGACAGCACGATGCAATTCCCTCCGGCCATGATTTGGCTGATGGGTTTGCGCTCACAGGCTATTTTTTGACGCGCCACGTGCTCGAGGCGCGCGGCCTTTCACTCGGCGACGAGCGCGCGCATTTCATCGCCGCGTTAAACCGCGCCTTGCCGAGCGTCGCCTAGTTCGCCGCGACGCTGCCAAAGCGGTTTCCGACGACAATACTTAAATACCCCTTAGGTTCGCTCTCACGGCGATTTGACGTTCTAAGCCCATATTTGTCGGATTCGACCTATCGCTTGTCGTTTGAAGCCAAGACTTGCGCGCCAGCAGCCGTCTAGACCTGCGGCGTCAACCGAGAGGATGACGCCTTGAATAAACGTCGAGCGTTTGCAGCCGATTTGGCGACCACCGCTGCGGACTCAGATCAAGGCCCACAAGACCTTTCGTCGGATCCGACCATGACCGTGAACTGGATGTCACCGCCTGCAAACATCCCGGGCCGCAATCGCTACGCCCTCCGGGCGACCAGCGTGGTCCGAGCCCGGCTCAGAAGCTTCTTCACCAGATTATACGTTGCGATCGACAAGTCGCAGCGCAAAAGAGCGGCCGAATTAATTCGACGATACGACCACCTGATCGATCGCGATGGGAAATCTGGTAAACAAAAATAGGATCGCCGAACGCGCATCGGAGACCAACTAAACCTCCCCCACCAGGTAACGCAGTCGCGCCTGACCGAACTTCCCCCGGGCGATCGCACACCTCCCGGCGCCACGACGTGCGGTCGCTTGGCAGAAGGCCACGTTCCTCCAGCGTGGCCTTCTTTTTTATCTTCCAAGCCTTGAGTCGCCGCACAATGACCGCGAATCGCAATTGTGGCCCGAAAATCTGCACGAAAGCCGCCTGCATCGTTCATCGCTTGTTCGTCGGAAGACAACGGACTAGCTATTTGGGATGGGCAAGCAACTGATTCCCCCGGACAAAGGCACGGTCGAAGAGGTTGGGCTGCGCGACGCTCTGGAAGAGCGCTACCTCGCCTACGCCCTGTCCACCATCATGAACCGGGCGCTGCCGGATGCGCGCGATGGCCTCAAGCCGGTGCATCGCCGCATTCTCTACGGGATGCGCCTGTTGCGGCTCGATCCCGGGCAGGCCTTCAAGAAATCCGCCAAGGTGGTCGGCGACGTGATGGGCAATTTCCACCCGCACGGCGATCAGGCGATCTACGACGCGCTGGTGCGCCTCGCTCAGGACTTCGCCCAGCGCTATCCGCTGGTGGACGGGCAGGGGAACTTCGGAAACATCGACGGCGATAACGCCGCGGCCATGCGGTACACCGAAGCGCGGCTCACGGAAGTGGCGCGGCTGCTGATCGACGGCATCGACGAGGATGCTGTTGATTTCCGCGGTACCTATGACGGCACAAACGAAGAGCCGATTGTGCTGCCGGCGGCGTTTCCCAACCTGCTTGCCAACGGTTCGCAGGGCATCGCTGTCGGCATGGCGACCTCCATTCCGCCGCACAATGCCGCCGAGTTGTGCGACGCTGCGCTCTTCCTCATCGACAATCCAAAAGCGCGCAGCCGCACGCTGCTCAAATACGTCAAGGGACCTGATTTTCCGACCGGCGGGATCATCGTCGACACCCCTGAGACAATCGCCGAAGCCTACAACACCGGCCGCGGTTCCTTCCGCGTGCGCGCGCGATGGAAGCAGGAAGACACGGGCCGCGGCACCTACGTGATCGTCATCAGCGAAATTCCTTGGCTGGTGCAGAAATCGCGCCTGGTGGAACGACTCGCCGAACTGATCAACGAGAAAAAGCTGCCGCTGGTCGCGGACGTACGCGATGAATCGGCCGAAGATGTCCGGCTGGTCATCGAGCCTCGGTCGCGTTCAGTTGACGCCGAACTGATGATGGAGTCGCTTTTCAAGCTCACCGAGCTCGAAAGCCGTATTCCGCTCAACATGAACGTGCTGGTGAAAGGCCGCGTTCCGCAGGTCCTGGGCCTCGCCGAAGTGCTCCGCGAATGGCTTGATCATCGGCGGGAAGTCTTGCTGCGGCGCTCCCGGCATCGCCTGGCAGAAATCGAACATCGCCTTGAAGTGCTGGGCGGCTACCTGATCGCCTATCTCAACCTCGACAAGGTGATCAAGATTATCCGCAACGAGGACGAGCCGAAGCCCGTCCTGATGAAAACCTTCAAGCTCACCGATGTCCAGGCCGAAGCCATCCTCAACATGCGGCTGCGCAATTTGCGCAAGCTCGAGGAAATGGAAATCCGCGCCGAGGACAAGGCGTTGCGGGAAGAGCGCACGAAGCTCAAGGCACTGATCGGCTCACCTGCGCAGCAGTGGAAAACGATATCCGGTCAGATCAAGGAAATTCGGGAAAAGTTTGGTCCGAAAACCGAAATCGGCAAACGCCGAACGACCTTCGGCATTGCCCCGGCGCATGACGAAGCCGCAATCGAAGAGGCGATGGTTGTGCGCGAGCCGGTCACCGTTGTCGTGTCCGAGAAGGGCTGGATCCGCGCATTGCGCGGCCATGTCACGGATTTTTCGGGCGTCTCCTTCAAGACCGATGACGCTTTGAAATTTGCGTTCCCGACCGAAACCACCGCCAAAGTCATGGTTTTCGGCAGCAACGGCCGCTTCTACACCATTGAAGCCGCGAAGCTTCCGGGCGGGCGCGGGCACGGCGAGCCAGTCCGCCTGTTTATCGACCTCGATGACGCCGACGTGGTCGCCGCGCTGGCCTATCAAGGCGGCCGCAAGTTCCTGGTGGCGAGCTATGCGGGCAACGGGTTTGTGGTGGCGGAAGACGAATGTCTCGGTACCACCCGCAAGGGCAAGCAGGTTCTCAATCTCAAGACGCCGGACAAGGCACGGGCCATGACGACGGTCGACGGCGAACTCGCGGCGGCGATCGGCGAGAACCGCAAGATGGTGATCTTCGCACTCGATCAGGTGCCAGAGATGGGCCGCGGCCGCGGCGTGCGCCTGCAACGCTACAAGGAGAAGGGGCTATCCGACGTCACCACTTTCAAGGCGGAGGACGGGCTTTCCTGGAACGATGCTGCCGGCCGCAGCTTCGCATTGCCGATGAAGGAACTGAAAGACTGGCGGGGCAATCGCGCCGATGCGGGGCGTATCGCGCCAAAGGGTTTTCCGAAGAACAACAAATTCCGCAGCCTGCCGAACGGTGGCAATGGCAAAGCTGGCGAGGAGAGCGACGAAGAGTAGCGTTGCGTCAGCTTGCCACGAAGAGCAGCGAACGTTCTGATTTCTCAAGCAGCGCGGCGGCGGTGTCGCCGAAGAACAGTTTTTCGCCCGGCCGCCGACTGACGCCCATCACCACGAGATTGTGCTTGCGGCGCTCGAGCTCGCCCAGAATGGCTTCGTCGGCGGCCGGCTCGGCTACGACTG
>DASSIJ010000096.1:0-2146 GCA_035692045.1 Pseudolabrys sp. | reverse complement strand
GGTACGGCTCTTCCACCCCATGATGCCTCACCTTGCCGAGGAATGCTGGGCGGCGCTGGGCCATAAAGGTTTCGTCGCCACCGAGGCATGGCCGCAGGTCGAACCGGACCTCCTGGTAGAAAGTACCGTTACCCTGCCCGTACAGATCAACGGCAAAAAACGCGCCGATGTAACGGTGACCCGTGATGCGGGAAAGGCCGACATTGAGGCTGCCGTTCTTGCCCTTGATGCTGTAAAAAGGGCGCTGGAGGGCAAAAGCCCGAAAAAGGTCATTGTCGTCCCGCAGAGGATCGTCAATGTCGTGGTCTGATACGATGCGCTTTGCGAGGGTTTTCGCTGCCTTGGCGCTGGCCGGCCTCACCGCAGGCTGTTTCCAGCCGCTTTACGCGGAGCATCCGACGGCCGCCGGCAACGCCAGCATTGTCGGTCAAATGAGAGCGGTCGACGTTGCGCCAATCAACGCCCCCGGGAGCAGCCGCCTTAACCGCGTTACCGTCAATGTGCGCAACGAACTGATCTATAGCCTGACCGGCGGCAGCGGCAGCGTCTCACCCACTCATCGCCTGGACGTTAAGCTGACGGCTACGCAGCTGCAGATCATCGTCGACATCAATACGGCGCGGCCGGACGTCAACAACTACGGCATCGACGGCACGTATACCCTGACCGAACTCGCGACCGGAAAGGTTGTTGTCACAGGTGTGACCTTCGCACGGGTATCGTACAACATCCCGGGCCAGGAGCAGCGTTTCGCGGGCGAGCGCGGCTTGCGCGACGCCGAAAACCGTGCCGCCAAGGAAATCGCCGACAATATCCAATCGCGGCTTGCGTCGTACTTCGTAGCGGGTTCGTGAAATTTGCTGCGGCGCCATGACCGCCATTAAAGCCTCGGACGTCGACCGCTTTATCGCGAGACCGGATCCAGCACAGCCGATCGTGCTCGTATTCGGTCCCGACGCCGGTTTGGTTCGTGAACGCGTCGACGCGCTTGTGCGCGTGTCGGTTGATGATCCCAATGATCCATTCGCCCTGGCACGAATAGAAGGCGATGAGCTCGCGGGTAATCCGGCGCGGCTCGTTGAGGAAGCGCACACGGTGCCGCTGTTCGGCGGGCGGCGGGCGGTTCTGGTGAAAGCGGGTACGCGTAATATTGCTTCCGCGGTGGAAAACGTGATCGCCTCTCATTCGACCGAATGCCGCGTTATCATTGAAGCCGGCAATCTCAGCAAAAGCGCCCCGCTGCGCTCGCTCTGCGAGAAGGCGAAAGTTGCCGCCGCACTGCCCTGCTATGCCGACAGTGAACGCGCCCTCAGTCAACTGATTGACGAAGAAATGCGTGAAGCCGATCTCGTCATTGCGTCCGACGCGCGCGTCGCGTTGCTTGCATTGCTCGGCAGCGACCGGCTCGCGTCGCGCAACGAGATCCGAAAGCTTGCCCTTTACGCAAGGGGCAAGAAGAGCATCGAAGTGACCGACGTCATGGCGGTCGTGGCAGACGCATCGCAGATGGCACTCGACGGAGTGGTTGATGCGGTTTTCGCCGGGAGAGCCGGAGAGGTTGACGCCGAATTTGGCAAGGCTCGCGCCAGCGGCTCGTCGCCGGCGGCCATTGTCTCAGCGGCAATCCGCCAGGTGGCCAATCTGCACAAAATGAAACTTGCGCTCGAAGGCGGCGACTCGATTGAGTCCGTCATGAAACGCGCCGGGCCCCCTGTTCATTTCAGCCGCGAGCGCGCCGTTGGGGAAGCGCTGCGCGCATGGCCGCCGGCACGCCTGTTGCGTGCGATGGAGCAATTGGCCGAAGCCACGCTCGATATGCGGCGCAACGCTCCGTTGGCTGAGGCGATCGCGCAACGCACCCTGCTCTCGATTGCGGTTAATGCTCGTAAAAAAACCTGACCAGCGGCGCGTAATGCGACTGGCTTAGATCGAATTACCTTAACGATCCCAATCCGAATCGACCCCTTTAGAACTGATCAATGCTTCTTCACTAAACATTTCATTATGAGCATAGCTCGTGGACTGACAGACGGCATGAGGAATATGCGGGCCGTCGGCTTGCGGCGAGACCTGCGTCGATCGCAGGAAACGCGCGTCAGTTTCTGGCGCGCGGCAATCGTCTCATCGTTCTTCGTTGCTGCCGTGG
>DASSIJ010000095.1:0-8523 GCA_035692045.1 Pseudolabrys sp. | reverse complement strand
GACGTGCTCGGCCGGAAGGACACCAGGCTCTACGCCGGCTCAATGGTCGAGTGGACGAGCAATGCAAATCGGCCGATTGAATCCTCGCGCACGAAATGGGACGATCTGAAAAAGGCCCTCGGCCTGGGTTCCTGATCCGCGCTCTGGAGTTTTCATGTCCACGGCAAGCTTGGCCGCGTCCGAGAAGGGCGCGGCCGTTCGCATCGATCTCCTTTTTCTCGGCCTCGCGCTCGCTTCTACGGCGATTCTGATTGCGCTGGTGCTGCTCGACCATCAGCCCGGTTCGGCGGCGCTGATCGTCGGCGGCTTCGGCCTGGGCATTGCATTTTTGAAAGCCGAATTCAGCTACACCGCGTCCTGGCGACGCTTTCTCACGCGCGGCGAGGCGGGCGGCTTGCTCGGGGGGTTGATCGTGATTGCGATCTGTGCGCTCGCGGTGGTGCCGGTCGCCGCGCTGAGTCCAAGATTTGGCGGAGCCATCGCGCCTCTCGGTCCGTCCCTGGTGATCGGGGCATTTGTCTTCGGCATCGGCATGCAGCTCGCCAACGGCTGTGGCTCCGGCACGCTCTACACTGTCGGCGGCGGCTCGGGGCGCATGCTGGTCACCCTGTTGTTCTTCGTCGTCGGGAGCGTATTTGGCAGCCTGTCTTTGCCGGCGTTCCTGTCCCTCGGCGGCGTGGATCCGGTGTTGGCATCGGACTATCTCGGCGCCTGGGGCGGGTTGGCGGCGACGCTTGTCAGTATCGCCATAGCAGCCGCGCTCATCATTGCAGTTGCAAAACGGCGCGGCGCCAATTTCATGCCCTCGCGTAATTATCTGGTCGGCGGGGTCGTTATCGGTCTGCTGTGCGTAGGAGTGTTCGCCGCCGGCGGCCATCCCTGGAGTGTCACCTTCGGCTACACCGTATGGGGGGCCAAAGCTGCGACAGCGCTGGGGTTCGACCTGTCGCAGTCCGCGTTTTGGCAGTGGCCAGGGCCCAAGCACGCCCTTGCTGAATCAGTACTGTCCGACACTTCCAGCCTGACGGATTTCGGGATGCTCTTCGGGGCAATGGCCGCGGCCGCGGCCACCAAGCCATTCGCCGCGGCCCCATGGCCGCCGGTGAAATCGCTGTTGGCGGCCGGGTTCGGTGGTTTGCTGATGGGGTGGGGAGCGCGCCTCGGGTTTGGTTGCAATATCGGCGCCTTCGTCGGCGGCGTTGCCTCCGGGTCGCTGCACGGCTGGATCTGGTTCCTGGCAGCGCTGCCCGGCTGCCTGATCGGGATCCGCCTGCGGCCGCTATTCGGCCTGTCGCGGGAGTAACAACGATGCGTTCCGTCTATATCGTCGTTGTCCTGCTCGGCGTCACAGCCATTCTCGTCGACCATTTGTCGAGCCCGTCGAGTGGACGCGCCGTTTCGCCAGAAGATTTTGCGGGCGCCTGCGCACCCTGCGGCGCGCCGTGTCCATCAAAGAAGTAAACTGACTAGCCGCGCTGTTTCAGGAACGCTTCGACGTCAGCGCGCATCGGAGCGCCCGAGGCGCCGCCGAATTTTGTGCATTTGAGCGCCGCAGTGGCGCTGGCGAAACGCAGAATATCGGGAAGTGCGCGGCCTTCGACCAGTGCCAGCGTGAAACCGCCGTGGAAGGCGTCGCCGGCGCCCAGCGAGTCGATCACGTCGACGTTGAAGGCCGGCAGGTGGCGTAGCCCGCCGCCTTCGAGCCAGTAAACCCCTTTCGGACCGTCTGTGATCGCGACAAAGCTGGAAAGATGCGTGGAGAGCGCCCTGAGAGCATCCTCGTAGTCGTTTGATCCGGTCATTCCAAATAAAGCTTCCGTCGAGGCCACCACGTGGGTGCCAAGTGCGAGCAAAGGATCGTCCAGCTTCGTTGCCTGGTCGAGATCGATCACGATCGGAATTTTGCGCCCCTGCGCGGCGCGACACACGGCAGTCACGAACTCCGGGAAGCGGTTATCCACGAGAACGGCGCTGGCATCCGCAACCAGCCTGGCAGGATCTTTCGGCAGGACGCTGTTCAAATTGACGCCGCGGCGGGTAGCGATGGTCTTTTCGCCGGTCGCATCGAGCAGAATCAATGAGACCGATGCCGTACCGCTGTCAACGCGCTCAACCCCGGCACAATCAACGCCCTCGTTTGCAAGATCGGAGAGAATACGATTGCTCACGGCGTCAGCGCTGCCACCGAGCGGCCCCGCGAAGGCAACGCGCCCATCGAGGCGCGCGATCGTGAACGCCGCATTGGCGGCGCACCCGCCGCCGGTGACGATGAATTCGCTGGCGGCCACTTTGGTGCCGGGAGCAGGAAAGTTCTGTACGCGCATGATCACGTCCTGCACGGCAATGCCGGCGCAAAGAATTTTCGGCTTCTCGCGTTCAGCCAAAATCGACCTCGTCCTCAATCCATGCGCGGATGATGTGATGCGCGATCGCGACCGGGGGCGGTGTGGTGAGCCCTTGCGGATGTTTGCGCATCAGCATCGCTTCGACCTCATCTTTGGTAAACCAGCGGGCGTCCTCAAGTTCCTCGCGGTCGACCACAATCTCGTGCGTCACTGCTTCGGCGTGACAGCCGATCATCAACGAGGTCGGAAACGGCCAGGGCTGCGAGGCGAAATAGGCTACGCGGCCGCAGACAATGCCTGCCTCCTCGCGAGTTTCCCGATGCACCGCGTCTTCGATCGATTCGCCAGGCTCGACGAAACCCGCGAGGCATGACCACATTGTCGGCACAAAACGCGGCGAGCGTCCCAAGAGGCAGCGGTCGTGGTCGCTCGCCAGCATGATCACGACAGGGTCGGTGCGCGGAAAGTGCTCGGCCTTGCATTGCGGGCAATCGCGTCGCCACCCTCCGTTTACAGGGAGTGTCCCGGCGCCGCAGTTCGGACAAAAGCGGTGTCGTGCGTGCCAGTGCAGCACGGCCTTTGCTTCGGCGATCGGGGGAAGGTGATCTGGAGCGACGAGCCCCTGCACCGCAATCGAACGCAGATCGGTCACGTGCAATTCCTCGCGCGCCTTCAGCGCATCCGCTGCTTGCGGCGTCAGTCCGTAACCAAATTGCGGCGCCCCATCGAGCAGTCCAAGGAAGATTGTTTCTACTGCAGGACCAAGGACTTGCGCTTCGCCCAAGGCGAACAACGGTTCGCTGAGTGGAGATCCTTTCTTCATCACGACCCAGTCGCCGCCAATCACATAGGCTCCCGCGGCGGGATCGCGCGCCAATGCAGCGATGGCGGCGGAATCGGAGCGAAGCTCCGCCGCACGCTCGACGCGACTTTCGGAATATCCGAGACGGGGTTTAGGGCCTAGATTCGGGCGAGACGACATGCGCCGCGCAAATTCGCACGACCATTTGATGGGTGCAATGCTTACTCCGCGGCATCATCGCGAACGCGGGTACATGGTCTCTCGCAGTTCGGGCCGCTGCCACTGCGGGCCGAGCACGCCCTGCTTTGCGCCATAGTTGAGAGCCGAGGTCACGGAATCGGTTGTCGACCGCATTTCCCGTGCGCGGTCGAGACTCACATCGACCACAAAGAGACCGGCAGCCGTACTCTCGAACAGGATTTCCTCGGGTGTTGCCACCATGGCGAGGCCACGCTCCCCATGGCTGAACAGGTTCTGCGTGGTGACGACGATGGCCAGATTTTCGATCGCGCGCGACCAGATCAGATTGCGCCAGCTCGCCCACAGCCGCCGTTTGTCGGTGCCTGCGGGCAAAAAGATCAGTTCGGCGCCGCGCAGCGCCAGTGCGCGCGTGACCTCGGGCATGTAGGCCTCGCTGCACATGGCCAGGCCAACCTTGCCCTGGCTGGTTTCAAAAACGGGAAATTCATTGCCCGGTACGTACTGAAAGTCCCACCACTGACCGCCGGTGTAGATCCAGGGTCCATTCGGATGCGTGCGACGGTAACTGACCGGTGGGCGGCCGTCGCCATAGGCCATGCAGATCAGATTGTGCGCCGTGCCTTCATTGTGGCTCAGCGGTTCGATGGTGCCGTAGACAACGTTAATGCCGTGCTTGGCAGAAGCCTCTGCGATGCTTGGTGTCGGGTCGAACGTTGCGGGCATGCGCCACGGGCCGGGGTAGGTCTCCGGAAAGCACACAAAATCTGCGCCTTCCGCTTTGGCGCGGGCGATGAAGTTGACCGCATCGGCAATATTTTTTTGCGCCTCCTCAATCGGATTGGCGATCGGCTGCACAACGGCGATGCGGAATGTCATGCGTTACTCCAGACAGGAACCCAAGTGTCAGTACGAGCTTGAAACGGGCAGATGGTGCGGTCAAGCGAGAGCTTGATCGATGGCCGTCAGCACCTGCTCGGGCCTAAGTTCGTCGAGGCACACGCTGCGGCTGCGGATATTGCGCTCACAGCCTTCGAAGGTGCAGGGCATGCACGGCAAAGGATTCTGCACGATCCAGACATTGCCGCGGTTCTGAATTGTACCGCTCGCCGCCCAGGGTGATGTGAGTCCACCCACCGGCCAAGGTCCCCAGACACGCGGATCGGTCGGGCCAAACAAAGCGACTGTCCGGCATCCGGCGGCGGTGGCTAGATGCGTCACCGAAGTGTCTGGCCCGATATAGACCCGGGCCCTCGAAAGCAAATTCATCATTTCGGGCCACTCCACCTGATGAACCGGAGCGACGCCGCGCCAGACGTCTTCGAGATATTGGCGTTCGGATTCGCCCGGACCCCCAACTGCGACAATAGAAAGACCGCGTGCGGCAAGGCCGGCAGCAACCGCACGCCATCCGTCTCGTGTCCATTCCTTGTAAGCGAACATTGGCGCTGCATGGATCAATGCAAAGTTACTGCCGACGGCAATATTTGAAGACGGTGAGGGAGCAGGGCAGACCAATTCTCCAACGCGCGGGATTTCGAGAATGTCGGCGAGGCGCAGCATCTGCTCCACGCGATGGAGCTTGTCCGCGGCCTGGACGCTTCGATGCAACGCGGCGCGCTTGAGCACACGTCCGATTTTTGGGTCGTCGTCGGTGACCACACCGGCGCGCAGACGGGCAGCGGCAAATGCAAAAACGGTGGGGCGATCACCGCTTTGAGTCGAAATCGCGATATCGTAGCGCCGCCAGAGTCGTACGAAGAGACGTGCGCTCTCCGCCGTCGTCGGCCGCTGCGGCATGCTGATGACGCGATTGATGTCAGGATTGCCGGCGAGGATCCCTGCGGTATTGGCAAACACGAGCACGTCGATGTCGGAATCCGGCCAGGCCCGCCGCAGGCTGCGGATCAACGGTGTCGTCAACAGCAGGTCGCCAATGCGGCGCAGAGAGATGACCAGGATTTGCGAAGGATTGGCGACCATGATGTTTTTTCGCAGACCCGGTGCTACCGGTCCATCCCGGCCAGTCCGCTGGATTTAAGCTGCTGACGCAATGAATTGAGCAGCGCCGCTTCTTCGTCTTCCGCATAGGCGAGCGGCGGCTTCACGCCCCACACGGGCTTGGGCCAGGCGGCGTCGGTTCGCCGGCGCGCAATCACATGCACGTGGAGCTGCGGTACCTGGTTTCCGAGGGCCGCGATATTGAGCTTGTCGCATGCGGTAAGCGTCTTGAGCGCGCTTGCGGCCGCCGCGATCTCCCCAACGAGCTGTACCTGCGCGGTCTCCTCGAGATCGATGAGCTCGACGAGACCGGGCAGCCGCGGGACAAGGATCAGCCACGGATAATTGGCGTCGCTCGCCAGCAGCACGCGGGTCAGCGGCAGGTCGCCGACCGGAACCGTGTCCAGAACGAGCTGCGGGTGCAGCGACCAGTCCCTCGTAAGCCCTGAATCCATTGAACAAATCTGCGCGATTCTTTCGGAGGAAAGCTAGCAGAGACGCTGCCCCGCTGCTTGCTTTCCCGGATTATTGGCCCGATATAGACACGGGAGGTTGGCGGTGGACGAGCCACTCGCCAACCGGGTCAGGTCCGGAAGGAAGCAGCCCTAACGAGCGCGGTTCGGGTCGCTCGTCAGCCTCCCACCAATTCCTCGATTCGTTCGCAATAAGCCCGTGCTCCGCGCGGCGGCGAAGCGGATGGCACAATGAGCGAAGCTAAAAAATCTGCTGCTTCCGGTTCCGCTCAGGCCGATGTGTCGGCCGACGGTTATCGCGTGCTCGCACGCAAATACCGGCCGGCGAGCTTCGACGATCTCATTGGTCAGGACGCCATGGTGCGAACGCTTTCGAACGCCTTCGAGAGCGGCCGCATCCCGCAAGCCTGGATCCTCACCGGCGTGCGCGGCGTCGGAAAAACGACGACCGCGCGCATCCTTGCGCGCGCGCTCAATTACGAATTGCCGGACGGGTCGGTGAAGGAGCCGACCATCAAAATGCCGGTGATGGGCGTGCACTGCCAGGCCATCATCGAAAGCCGGCACCCGGACGTGCTGGAAATGGATGCCGCCTCCCACAACAGCGTCGAGGACGTGCGGCAGATCAACGATGCCATTCGATATGCGCCGATGAGCGCGCGCTACAAGGTCTACATCCTTGACGAGGTGCATATGCTCTCCGGCGCGGCCTTCAACGCGCTGCTCAAGACGCTGGAGGAGCCGCCGCCGCACGCCAAATTCATCTTTGCCACGACTGAAATCCGGAAAGTGCCGGTGACAGTGTTGTCGCGCTGCCAGCGCTTCGATCTGCGGCGCGTCGATGCCAGCACTCTCGTCAAGCATCTTGCGAGTATCGCGGCGAAAGAAAAGGTCCAGATCGAGCCGGCGGCGCTCGCGCTGATTGCGCGCGCGGCTGAAGGCTCGGTGCGCGACGCGCTTTCGCTGCTCGACCAGGCGATCGCGCACGCCGCTGGACCGGTTGGCGCGGAAGACGTGCGCCAGATGCTGGGATTGGCCGATCGCGTGCGCGTGGTCGATCTGTTCGAGGCGCTCATGAAGGGGGACGTCAGCGCCGCCCTCAAAGAGCTCCGCGAACAATACGACATCGGCGCCGATCCAGCGGTTGTCCTGAGTGATCTCGCTGAATTCACGCATTTTGTTACGCGCGTCAAAGTCGTCCCCGCGGTTGCCGATGACGTGTCTCTGTCGGAGGCCGAGCGCGTACGCGGCCGGGCTTTCGCTGCCCAGCTGTCCATGCGAGTGCTGTCACGGGCCTGGCAGATGTTGTTGAAAGGTATTTCCGAGGTGCAGGCGTCGGGCCGGCCGGTTGCCGCCGCCGAGATGGTGTTGGTGCGCATCGCCTATGCGGCGGATCTGCCGACACCGGACGAAGTGGTGCGCTCGCTCGGTGAAAACGAGTCGAGCCCCGCGCGGCCGCAGGGGAATGGTGGTTCCGGGCAACCGCAAAGCTATGCGCCGCGTTTTGAGGCGCCGCGCGGTTCGCCGCGGTCGTCTGCCGCGGTATCGCCGCGACCGGCCGACGATCCGGTCGCGCAACTTGATGAGCCCGCCGCGGCGCCGACGCTTTCCGTCGGTTCATTCGAGGAGCTGATCGCGCTCGCTGCGGAAAAACGCGATATCACCGTCAAGATGGCGCTCGAACGTGACGTGCGCCTGGTGCATTGTGAGGACGGACAGCTCGAAATTGCGATGGAGCCGAGCGCGCCGAAAACGCTGGTGCACGATCTGCAACGAAAGCTGACCGGCTGGACGGGCAAGCGCTGGATCGTGGTCGTTTCCAAGGAGGAGGGCGCACCGACGATGCGTGCGCAGGCCGAGGCACAGCAGGCCGAGATCGAACGCGATGTGCAGAGCGACCCGTTGGTCCAGGCAGTTCTCAGCCGTTTTCCGGGCGCCAAGGTCGTCGGCGTGACACAGAACGTACCGGATGCTGGGGATAGCGCAGCGCCCGGCGGCGATGGTGAGCAAGAGGATTAGACCATGGCGGATTTCCTCGGCTTGATGAAGCAGGCTGCGCAGTTGCAGTCCAAAATGCAGGCTATGCAAGCCGAGCTCGATCAGATCGAGGTCGAGGGTTCTGCCGGCGGCGGCATGGTCACCGTGACGCTCACGGCCAAAGGCGACCTCAAAGGCGTCAAGGTCGATGATTCGCTTTTAAAGCCATCGGAAAAGGAAATTCTTGAGGACCTTCTGGTGGCTGCGCATGCCGAGGCGCGGCGCAAGGCGGAAGATGTGTTGCAGGAAAAAATGAAAGCGGTCACTGGCGGGTTGCCGCTGCCGCCGGGATTGGGATTGGGATGAAAATGCCTTGCCAGTGCCTCTCATTCGTCATGCCCGGCCATCGCCGTCCGAAAGGACGGCGTGCTCTGCACGCCTTTGGCCGTCCGAAAGGACTTCAGGCGCGAAGACGGCGCTTCGCGCCTTTCGCCCGGCCGTGACGGATTGATATGCCCACCGCCGTTGCCGGACCTGAAATTGAGCGTCTGATCCAGCTGCTGGCGCGGCTGCCGGGGTTGGGCCCGCGCTCGGCGCGGCGCGCAGCCCTTCATCTTATCAAGAAGCGGGAACTGCTGATGGCTCCGCTCGCCGCCGCGCTTGAGACGGCGATGGAGAAGATCGAAATCTGCAAGGTCTGCGGCAATATCGATACACAAAATCCGTG
>DASSIJ010000094.1:0-3877 GCA_035692045.1 Pseudolabrys sp. | reverse complement strand
CGCCCTTTCGCTTTTCGGGATCACGGCAAGCGAATAGGATGAAGCCGCCGGGATGGATCACATGCTGCGTAAGCTGATCGTTGTAGCGGCAATTGCCGCCATATCGGGATTAGCGGCATTTTGGTTTCTCACAGAACCGGAAACTGTGCCTGCGAGTGCACTAGGTCCGCACACGCCCAATCTCGCCAATGGCAAAGAGATGTTCTACGCCGGCGGCTGTGCGTCTTGTCACGCAGTGCCCAAGCAGGAGGATAAGACAAAACTCGGCGGCGGATTGGCGCTCGGCTCGCCATTCGGCACGTTTTACGTCCCCAACATTTCGTCCGATCCGAAAGATGGCATTGGCGGCTGGAACGAGGCGCAGTTTGTCACCGCCATGGTCAAAGGGACTTCGCCTACAGGGGAGCATCTGTTCCCTGCGTTTCCGTATACTTCATATCAACGCATGAGCTTTGACGATCTGCGCGACTTGTTCGCCTATTTGAAAACGTTATCTGCGGTGACGGGAAAGATTCGTGACCACGCTTTGCCTTTCCCGTTCAATATCCGTCGCACGCTTGGCGGCTGGAAGTTGCTGTTTCTTGACGGCAAGCCATTTCAACCCGATCCGTCGCAATCGGCGCAATGGAATCGTGGCGCCTATCTGGTCAATGGACCGGGGCACTGCGCTGAGTGTCACTCTCCACGAAATATTCTGGGGGCCATCAAGTCCGGAAAGCGATTTACGGGAGGTCCCAGTCCCGATGGGCAGGGCGGAACGCCCAACATTACCCAGCAAAAACTAAAGGATTGGACGGTGAAGGACATCGCCGACACGCTTACGACCGGCATGACACCGGATGCCGATTTTGTCGGCGGCTCCATGGTTGAGGTTGTGCGAAACACGTCGCAACTGAGCGCAGCGGATCGCGAGGCCATGGCGACTTACATTAAATCATTGCCTGCGGTCGAGGGATTGGCATCCAAAAAATAAGCCGGACCTGATTTTACTTCGCAACGGGACTTTCCCGGCCATCGTCGGTATGTATGGGGGACGAATCGCCATACTGCCAATGCATCCATTCAAGGCTATCGGCCTTAAGCTCATTTCCGCGCTGCTGTTTGCCGCGATGTCGGCGCTGGTACGTCAATTGGGCGACGTTGCGCCCATTGGACAAATGGTGTTCTTCCGCAGTGCTTTCGCGATTTTGCCGGTAGTGGTGATTTATGCCATTCGCGGCGAACTCTACTCCGCGGTCCGTACAAGCCGACCTCTCGGGCAGCTTGGTCGCGGCATGCTCAGTGTTTGCGGCATGTTCACGAATTTCTCTGCCCTCACGCGCCTGCCACTTGCCGATGCAACCGCCATTTCGTTTGCATCGCCGCTTATCACGGTAGCGCTGGCTGCCCTTGTTCTGAAGGAACGCGTGCGCATCTACCGCTGGTCGGCGGTACTGGTCGGCTTTGTGGGTGTGATTGTCATGCTGATCCCGCATTTCGATATTGGCGCCTATGCGGGGGCTGCCGGGACAGTTGCGGCGGTCGGCTCGCTGTTTGCGATCACGTCGGCGGTCTGCAACGCCGGCACCGTGATTCAGACCCGGCGTCTTACTCAAAGCGAGACGACATCGTCCATCGTGTTCTATTTCTCTTTGGTTTGCGCCATCGCCGGCGCACTGACGCTGCCGTTCGCCTGGCATTCGCCAACTGGGCGTGAACTCGGCGCGCTTGTTGCGCTCGGTGTTCTTGGTGGCCTTGCACATATTTTTTTGACCGAAAGTTACCGCTATGCGCCTGCCTCGGTGGTCGCACCGTTCGACTACACATCGCTTTTGTGGGCATTGCTGCTCGGCTACTGGCTGTTCGGCGAGTTGCCAGAGCGACTGGTCTATGAGGGCGCGACAATCGTCACGGCTGCCGGACTGTTCGTCATCTGGCGTGAACGGCAGATAGGGCTCGAACGTGACCGCGAAGCAGAAGACCTTAGGCCTTGAATGCCTTGAAGGTGATAATCGTATGCGTGTCCTTGATGCCGGGGATACACTGCACCTTTTCGTTGACGAAATGGCCGATGTCGGTCCCGGTATCGACGTAGAATTTCACCAACAGGTCATAGTCGCCTGCCGTGGAATAGATCTCGGAGACGATTTCGGCTTCGGCCAGCGCATTGGCAACCTGGTAGGACTTCCCGAGCTCGCATTTGATCTGGACGAAGAATGGGGTCATCGCGATCCTCCGATTTGTGTGCAATCCAGCAAAAACAAGGGTAGCTGGCAAGGCGGCCTTGCCTTGGGGAGGCCCGCGGACTACCTATTGAACAGCAATCTCGTGGGGTGTCCGGCCGCTGCCGGACTGAGAGGCGTAAGCCAACCCAACGAACCTGATCCGGGTCATACCGGCGGAGGGACCAGAGATGCATCACCCGACAAAAGCATTGCGCGATAGCGTAGGGCAGACCGCGTCTGACATTCTCGCGCGCTTGCGCCACCGTCGGCCACGCGTTCACTGCATCACCAATACGGTCGCCCAGAACTTCACCGCCAATGTCCTGTTGGCTGCGGGCTGCGTACCTTCGATGACCTTGTCGCCGGAAGAGGTCGGTCCGTTCGTTGCCGGCGCGCAGGCCCTACTTGTCAATCTCGGCACCTTCGATGCCGAACGGCGCGAGGCAACCACGATCGCGGTGGACACTGCGGCGAGTCACAAACTTCCATGGGTGCTGGACCCAGTCCTTGTCGACCGGGCGCCGGCGCGGGCTGCGTTTGCACGCGAACTGATTGGCCGCCGACCGACAGTCGTTCGTCTCAATCACACCGAATTTTTCACGCTTGCGGGTAATAAGCCATCGCCCCATGAGGCCGCGACCTATGCGCGTGCGAATGGGGTCGTGGTCGGACTTTCGGGCGAGACGGATCTTGTCACCGATGGCGAGCACATTGCGTCGATCAAGAACGGACATCCGCTGATGACGAAAATAACCGCCATGGGTTGCGCCGGATCGGCCGTGGTCGCGGCCTGTCTGGCAGTTGAATTGGACGCGATCCGTGCGGCCGTTGCCGCGCTGGCTATTGTTGGAATTGCGGGCGAGCTGGCGGCCGAAAAATCGAGTGGCCCAGGCAGCTTTGCGACGGCCGTCATCGATGCGCTCTATAACCTGGACGGGCCGATGGTCGACGCGCGCGCGAGGGTGAGCTGATGGCCGTCGATCTCCGACTCTACGCGCTTGTCGATCCGGCTGTCGCCGGCGGCCGCTCGCTCGCCGAGCTTGCTGCGTCCATTGCGAACAGCGCTACGCTCGTTCAGTTGCGGGACAAACATGGGTCTACGCGCGCGATGGTTGAGCAAGTGCGCGTGCTGCGGGCTGTGCTTGAGCCGAAGGGCGTTCCCCTTCTGGTCAACGATCGTGTGGATGTTGCACTCGCTGCCGAAGCTGATGGCGTGCATATCGGCCAGGACGATATTGCGCCAGCCGACGCGCGGCTCCTGCTTGGGCGGAGCGCCATCATCGGCCTGAGCGTCAAAACCCTCGAGCAGGCCGAAGCGGCTCCCCTTGAATTGCTCGACTACGTTGCAATCGGCGGCGTCTACGGTACGACTTCGAAAGACAATACCACCGCGCCGATCGGCATAGGTGGACTGCGCGCGATTGCCGATGCGATCCGTGCGCGTGAACCGGACTACCCCATATGCGCGATCGCGGGAATTAACGCCGACAACGCAGCCGATGTCATTGCTGCTGGCGCCGATGGTGTCGCCGTGATCTCTGCTTTGTCGCTCGCAGCTGATCCGCAAAAGGCGGCCGGAGAGCTGCGTGCGGTCGTCGACAGCGCACTCAAGCAACGAAAGCAATCATGACCGCTATCGCCGTCACTATCGCCGGATCGGATTCAAGTGGCGG
>DASSIJ010000093.1:0-2000 GCA_035692045.1 Pseudolabrys sp. | reverse complement strand
ACACGATGACGGGTTTGGTCTTGGTGAGGTCCCCCGCGCGGGCGTTGAAACGCTGGGTCTCCTCCGCGTTGCGCCCGCGCGTCGATACGATCTCGCCCTTCTCCAGGAAGGCGTCGGAGACAGAGATCGCCTGATCGAGCAATCCGCCGGGATTGTTGCGCAGGTCTATGACGTAGCCCTTGAGCTTGTCGCCGGCCTGGGCGGAAAGGTCGGTGATCGCCTTCTTCAGGCCTTCGGTGGTCTGCTCGTTGAACTGGGTGATGCGGATAAAGCCGACGTCGTCGCCTTCGAGCCGCGAACGCACCGAGCGGACCTGGATGCGCGCACGGGTGATGCTGACCTCGAGCGGCTTCTCCTGGCCCTTGCGCATGATCTTGAGCTTGATCTTGGAGTTCTCCGGCCCGCGCATCTTCTCAACCGCCTGGTTGAGCGTGAGCCCCTGCACCGGCTCGTCGTCGAGGTGCGTGATGATGTCGTTGGCCATGATGCCGGCCTTGGCAGCCGGCGTCTCGTCGATCGGGGCGACGACCTTGATCAGGCCGTCCTCCATGGTCACCTCGATGCCGAGACCGCCGAACTCGCCGCGAGTCTGCACCTGCATGTCGCGGAAGCTCTTGGAATCCATGTAGCTCGAATGCGGATCGAGCCCGGCCAGCATGCCGTTGATCGCCGATTCGATCAGCTTGCTGTCGTCGGGTTTCTCCACATAATCCGCCCGCACCCGTTCGAAGACGTCGCCGAACAGGCTCAACTGCCGGTAGGTATCGGCGGCGGCCGCTTGTGCGCGTGCCCCATCGAGCACGATGCGGGGCGAAGTTGCGATCAGCGTCACGGCTACGCCGGCCGCCGCACCGAGGAGAAGCAGGGAAGTTTTGCGCATCATCATCCGCGAACCTTCTGGCCTTCGTTTACGGCCCACCATGGGCCCTGGATCGACGGGTACCCCGTCTTTGCGGAACTCCACATATAGTACGGGTTGGCTTACACCGCCCGCTTTGGCAACAGCCGATTGGGCTCCGTCGCCCATGACCGCGACGGGCTCACCCGTCAACACGAACTGCCCCAAATCAACGGATATCCGTTCCATCCCAGCGAGCAGGACATCATATCCGCCGCCGGCATTAAGGATCAACAGTTGACCATAATTGTGTCGATGATGTTGCCTTGCCCGCCAAGTGGGTTCTGCGCTGCTTCGACCACTCCGCGATCTATCGATTGATCGCCGGAGTCTACACGGCGTTCCTGGCGCAGATGAAAAACGTTCTGGCCTCAGCAGGTCTCGGTTCGAGAGCCTTGGCATATTTGCAGCTAGTTTCGAGGACATGTCGATGACTTCACCTACCTGGCGGGCGCTAGGTCAGGTCGTCTTGGTCTATTTCGCGGTTGGCGGTGCTGCAGTCACGGCGCAGGACACACAGCCTGGTCGCGCAACCTTTGCTGAAATGATCGCCTTTGCCAGACTTGCTTCCGTCCCCTGCCAGCGTCTAGCGCCGGATGCGGATAGCTTTCGCGCGCTGGCGCTCCGGAGGCTTATTCAACCGCCCATCACCGAGGAAGAGATTGCTGCCAAAGAAAAAGACATCAAGCCGCTTCGAGTTCGTCTCGGGCTTAGCAGATGGTGCAAGCGCTATGCCGGCCAAATGGAGCAGGCCCGTATTCTCGTTCGGGTTCTACGAAGGCAAAATTAGCGTACCTGTCACTTTGACATCCTGTGCCTTCCGAAAATCATATCCGGACGTAATGGCCCCTCGGCTCTCGTGCACAAACCTCCAACGGGGTGGCGCGAATTTCATTTCCCTGCTCGGCGGCGCTGCGGCGACGCGACCCGTAGCGGCGCGTGCGCAGCAGCCGGCAATGAATTCTTCATGAGTCCCAGACGAAACTACGGTGCCAATCTCGCACGGGCATTCCGGCGTGGCTTGACCGAGTAATCAATACCCCGGAACGCAATAGCTGATGGTGCAAATTCCGCTGCGACGTGCGCATCGGCTCAGGGCGAT
>DASSIJ010000092.1:0-9912 GCA_035692045.1 Pseudolabrys sp. | reverse complement strand
TTGTGTGCGATCTTGCAGATGCGCGCGAGCTCGCCATCGCCTACGTACGATACGCCCTGCGGTGCGAAAACTTCGATCAGCGGCATCGCTATCTTGGCGTCGGCTTCGGGTCCGGATACCACCGACGATAGCTTGCCGGCCTTGATCACCTTGGCATTGCCTGACACCGGCGCTGCCAGGAAGCTCACGCCCTTCTCGGTCAAACGTTTGCGGATAGCGGCGGATTCCTCGACTGAAATCGACGAGCAGTCGACAAGCATCTTCGGCTTCTTGGCGCCGCTGAGCAGACCGTCCTTGCCGAAAACAACTTCTTCAACGTCCTTGCCCGTGGAGACGATGGCGAACACTACATCGCAGTCAGCCAGCTCGACCGGCTTGTCGACCAGTTTGCCGCCCTTGGCCGCAAGCGGCTCGGCTTTCGCGCGCGTGCGGTTCCAGATGGTCACATCGTGGCCGGCTTTGAGCAGGCGTTCCGCCATGGGTGTCCCCATGCGTCCAGCGCCGATCCAGCCGATCTTTTGTGCATTCTTCGACATCACGAAACTCTCCCGTTGAAGGTCTGCCGCAACAAGAGCGGACTTGGGACGCGCTTTAGCCGTTCTGCGTAAAATCCGCCAGAGGCGGCACGGCGGAGCAAATCGCCTGCTTGTAGGGACCGCGCCCGCCGCACTATTGTGCACCCAACGACAACAAAAACCGCCGCAACGGGCCAGAACAAGAGCCCCGTTGGTGCAAATAATCCGGGAGGACGCCCGCTTACCTCATGCAGGATGCCACCACCATAGCGGTATCCGCGCCGGAACGGGCGGAGAGCGCCGGACGCGAGCGGCTGCGGCTGATTGTCCGCAACATCTTTCCTTTCGCGGTCGTGGGCGGCATCTGGGAAATCATCGCGCTCGCCGGCGTCTTCCCGCGCCGGCTGTTTCCGACGCTCGAGGACGTGGCATCCTCCTTCGTGCAGCTCACGATATCCGGCATCCTTCCGCACCACGCTATCGACACCATCATCCGCCTGCTCTCAGGCTTTGCACTCGCCGGCATCTTTGGCGTCACCATCGGGGTGCTCATGGCCCGTTCGCGCCGCGCCGAAGATATCTTTCTGCCCCTGGTGAGCATTTGCGCGCCGATCCCCGGCCTCGCCTACGCGCCGCTCTTTCTGCTCTGGTTCGGGCTCGGAAATTTGTCGTCTGTGCTTCTGGTTGGCTTCGTATCGGCGTTCCCGATCATCTTCAACAGCTGGACCGGCGTGAAGGCGGTCAAGGAAATCTGGATACGTTCGGCGCAATCGATGGGTGCCGATGACCGCCGGCTGTTCCGCCACGTCATCCTGCCAGGCGCGCTGCCCTACATCCTGACCGGGATGCGTCTCGGCCTGGCGCAGGCCTGGCGCATTTTGGTAGCGGTGGAGATGCTGGCGGCCGTGCCCTGGGGCCTCGGCTGGATGATCTTCGGCGCACGCAAGTTCCTCAACACTGACGTCATGATGGCCGGCATCGTCGTGATCGCCATCATAGGACTGGCGCTGGAAAAATTCGTATTCCGCAAAATCGAGAATTACACGGTCGTGCGCTGGGGAATGATCGCCTCATGACCGACAATCGGCAAAACCTCCGTTCGGCCGTGCGCGCCGCCATCACGCTCACCGTGGCGGCGGCAGCCTATGAGGCGCTGGCGCGCAGCGGATATTTTGCACCGGCGCTGTTGCCCACGCTGGCCAATGTCGCACGGGCGCTGTTCGCGAGCCTCGCCGACGGCAGCATGATCCTACATGCGGCGTTCACCTTGTACCGCGTGCTGTTCGGTTTCTGTCTGGCGGTGGTTGTCGGCATCCCGCTCGGCATCCTGATGGCGCGATTTCCGCGCGTCGAGCATTTTTTCCTGCCACTGGTGAGCGCCCTCATGCCGATTCCCTCGTTCGCACTGGTGCCGCTGTTCATGCTCTGGTTCGGAATCGGCAATTTGACCACAGTGCTGATCGTATTCTACGCCGCGACCTTTCCCATGGTGTTCAACACCTGGTCGGGCGTGCGCTCGGTCAATCCGCTTTGGCTACGCGCGGCCGGCGCAATGGGAGCCGACGAGCAAAAGTTGTTCTGGAAGGTGATCATCCCGGGTGCCTCGCCCTTTATTATCACCGGCTTGAGACAGGCGTTTTTGCGCGCGTGGATCGCGGTGGTCGGCGCCGAAATGATCGCAGCATCCGACTGGGGGCTCGGATGGGTCATCTTCGACGCCAAGGAATTCCTCAACACGGATACCATGTTGGCAGCATTGATCGTCATCGGCTGTATTGGCTACCTGTTCGAGCGCCTGGTGTTCGGCTCGGTCGAAAAGGCGACAGTCCAGCGCTGGGGCATGACGCGCGCGGCCAAAGGGTAAGCCATGCAACCGATCGCGATCCGCGACGTCACTCTCATCTACGATACGCCGGGCGGCAAGGTGCCCGGTGTCAAGAACGTCAGCATCGACATCGACGCTTCCGAATTTCTGTGCATCGTCGGACCGTCCGGCTGCGGTAAGTCCACGCTGCTCAACATCATTGCCGGGTTCCTGACGCCGGCGTCGGGCGAGATCCGCATCGGCGGAAAGGCGGTGACCGGCCACGGCATGGATCGCGGCGTGGTATTTCAGGATTTTGCCCAGCTTTTCCCGTGGCGCACCGCGCTCGGGAATGTCTCGTTCGGGCTGGAAATGAAAGGCGTGCCCAAGCCGGAGCGTGACAAGATTGCGCGCGAACAATTGCGCCTCGTTAAGCTCGAGAAGTTCACCGGCTCGTTCCCGCACCATCTGTCCGGGGGCATGCAGCAGCGGGTCGCCATCGCCCGTGCGCTGGCATACAATCCCTCGGTACTTTTGATGGACGAGCCGTTCGCGGCACTCGACGCTCTCACGCGCGACGATATGCAGCGCCTGCTAGCCGATGTATGGCGGGAAACCCGCAAGACGGTTATCTACGTGACGCACAACGTCGCGGAAGCAGTCTACCTGGCGGATCGTGTAATCGTAATGTCGCCACATCCCGGCACTGTGAAGGCCGAGATGAAGATCGACCTGCCCCGGCCACGCGACCCGCTCAGCGTAGAATTCGTGGAATGCCAAAAGGAGTTGCTGCGCCATCTTGGCCACGATGTGAATGCCAGCGACACAGCCAAGCCCGCTAACGGCAAGTCAAACTCGCAGGGAGGATGAACAATGACGATTGCGCACAAGGGAATAACCCGCCGGCAATGCCTGATGTCGACCGGTGCCGGTTTGCTGGCGGTCGGGATGGGCGTGCGCCCCGCGCTCGCGCTGGAAACAGTGCGGCAGGGGTACCAGACCAACATGTGGGGCATGCCAACTTACTATTTGCTGCGTTCCGGCCTGCTTGAAAAACACGGCGTCAAGTTCGAGGAATTCGCTGTGCCGTCGGGCAATCTCACGATGCAGCAGATGGTGGCGAGGCAGGTGGACATGGGCACCTATGCGGGGCCGTCGCTGGCGCTCGGCCATGACAAAGGCGGCATGGTCGCCATCGCCATGATCGAATATGTCGGCAAGACCGCGCGCGTGATGGCGCGCAAGGATCTCGGCATCACCAAGGTCGAGCAACTAAAAGGGCTGAAGGTCGCCAACCAGACCGGTTCATCCACTGGAAACATCTTCGTCGACCAAATCGCAACCAAGGCCGGCCTGAAAAAGGGCGACTATCAGGAAATCCGGATGAACGTCGACGACATGGTGGCTGCAATGGCGGCCAAGACGGTCGATGCCATGTGCAATGTCGAACCCTACAACGCGATCGCCGAGGACGACGGTCTCGCTGTCACGATCTCCGAGTTCGACTCTTTCGATAAGTTGCCGGTGTTCATGGCTGCGACACCCGAGTTCGTCGAGAAGAGCCCGCAGACCGTCGTCGCTTACCTGAAGGCATGGCTCGAAGTCGCGAAGGATTTCAAGAGCAAGCCCGACAAGGTGGCGGACGTCATCTACTCATTCTACACCTCGAAGGGCTACACGATGTCGAAGGCCACCTTCACAAAGGCGCTCGCGCGCGTCGAGGTGCAGCCCGGCTGGCCGAGCGACCTCAAGCCCTATATGCAGGCGCAGGCCGAAATCCTGCTCAGGGAAAACAAGATCAAGGCTATCCCCGACTGGGACAAAGTACTGCGTACCGACTTCCTCAAGCAGGCAAGCGCCTAACGCTCATCCATCAACCTCAAGGCCGGCGCGGAAAGCGCCGGCCTTTCCACGACAAGCCAGTACTGGAGACATCGATGCCCGCCGCCACCAATCCGCTCAGCCAATCCGGTCAGCCGGTAACCTGGAATTTCAAATTGCTTGCGCAGAACGACCTCGGCGGCTTCGGCGGCATGGGCGAAGGCATGGCGGTGCAAATCGCCAAGGACGGACGACGCATCATTTGGCTGGCGCACGAAAGCGCGCCGAAAAATTTCACGGCCGTCGACGTCTCCGATCCGAGCAAGCCGAAAGTGGTGGTGCAGACTGACCTGCCGCAGGCCCATATGCGTTCGAACTCGCTGGAGATGACCGGCGACATCCTTGCAGTCGCCTATCAGACGCAGAAAGTCGGACAGAAGCCCGCCGGGCTCGAACTGTTCGACGTGTCGGTGCCGGAAAAGCCGCGGTCAATTTCGTTTTTCGATTGCTCCGGACCGACGTCGCGCGGCGTACACCAATTGTGGTTTTGCGACGGCGAATACGTGCACATGGCTTCGGGCTCACCCGACTTCAAGCCGAGTCACCCTAACGACGATCAGTTCTATCGCTGCATCGACGTGCGCAACCCTTCGAAACCGGTCGAGGTCGGCCGCTGGTGGATGCCGGGAACGAGCGCCACCGACAATGTTGCTCCACCGCCGCGCCATCCGCTCGACAAGGGCTATCGTGCGCACAATACCAATGTCTATCCGCAGCGGCCGGACCGGCTCTATCTCTGCTACATCGACGGCGGCATGTTCGTCATGGACATCAAGGACAAAGCCAGTCCGAAGGTCATCTCGCACTGGACAAATTCTCCGCCCTATACCGGCTTCATGCATACGGCGGTTCCATTGTTCGACCGTGGACTGATGCTCGTGACTGACGAATCCACTGAGAACGCCGGCAAAGACTGGCCGAAGTTGATCTGGATCCTGGACGCTCGCGACGAGAAAAATCTCGTTCCGATCGCCACCTGCCCGATGCCTCCTATCGATGCTTATGCCAACCGCGGCGGCCGCTTCGGCGCGCACAATATCCACGAGAATGTGGCCTTGCCGACGGCGTGGCAATCGGACCAGATCGTGCTCGGCACGTTCTTCAACGGGGGCTTGCGCGCATACGACATTTCCAATGCGTACCAGCCAAAGGAAGTCGGCGCCTTCGTGCCGCCGCCACCGAAAGGCACGCCGGCCGGCGCGGTACAACTCAACGATGTCTTCGTAGATGAACGCCAGATCGTTTACACCGTCGACCGCCACACCGGCGGTCTCTATACGCTGGAGATGGATTTCTGAACGAGCTTTTTCCCTCACCCGCCGCCGGACGTTTCGGACGCAGGCTCAAACGCGAGCGCGGGCCCCGCATACCCGTGATCGTGATCACCGGGTTCCTCGGTGCCGGCAAAACCACGCTGCTCAGGCACTTCCTGGCAACACCGGAGGGACAGGGCACAGCGGTTGTCGTCAACGAATTCGGCGCAACCGGCATCGACGATGCACTGGTGCGATCCAGCGCTGACGAAACCGTGCTGCTCGGCAATGGCTGCCTTTGCTGCATTACCCGCACTGACCTGCAGCAGGCCTTGCGCCGCATGGTCGTTGAGCGGGAGCGCGGCGAGCTGCCTGACTTCCGTCGCATCGTGATCGAAACCAGCGGGCTCGCCGATCCAAGCCCGATCCTGCAGACATTTGCCACCGACCGCGCGCTCGGCAGTGCGTTCCATGTTGAGGCCGTGGTGACCGTGGTCGACGCGGAAACGGGTGGCGACACGCTGGGCTGGTCAACCGAAGCACGCAAGCAGACTATTCTTGCCGATCGTCTGGTCATCACCAAAACCGATATCGCGGGGGAAGGCGCAAGCGCGGCGCTGAGCGGACAATTACGTGCACTCAATCCACGCGCCGAGATTCATGAAGCCGTCAATGGCGAGATAGATCCCGGCCGCTTGACCGAGCCGGCACGCGATCAGCGCAATGCCTTTGTCGCGGAGACCACGCATAGCGACGGCATCGGCAGCTTTGTGCTCACTCACGACAAACCAATGCCATGGGCCGTGTTTGCGCGGTCGATGGATACCCTGATGCAATTGCGCGGGCCGGATCTGCTGCGCGTGAAGGGCTTCCTTGATGTCGATGGCTGCAAAGGGCCGGTGGTGGTGCAGTTCGTGCAACACCTCGCGCATCCGCCAGTCGAGCTGGAAAGCTGGCCGGATGAAAACCGGAAAAGCCGCGTGGTGTTCATCACACGGAATATTGCGGAGCGGCAGGTGCGCGATTTGTTTAAGGCGATTGAAGCGCTGGCTTGACCTATTCTCGATCCCGGCCTGCGATTTCCGCCTGCCAGGGCGCAACGCGCCGCTCGACCCACCCGATCAACCAGTTGAGGCCGACGGCCATCAACATCAGGATGATGATCGGGACGAACATGGTCGCCGTATCGAAATTGTTGGCGGAATTGATAATGACGGCGCCGAGGCCGGAAATCGTCGTGAAGAATTCCGCAATGACCATTGCTACGACCGCGCGCCCAACGGCAAGGCGCACGCCGGCCATGATGTAGGGCAGCGTCGCCGGCAGCACGATACGGCGCAGGATCACCAGGTCGGGCGCCACAAAGGATTTTCCCACCTCGATCAGCGTCTTTGGCACGGCGACAACGCCGAGCCAGGTGTTGATGCAGATCGGGAACAAAGCCATCAGGAAAACCACCGAGACTTTGACGGCGAAACCAAGCCCGAGCCACAGGATCAGCAAGGGCACCAGTGCCACCAGCGGCATCGCATAGCCGGCGGTGACGTAGATACCGAGCGCGGCCTCGGCCACACGGAATCCCCCAATCAACAAGCCAAGCGGCACGCCAATCAGGATCGCCAGGGCGTAGCCAAGCAAAAAGGGCCGCAGGGAGTCATAGAGCGCCGACCACAATTGGCCGCTGACCGCCAGTTCCCAAAATGCGACGGCTATCGCGGACGGATAGGACCCGAATACAGGATTGATGCGGCGGCCGAATATTTCCCACAGGATCAACAGGATCGTGATCGATGCGAGCGTAATCACCCAGCGAGGCAGCGGCTTGCGCTCAGCTGATTGCGCTTGCGGCGCAGCAGCGGCCTTTTCCTGCCTGTTCGCGATGTCGACCATCAGTGTACCGTTACGTCATCGTGTATCGCGCGCCAGACCCTGTAGCGCGTCTCGGCAAATTCCGGCGTACCGCGCACCACGCCAAGGTCAGGGCGCGGACGTTTGAGCGGAACCTCCATGATCTCCTGCACGCGGCCATTTTTCATAACCACAATACGGTCGGCAATCAGCACGGCCTCGTCGAGATCATGGGTGACAAACAGAATGGTTTTTTGCGTACGCCCGTGTAAATCAAGCAGTTCGGCCTGAAGCGACTCGCGCGTTTGCGCATCGAGGGCGCCGAATGGCTCATCCATCAACAGGACCTTCGGGTCGATGGCCAGCGCGCGTGCGATGCCAACGCGCTGTTTCATCCCGCCGGAAAGCTGATGCGGACGCCGGTTTTGCGACCCCTTGAGCCCGACAAGATCCAGATATTTTTCTGCTGTCTCGCGCAATTCGGTCCCGCGCATGCCTTTCATCTCCAGGCCGAACATCACGTTCTGCCGCGCAGAGAGCCACGGCAGCAGTTCGGCGTGCTGGAACACCATCCCGCGATCGTGGCCGCATCCATGGACTTCGCGCCCATCCACGGTGACCCGGCCGGCGCTCGAGGCATCCAGGCCCATGGCCACGCGGAGTGCCGTCGTTTTGCCGCAGCCGGAAGGCCCGATCAGCGCAACGATCTCGCCATCCCTGACGCTAAAGCTCACACGGTCGAGTGCCTGAACGTAATGGACCTCGCCGTCCACGCGCAGCGAAAAACGTTTGGACACGTCGAGGAAAGTCACCTCACCCATTCAATTCTCCGAATTGTAGTTCAATCAGTGACCCAGGACCTGAAGTGCCTTTTCGCGGTACTCAGGCGCGGTGACGGTCTTCAGATCGAGCGGCGCCTTCAGCCTGCCCGCCTTCACCATCTGCTCTTGAATCCATTGAATCTTCTCCGCCGGCAGCGGCAGCGTCGGATCAACGGCATGGTACTGAATGGCGTCGTCATAGACAAACGCGGGACGCGGATCGTCCGCTTTCGCATGCGTGAGCTCGCGTGTCAGCGCGATCGTCTCATCCCGGTGCGAGAGTGCATAACGCAGCGCGCTCATTTCCGCTGCGAGAAACTTCACGGCATCGTCGCCCCGCTCCGCCAGTTTTTTCTCGGTGGATACCATACACACGCGCAGAAAGTTCGGAACAGCATCGCGGCCGGCCACCAGGAGATGAATATTCTTCGGTGCGACGGGCTGATACTCATTCGACACAACTGCTGCGTCGACAACGCCGCCGATCAGTGCCTGGTAGCGGTCGTTATCGCCCCCCACCGCGGCGAGCTTCACCTCGGTATCGGCAACCCCGAATTTCGCCAGCGCCGAACGCGCCAGCATGTCGGGCATGGAGTTCGGCGCTGATACCGCGATCTGCTTGCCTTTGAGGTCTTCGACCTTGGTGATCTTCTCATTCGCATAGATGCCATGCGGGACGACCACCCAATGACAGCCGAGCAGCTTGACGTCGCCGCCCTTTGAATCGGCGGCAAAGACGCCCTGCGGCCCTCCCTCGAAACTGTCGAGTTCACCGGCGATCAGTGCCTTCAGCGCCAGTTGATCATCCTTGAACTGGGAAATTTCGATCTTGAGGCCCTGCTTCTTGGCAAAGTCGCGCGTCGATACCATCAGAAAGATGCCGGCATCGCTCTTGGCGTTGATCAAGCCGTGCTTCCAGACTTTTTCCTGAGCGATCGCGGGAGCGGAGAGGGCCGCACAGATCACGGCGGCTGCAATTATGCCGACAGCGACCTTCCCGGACATGACGATGCGCATGGCGAAGTTCCTCCCTGCAGTTCCTTAGGCCTCTGACCGGACCCTTATTCCTTGGATCATAACATCAATTTTATCGCCACGGGCGTTCCCAAGACCAGTTTGCGGGACTAGCCTCTGGCCCGCAAGCGTCCGCACAAGGCGCATCCGCAGCGGGGCGGTCGGCCGTAAGCCTCTGGCCCCCATAATCTGGTTCAGGGAGCTGAACGCTATGACCCAACGCTTTACCATTGCTGTCAACGGCAAATCCCACACGATCGACGCCGATCCCGATATGCCGTTGCTCTATGCACTGCGCGACGACCTGGGGCTCAATAATCCTCATTTCGGTTGCGGGCTGGCGCAGTGCGGCGCCTGCACCGTGCATCTCGATGGCCAGCCGATACGCTCCTGCGTCACCGCAATCTCGACGGTCGGTGACGCCAAGATCACCACGCTTGCGGGTCTTGGCACTCCTGAAAAACCACATCCATTGCAGACCGCCTATGTCGAGGAGCAGGTGCCGCAATGCGGCTACTGCATCAACGGCTGGCTGATGACTGCGGCAGCATTCCTGCGCGACAAAAAGAACCCGAGCGAGGCCGAAATCAAGGACGCGCTCTCGGGTTTGAAGTGCCGCTGCGGTACGCACATCAGTATTCTCAAAGCGGTCAAGCGCGCCGCGACGATGATGGGTTGAGGGAGAGTGCCATGACAAAACTAGAACAAACCTCCGCATTCACCCGCCGCTCGATGCTGCTGGGCAGTGGCGCGCTGGTCGTGTCGATCGGTGCAGC
>DASSIJ010000091.1:0-5353 GCA_035692045.1 Pseudolabrys sp. | reverse complement strand
AGGAAAATCCGCTTGCGTTTTTCTGTTTCCAGAGCTCCTGCGCCCGGTCGACCGCCCACATGCCGGGATTTTCGATCGGGTCGAGATTTTCGCGTTTCTCGACCGGCGCCGGACGCTTTTCGGGGTTATCGAGCTGGGTCTTGAAAGGGGCGGGCGACTTCAACATCTTCAGGAAAGCAACCATGTCGTTGATTTCCTGATCATTGAACAAGCCGTGTCCGCCCCAGGGCGGCATCACCGTCTCCGGATTGTAAACCCGCGGGTCGTAAATGTAGTTGAAGAGGTATTCATCCTCACGGCCTGCATTGCCGATCTCCGAAAGATCGGGACCGACATTGCCCGGGAGATTGGCTCCGCCGGCCGGGCCCATGACATGGCAAGCAAGGCATGAGCCTCCCCGGTTTCGATCGGCCACGAGCTCGGCGCCTTTGGCGGCGTCGCCCGTGATCGGACCGGCGAGCTTGCGCGGCGCGCTTGCCGCTGGCGGTGATGACACCTGCCCCAGCGTGTTGAACTTGGATCCATCACGTGCGGGCCACCCGGCATAACGCTTCCATGGCCGCACCGACGCATCGCCTTTGGTTTCGAGTGGCGCTTCCTTCTTGGCCTGCGCATCGGCGTCTGATCGGCCCGCGCTGACGAGAGCGCCAACCACGAACAAGACGGCGGCTGTACCGCTCGCCAGAATCCCGCCACGCGTCATCCGATCCTCCCAACGAATTTTTTGTTATGCGCTACCGTGGCCCCTCCGAGTGCATCAGCTCACGGTGATATTTTCTTCTGCCGTCGTAACCGTACCGTCGTCGTCGGTCCATGTGAATTTGAACGTACCGCTTTCTTGGACCTTGGCATGAAACTGCATGTAGGGATTGGCCGCGATTGCCGGTTCGAGATCGACCGCAAACACCGGCTTGCCGTTGAACTCGCAGGCAAACTTGTTGATGATTTTGCGGGGAATCGTCTTGCCATCCTTATCCTTGCGCTGACCAGATTCCATGAGATGCGCCAACAGCGTCTTGATTTCGATGACATCGCCTTTGTTGGCTTCCTTGGGAAGCTTGAGGCGTGGCTTTTCCGCCATGATTGTCTCCTTGAACCCTTATTGTTGCCGGATTAGCCGCCGCAGCCGCCAATGGTGACTTTCACAAGTTTCTGACCGGTGAAGAACTCGCCTTTGCTCGTCTTTGCGACTGCGATGATGTTCTGGGTTGTGGCGAGACGGATGCGCGTGGACGCCTCTGCCTTGGCAGACATCGGCGAGAAATGGAATGTGGCCACACCCGGATTAGGATTGCCCTCGGCGACGACAAGAATTTCGCTGACGTAGTTGTCGGCAGCCATTGGCGCATCAACGGAAACAGACAGTGGAACGGTGTTGCCGTTCTCGGCGATCTCGGGCAATTCAATCGAGATCTTGCCGTCCGTCGCGGTCTTGCCCCCGGTGAATTTGGCGATCTGGTCGGCCGCCTCCTTCGCTGCTGCGGACGCGCGCTCATCGAGCCCGATGAATGTGAGCGCCGCGCCCGACACACCGAGTGCCAAGGCATCGCGACGAGATAGTGGTCGCATGGATAAATCCTCCCGAATGATCATCTTGGAGCGGAACGAGGTCCCGTCACGCCGACCATAGACATGGTCAGCTGCTTGTTCAAATCATATTCAGAAAAAAGAATATTCGTCCGGTTCACCCCGTCTGGAAATCTTCAGCTCGGCATCGCTTTCAGATAGTCACGAAAGCTTTTGCTCTCATAGGCTTTTTCCCGCACGTAACGAAACATGGCGAGGAAGTCTTCGGGAAGCATATAGCCGGGAGAGCGTGCCACTTCACGTTTAGCCGGCGGCAACGTTTTGAGCACTGCGGCATTTTCGCCAAAGAATTGAAAGGTCGGCGTGAAACGCACACCGTATTTTGCGGCCAGCTCCTTTTCAGAGAGCTCCGTCCCGTCGAAGTCGGTGACCTTGCGCGATCCGATAATGTTGAGTTGCAGGACTTCAAAGTTCGTCTTCACATAATCCGTTATTCGCGGTTGTGCGAAGTTGACGAAATGCGTTTCCTTGCAATAGGGACAGCCCTTGAGTTCCCACATGACCACAAAGCGCTTGCCCTCCTTGCCGGCCCCTTCGAGATCGTCACCAAGATCAAGAAAGCTTTCCAGAAACCAGGGCTGCTTGTAGAGGCCATCGTCCGTGAGGATCGGCTGTTCCGCGCGCGCGCGTGAAGCGACAAACGCCGCAAAAGACGCTGCACCAACCAGCAGATTTCGCCGTCCAATCATGATCAGTACTTATAAACCACGCGGCCAACTTCGCCTCGTCGGCCGACGCCACCCCGCCTATATTTAGAAGTATATAGATTTTCACGTCAAAATTGGATGAACGTCGATGCTGCCCTGGGTCGCCCGTATCGCATGCCTGATCGGCGCTCTGCTGGCCGGCAGCCTCGTTCGCGCCGACGACCTTACCGATTTCAACGCAGCGGTCGAAACAGTGAGCGCCCACAACCGGGTCGCAATCGGCTACCTGCGGACTGGCAATGTTGACCTCGCCTCGCTGGAAATGGACCGCCTGCGCGATGCCTGGGCCAGGTTCACGGAGCGCTTTTCCGGCAAGCGGCCTGACGTTTTCGCCGACAACACGCTTTACGGCAAACTGTTTACGAGCGTTAGCGCACGGCTGGTCGGCGCCGACATCATGCTCAAAACCGGACGGCTCGATGCCGCACGCAGCGGGCTCGACGCCGTTCGCGGTGACCTCTACGACCTCCGCAAGCAAAGTGGCGTTGTGGTGCTGCCTGATTGCGTGCGGGACGCCAACAGGATGATGGATGCGCTGATGGCCTATGACGACCGGACGCTCGATTGGGGCAGCTCCGAGATACGTTCAGGCGTCGCCACCAAGGCTTCGAGTTATGGCACCCTGCTCGACCGCTGTAACGGCATCGCCAGCGAGGCCGTGCGTGCTGCACCCGAATTTCGCAGGCTGGTCGATGGCGCCAAAGCAAGTCTGATGCTGATCCCGAAGGCAATCAATGCCCGGGATACTGATCTCCTTCATCGCGTTTTGATTGAGCTGCGATCGTTCGATAATTTGCTGGCGTTCCGCTACGGTTGAACTTCGATCGGTCAACGCCCTGACACTTGGCACCAGTTCTCCGGTATTGCCCGTTCTTGTGGTATGTTCAGGGTGCGTTGCCATCCTCCATTCGGCTGAGGAATGAACTTGGTCTGCAAGTCGCAAACACGGAAATTTTTTTCTCGTATTGCGCTGGTCGCCGCAATATCTGTTTTCGCCGCGTTACCAAGCGCACGAGCTGCGGAACTTATCGTGTTTGAGCAGGCGGGTTGTGTATGGTGCGAAACGTTTGACCGTGAAATTGCACCGATTTACCCGAAAACAGTCGAGGGTCAGCGCGCACCCCTGCGCCGCGTAAACATTGACCATACTCTGCCGTCTGACTTGGCCTTTCTCGAAACGGAACGGCTCGCCCCTGTTTTTGTGCTAGTTGAAAAGGGCCAAGAGATCGGACGCATTCGCGGCTATCCTGGTGAAGATCATTTCTGGGGTTTGCTGGGTGCGCTGATCAGGAAACTGGACGCGGCCGGAACGGGTGGAGAACGTGGGCGGCTGATAGAAAAGTCGTTGCACCTGACCGGTTGATCGTCTGTATTCGAGCGGCATCCAAAGGCGATTGTTGGTGTACTTATGGAATTGCATCACCTTGAAGGCCGCGCGCGTTCGAGCGAACTGGACCGGATGGTCGACAATGCCAAGCGCGCGAGTGATTTTCTAAAAGCGCTGGCTCACGAAAGTCGACTGATGATCCTGTGCATTCTCGCCGAGGGCGAGAAGTCGGTCAGTGAGCTGGAAGATTTGCTCAGACTGCGGCAGCCGACCGTGTCGCAGCAGCTCGCGCGCCTCCGCGCCGACGGGCTGGTCTCTACGCGGCGCGACGGCAAGGCAATTTACTACAAATTGGCGAGCGACGAGGCGCGAATCGTCATAGGCGCGATCTACGACGTTTTCTGCCGGAAGATTCGAAAACGCTAGTCCGTCTCTTTATTGATCGCCGTTAAGGCGCTGGCAGGAATTTCGAAATCTTGCCGGTTGTCCAATAGGCCAACAAGCCAATCCATTCGTACGCCGCCGAGTCGAGCCGTGATAGCCGCTCGGAAAATGTGTTCAAGTCCAGCAAACTGCCTTGCTTTTCAACGCGCCAGCCAACCGGATAGGCCTCAACCGGAAACCCGACTTCGCGAAAGCAGCCGACGGCACGCGGCATGTGCTGCGCCGAGGTCACCAAAAGCCACCGTTCGCCGGCCTTCGGCTTTATCAAGTCTTTCGAGAAGGCGGCGTTCTCCGCAGTGTTGCGGGAACGTGATTCCAACGTCACGCGTTCGCGCGAAACGCCGAAACTATCGAGCAAAGACGAAGCGTAACTGGCTTCCGGTGTCCGGTTTCCAAACAGGCTCGCATCGCCGCCTGAATACACGATGCGCGCTTCCGGATAGGCGTGCGCAAGCTTCAGCATGGCCACGATCCGCGCACCGTCACTGACGACCACAGGCTCCCCGTAGTCACGTGAAAGACCTGACGAGATCTTTCCTCCCAGGACAATAATTCCGTGTGGTGCGCCACGGTGTACGTCCCACTGCGGGAAGCGATTTTCGAGCGGACGAATGAGCAGATCCCCTATTGGCAGGAGGCCACAAATTGCCAGCAAAACGAGGCTTGTACCCGCCATGCGGACGCCGGCACGTCTCCAGCGTGTCGCCATGAGCAGCACCCCGGCGAGGCCGAGAGCGATAAGAAAATTGGAAGGCAGTAGCAGAAAGGCGACGCTCTTCGAAAGGATGAAGAACATCACCGCGTCTTCTTCCAGGCCTCGTAACGCTTTTTGTTTTCTTCATTGGGCGGATAGAGGCCGGGCAACTTTGCCCCCTTCTCTACTTCCTGCACCAGCCAGCTTTCGAGCAGCTCGTGCTCAGCGCCCTCGTAGGCCACAAAGTCTGCCAGATCCTTCGGGATCACGACCGCGCCGTCGTCGTCCGCAACAACGATGTCGTCCGGGAAAATTGCGCAGCCCCCGCACCCAATCGGCTCATTCCAGCCGACGAAAGTCAGCTGGTTGACCGAAGCAGGCGCGGCGACGCCCGCACACCAGACCGGAAGACCGGTCGCCAGGACGCCGTGCTTGTCGCGCATCACCCCGTCAGTGATCAGCGCGGTGACGCCGCGTTTGACCATGCGCATGCACAAAATGTCGCCAAAAATTCCCGCCCCGGTCACGCCCATGGCGTCAGCGACCACCACGCAGTTCTGCGGCATGGCTTCAATGGCACCGCGTGTGGAAATC
>DASSIJ010000090.1:0-9599 GCA_035692045.1 Pseudolabrys sp. | reverse complement strand
GAGATGATTGACGAGCTGCGCGCCGAGAAGATGATCGCGGTCGGCGCCGGCGACAATGTGGTGCGTCTGTTGCCTCCACTCATCATTGGCGAGAAGGAGATTGCCGAGGCGCTCGGATGTATCGACAGGGCATGCACGCGCCTGGAGCAAACGCACGCGCGTGCGACCAAGGCGGCGTCATGACCGCAAATGGTGTCAGGCATTTCCTCGATCTCACCGACATTCCCAAGCCGGTGCTTGCCGGGCTGATTGATAATAGCCGCGCGATGAAAGCGGCACGCGCGCGGGGTCAGATGGCGTCGCCGCTCGCCGGAAAGACACTGGCGATGGTGTTCGACAAGCCTTCAACGCGTACACGCGTCTCGTTCGATGTTGCCATGAGGCAGCTTGGCGGCGAAGCGATCCTGCTGACCGCGCAGGAAATGCAGCTGGGACGCGGCGAGACGCTCGCCGACACTGCGCGCGTGCTGTCGCGTTACGTTGATGCAATCATGATCCGCATCCTCGATCATGAGGCCGTGGCCGAGCTCGCACGCCATGCGACGATCCCGGTGATCAACGGGCTGACGCGGCGGTCGCATCCCTGTCAGGTGCTGGCCGATGTCATGACCTACGAGGAAAAACGTGGGCCGATCCGCGGGCGCACGGTGGCCTGGAGCGGGGATTCCAACAACGTGCTGGCGAGCTGGATGCATGCGGCCGAGCGCTTCGACTTCCAGTTGCGGGTGGCGACGCCGGCGGAGCTGCGGCCGAAGAAATGGCTGATGGACTGGGTGAAATCGTCGGGTGCCGCCATCATGATCGGCGATGATCCTGAGGCCGCGGTCAAGGATGCCGATTGCGTGGTCACCGACACCTGGGTGTCGATGGGTGACCGCGACGGCAAGCACCGTCACAACGTGCTCAAGCGCTACCAGATCAATGCGAGCCTGATGGCGAAGGCCAGGCCCGATGCACTGTTCATGCACTGCCTGCCGGCGCATCGCGGCGAGGAGGTCACAGACGAGGTGATCGACGGGCCGCAATCGGTCGTGTTCGACGAGGCGGAAAATCGGCTGCATGCTCAAAAGGGTCTGCTTGCCTGGTGCCTGCACGCCGACACCTGAGATCGCAGTCGTAGACCTCGTCATGGCCGGGCATAGCCGTCCAAAGGACGGCGTGCTTTCGCACGCATGACGGAATGAGAGTTCGCCCTCGAAAATTCGAGTTTAAACGCTACATAAAGACGATGAGCAATCCTCAAGCCAATCCGCAAATCGCCATTCCGTCCCGTGCACCGGCGGCCACCACGGCGGACGATACCGTCATGCCGTTCGAGGTGGCCAAGCTCGACTTGCGCGGCCGCGTCGTGCGGCTGGGTCCGGCCGTGGACGGGATCCTCGCCCGCCACGCCTATCCGCAACCGGTCGCCAAGCTCCTTGGCGAAGCCCTGGTGCTTACGGCGATGCTCGGCTCGGCCTTGAAGATCGACGGACGCTTTATTCTGCAAACGCAGAGCGACGGGCCCGTCCGTATGCTTGTTGTTGACTTCACCGCCCCCGACAAGGTGCGAGCCTGTGCCCGCTTCGATAAAGATCGCCTGGCTGCCGCAGTTGCGTCTGGCAAGACGGACAGCGGCGCGCTGCTCGGCAAAGGTCATCTCGCGATGACCATCGATCAGGGTCCTGACATGAACCGCTATCAGGGGCTGGTCGCGCTCGAAGGCAGCTCACTCGAGGACGTGGCCCACGAGTATTTTCTCCGTTCCGAGCAGATCCCGACGCGGGTGCGCCTGGCAGTCGCGGAGGAACTGCGTGCCGGCGCGGATGGTCCCACTCACCGCTGGCGCGCCGGCGGCATCATGCTGCAATTCCTGCCGAAAGCGCCCGAACGCGCGCGAGTCGCCGATCTTGATCCCGGCGACGCGCCGGAAGGTGTCGAACCTCACACCGTCGAGGAGGACGACGCCTGGGTCGAGGGCCAAGCCCTGATATCCACCGTCGAGGATATCGAGCTGATCGATCCAGCGCTTTCCAGCGAGCGGCTAGTCTACAGGCTTTTTCATGAGCCGGGCGTGCGTGTCTTCCGCGCCAGTCCGTTGCGTGCGGAATGCTCGTGCTCGCGCGACAATGTCGAGGCGATGCTCAAGAGTTTCTCGCAGGACGATCGCGACCACATGGTCGAGGACGGCAAGATTTCCGTCACCTGCGAATTCTGCAGTGCGCACTATCAGTTCGCGCCGGGCGAAGTCGGCGCCAGTCCTAGTTGATGGTTCGCGTGGCGTAGGACGAGTCGAGCGAAAACGCCGGGATCTCGATGTCGAAGTGCTCGCCCGTGTCCGTCACCATGCCGTACGTGCCGACCATGAATCCCGATGGCGTCGGCAGAGGGACTCCGCTGGTGTATTCGAACGACTCCCCCGCCTTGAGCGTGGGCTCCTCGCCGACAACACCCGGACCCCGGACCTCCTGCAGGCGGCCGAGCGCGTCGGTGATGCGCCAATGCCGCGTCTTGAGCTGAACTGTGTCCACACCGAGATTGGCGATATTGATGGTATAGGCCCAGAAAAAATAGCCATTGCTCGGCGACGACCGCTCCGAGACAAAGCGGGGCGTGACGGTGACCTCGATCTTGCGGGTTACGGCGCGATACATCTATATCCCGCACAATTCCCTTGGCCGGGGCTTGCCATTTGCTTGATGTCCGGGATTATGACCGAAAGCCTGCACGAAAGAAAAGCCGCACATGGCACCGGTTCCGACGGAACGCGATCTCCGGCTTGATTTGTTCCGCGGCCTCGCGCTCTGGCTGATTTTCCTCGATCACATCCCGTCGAACGCGGTCAGTTGGATTACCATCCGGAATTATGGCTTCAGCGACGCTACCGAGATTTTCGTCTTCATATCCGGGTATACCGCGGCCTTTGTCTATGGCCGCGCGATGCAGCAACATGGTTTTATTGTCGCTTCCGCGCGGGTGCTCAAGCGCGCATGGCAAATTTATATCGCGCATGTGTTCCTTCTGGCGATCTACCTCGCCGAGATTGCGTACGTCTCAAACAGCTTCGACAATCCTCTCTACACCGAGGAAATGGGCGTACTCGATTTCCTCAAAAATCCGGATGTCACCATCCTTCAGGCCCTGCTGCTGAAGTTCAAACCGGTGAATATGGACATACTGCCACTCTATATACTGTTGCTGGCATGGTTTCCGCCAATGCTGTGGCTGCTGTTGCGCGCGCCGTCGATCGCACTGCTGGCGTCGGCGACGCTGTACGCGCTGATGTGGGTGTTCGAGTGGAACATCCCGGCATATCCGAGCGGCACCTGGGTCTTCAATCCGTTCGCCTGGCAATTGCTGTTCTTGTTCGGCGCCTGGTGCGCGCTCGGCGGGGCGCAAAATCTGTCGCGCTGGATCCATTCGAAGGTGGTGGTCGGTCTGGCCATTGCATATCTCGCATTCGCCTTCTCCATCGCAATGACCTGGTATTTTCCAAGGCTTGCGGTTTTCGTGCCGAAATTTGTCGGTGAGGCGATCTATCCAATCGACAAGACCAATCTCGATGTCCTTCGCATCATACATTTCCTCGCGCTGGCTGTGATAACGGTCGCTTTCGTGCCGCGCGACTGGCCGGCCCTGAAGTCACGCATCTTCTGGCCGGCAATTGTGTGCGGTCAGCATTCGCTTGAAACATTTTGCATCGGCGTCTTTCTGTCCTTCGCCGGGCACTTCGTCTTTACGGAGGTTTCCAATCGCGTTTTCACCCAGGTGGTGGTCAGCTTTCTTGGCATCGCAATTATGGTGGCCGTTGCGGCACTCATTTCGTGGTATAGACAGGCTGAACGCCAGGGTGGGGGACCGGCCCCGCCCGCCGCGAAGCCGGGTTATGCGGGGGGCGACGTATGAAGGAACGCTTGCTATTGCTGGCGTTGCTGATGCTGGGCAGCGGACCTGTATGGGCCGAGCAGCCGGCGGAATGCCGCGTCGCAGAAAATCTCCTCGAATCAAGTTTCCGGTTGCCGCAGGTCACGCGCGCGATCGCCGCGAAGCATCTCACTGTATTGGTGATGGGGGCCGGTTCCTCACAACTGTTGCCGGGACCCAACGGTGCGGCCAACGGCGTGAATGGCGCGGGCAACGCTTATCCGGTGCGGCTGCAACAGGCACTTGCGCAACAACTGCACGGTGTTGAGGTCAAAGTTACAACCGACGTTAAAGCAAAACGAACCGCCGCCGAGATGGTTAAGGGGCTTCCGGCGGCGTTGAGTGCGACCAAGCCCGCGCTTCTCGTTTGGCAGACCGGAACTGTGGACGCGATGCTCGCGATCGATCCGGATCAATTCAGCCATGCGCTCGACAAAGGCATAAACATTGCGCATGCGGCGGGGGCTGATGTCGTTTTAATCAACGCGCAATATAGCCCGCGGACGGAGTCGATGATTGCCCTTGGGACCTATGCAGAAGACATGCGTTGGGTTGCGTTGCAGCATGAGATCCCGTTGTTCGATCGCTTCAGCATCATGAAATTATGGGGTGAACTCGGGACGTTCGATTTATATTCAGCGACGAAAAAACTTGACATCGCCGAGCGGGTCCATGATTGCATAGGTCGGCTGCTGGCAGATCTCGTGATCACGGCGGCCAAACCAGAAGAGCCGCCGGTTAACGGCAGCCGTTGATAACAGAGAGGATTCACCGTTGCGCGATCACCGGCCCGAACGGATAACGAAATCAGTTGCTGCCGCCGCGCTGCTCGTGGGACTGGCGGCGTTTCCCGCACGCGCTGATACAGCGCCGGCTTGCGATGCGCCGCTCGATCTGATCCGGCTGGCCAATCCGCTTCCGCACTTCGCAAAGAAACTGATGTTGGGAGAGCCGGTCACGATCGTGGCAATCGGATCTTCGTCAACGGCAGGAGCGGGTGCGAGTTCGCCGAAGATGAGCTATCCAAGCCAGCTCACGATCGAGCTCAATCAGCATTTTCCGAAATTGTCGATCACAATGCTCAATCGCGGTGTCGGCGGCGAAGAAGTCCCCGACATGCTCGCGCGGTTTGATTCTGCGGTGATCGCCGCCAAGCCCGACCTGGTGCTATGGCAGCTTGGCACCAATTCGGTCATTCGCAATCACCAGCTGGTCGGCCACGGCGCGATGATCCGCGCCGGTCTCGCCAAGATTCGGGCGATCGGCGCCGATGTCGTGCTGATCGATCCGCAATTCGCGCCGAAGGTGATCGCCAAACCCGAAGCCGAGAAGATGGTTGCGCTGATTTCGAGCACCGCCAAGAAAGAAGACGTCGATCTGTTCCGCCGCTTCGATGTGATGCGACACTGGCATGAAGTCGATCATCTTGGATTCGAGACGTTCGTGTCGCCCGACGGGCTGCACATGAATGACTGGAGCTATGCCTGCATGGCCAAGGGACTCGGCAATGCCATCGCCGAGGCTGCGCAGCGGCCGATAATGTCGGCGACTGCCGCGTCACACCTCATTCCCTGAGCGGCATCAGACTTTATCCAGCGCCGTCAGCAGATCCTCGGTCAGGTCATCGGCATGTTCGAGGCCGGCAGAAAACCTGATCAGTCCATCACCAATTCCGAGTTCGGCACGCTGCTCCGGCGTAAGCCGCTGATGCGTGGTCGTGGTCGGATGTGTGACCAGGCTTTTCGCATCGCCAAGGTTGTTGGTGATCCCGATCAGCTGCAGTGCATTGAGAAAGCGGAAAGCCCCTTCCTTTCCACCTTTGACCTCGAATGAGCAGAGCGTCGAGCCGGCGCGCATCTGCTTTTTGATGATCTCGGCCTGCGGATGGTCGGACCGGCCCGGATAGATCATCCGCGTGAGCTTCTTGTGCCCTGCAAGCGCTTCGGCAACTGCTCCGGCGTTGGCGGTCTGTCGCTCCACGCGTACCGGCAGGGTTTCCAGACCCTTCAGGAGAATCCAGGCATTGAACGCCGACAGCGACGGCCCGGTCTGCCGCAGAACCTGGTGATAGTGATCCATGATCAATTTCTCGGAACCGAGAATAATGCCACCGAGTATGCGGCCTTGGCCGTCGATATGTTTTGTCGCCGAATAGACCACGCAGTCTGCGCCGAGCGTAAGCGGACTCTGGTAGAGCGGTGTGGCGAAGACATTGTCGACCACAAGCTTGGCGCCCGCATTGTGCGCGATGTCCGCGACCGCTGCGATGTCGATCACCTCCAGCGTCGGGTTTGTCGGCGATTCCAGAAAAAAGGCCTTGGTGTTTTTCTGCACCGCTTTTTTCCACGCATCGAGGTCGGTCCCGTTCACCAGCGTGGAAGTGACCCCGAAACGCGGCAGCCATTCCTCTATGACCCAGCGGCAGGAACCAAACAGCGCCTTCGCGGCAACCACGTGATCGCCGGCTCTTACCAGACCCATGAGTGCGGTGGTCACAGCCGCCATGCCCGTAGCGGTCGATCGCGCAGCTTCCGCTCCCTCGAACGCCGCCATGCGTTGCTCGAACATGTTCATGGTCGGATTGGAGTAACGCGAATAGACGTATCCCGGGATCTTGCCGGAAAATCGCGCCTCGCAATCCTCCGCTGTCGGATAGACGTAGCCTTGGGTCAGGAATAACGCCTCGGAGGTCTCGCCGAATTGCGAGCGCAACGTGCCGGCATGCACAAGCCGGGTTTCCGGGCGATAGCTCTTGGTCGACGCGGGCATTGCGGCCTCCTTTGAAGCCTTGCGCGGGGGGTCCTCGCGCGTGGCCAACAAAAAACCGGCCGGAGAAATATCTCGGCCGGGCTCACGCGTCCCCGGCCTTTTAGCGATTTATTTAACGTGGCTGCAAGCCGGCCGGCTCAAATGACCACGGGATAAGATGTTTGTAGCGGGCGGCAGCGCTTCCCGTCAAGGTGGTCCTCGGGTTAGATCGGCGAAATTGCAAGACAGGGACGCCGTGGCACTTTCTTTCGCTCTCGATGACAGGGGCATTTTACCCGACCGCATGATCGCGGCGCTCGCCGCCGCCGGCGGGATTTTGTCCGAGAACCAATTCGTGCCGGATCAGATCCAGCCCGCGAGCCTCGACCTGCGGCTCGGGGAGGTCGCCTATCGCGTTCGTGCGAGTTTTTTGCCCGGTCGCACCACGGTTGCCCAACGCATCGACGGGCTGAAGCTCCATGAGGTTTCGCTCACCGATGGCGCGGTGCTGGAGACCGGCTGCGTCTACATCGTGCCGCTGCTGGAAAGCCTGGCCCTGCCGGACGAGATTTCCGCCGCAGCCAATCCCAAAAGTTCAACCGGGCGGCTCGACGTATTCACTCGCGTGATTGCCGACGAAACGCGCGGCTTCGATCGTATCGAGGCCGGGTATCACGGGCCTCTGTATGCCGAAATCAGCCCGCGAACGTTTCCCGTGCTGGTCCGTGAAGGTTCGCGGCTTTCGCAAATTCGCTTCCGCCGCGGCCATGCCCTGCTTGGAGCGGAAGCCTTGCGTGGTTTGCATGCGCGTGAGCGCCTGGTCGACGCCGACAATGCCGATGTGAGTGAGGGCGTTGCCGTCAGTGTTGACCTTTCAGGTCTTGGTCCCGGCGGCCTGGTGGGCTATCGCGCGAAGCGACACACCGGCCTGATCGATGTGGAGCGTCGCGCCGGCTATGCTGTGCTCGATTTCTGGGAGCCGATGCAGGCGCGCCCTGACAAGAGCCTGATCCTCGATCCCAACGAATTCTACATTCTCGCATCCAAGGAAGCGGTCCAGGTGCCGCCCGATTATGCAGCCGAGATGGTGCCGTTTGATCCTCTGGTCGGCGAATTCCGCGTGCACTATGCCGGGTTCTTCGATCCGGGCTTCGGCTATGCCGGCGCCGGCGGCAAGGGCGCGCGCGCGGTGCTGGAAGTGCGTTCGCGCGAGGTGCCGTTCGTCCTCGAACACGGGCAGATCGTCGGCCGTTTGGTCTACGAGAAGATGCTCGCAAAACCCGAAAAGTTATACGGTCAAGGCATCGGCTCGAACTACCAGGCGCAGAGCCTGAAGCTCTCCAAGCATTTCAAGGCCTGACAAAGCAGAGCGCGCTTGCCGCGCGCACAGGCCATTCGCTATTCTGGAATTTCGCGGGCGTAGTTCAATGGTAGAACGGCAGCTTCCCAAGCTGCATACGAGGGTTCGATTCCCTTCGCCCGCTCCAACACTTGGCAAAAATTTTGCGGCCGGTTTTACAGTCAGTTTTACAGATTATGTTCGCCTTCCGATCCTAGTCGTTCCGCCAAAATCAATGCAAACCAATCCGCTGAATGTCTGATTTCAGAGGTAAAGCGGACATTACTTCGGCTAGTTGCCCTTCAGTCCAATCGCCTAAAGATTGGCTTCTTCATAAATTCATATCGCGTGGAAGCCTGGAGGATGCGATGTGTGAATTATTACCATCTACCCATTTCTACGGCCGGGTGATCGTCCCTGTTTTGGCAATGATGCTCGCCTTTCCTGCGAGCGCGCAGGTCGGCTCTAATTCCGCGACCCAGGGCACCAATTCCGAGACTCAGGGCACCAAGTCCGAGTCCCAAGACGGCGCCATCCTTATCAACATCGACAAATCCAAACAAAAAATGACGGTTTCTTTAGATGGGGTGGAAAAATACGTTTGGCCGGTATCAACAGGTCAAGCAGGATACTCAACTCCAGCAGGAACCTATACCGCCACCTCCATGAACGAAATCTGGTACAGCAAGGAGTGGGACAACGCCCCGATGCCTCATTCTATTTTCTTCAGGAAGGATGGTTATGCCATCCATGGCACCTATGAGGCGAAGTCTCTCGGCAGACCCGCCTCGCATGGTTGCGTGCGTATTTCGCGTGAGAATGCCGCAACGCTTTTTGCGCTGGTGAAGAAGGTTGGCTTGAAGAATACCGAGGTTGTTCTGACCGGCGTTACTCCGGGCGGCGAGTACAAGGTCGCGAGGTCGGAGGAACCCCGTTACGGTCAGGCGAGTCCCGGCCGGTACGCGTACGACAATTACTACGCCCAGCCCCAGTGGGGCGGTGGCTTTTTCGGGCGCTCCAGCGGCCCCTATTACAATGGATCTCAGGGCTACTACAGAGCGCCACCGCCGCGCGGATATTGAAGGGTAGCCGCGCTGTCCGCTTATGGCACTTAGCCGGACATTTCAATTTCAGCACGGACCTTCTGCTCGTAACTATTTGCGGTCGGGCTGACTCAAGCTCACAATCTGAGTGCGGTGGTGTTTCCACATTCCGTAAGGCGCAAAAATATAGCCAAGCAACGCCCAACCGATCATCCACGTTATCACCAGCCAACTCGGCAACTCCACCAAAGTTTTTGCTGCGACCGGAGCAAACATTCCAGCAAGCCAAGCAAGTGCAAATCCCAGAGCTTTGCCCCAACCAAGGTTGGCCGAGACATAGGCTCGATAGGCCCGCAAATACTCTCCAAAATCCCGCATTTGATTATCGTAGCATACGATGGTCATCGCGCGGGTTTGGACATTCAGTAGCGCAGAGAGAATGCCTGCTCGGGTCCCGTGCGGCCAGCGTCACCCAGATCGATCCCGACGATGGCAGGCAACAGTCCGTGCGATGGTGGGGCAATTTCGCTGCAAAACGCAGCAAATTCGAAGCTTGAAATAATATT